>NZ_JBEXJN010000007.1:0-211686 GCF_040609115.1 Lentzea sp. NPDC004782
AACTCGCCCGGCCGGCCAGTTAGGTGGATGAAGGGCGCCTTCATCCACGTCAGGTGGAGGAAGGCGCCCTTCATCCACCTCACCAGACGGCGAGTCGCGAACACGACTTCTGGCTACCTGCTCAGTTGGTTGCCCGGCGTTCGAGGAACACGGTGTCGCGCCACACGCCGTGGTGCTGGGCGATGCGTTCGCGGACGCCGAGCGTGCGGAAGCCCGCGGAGTGGTGCAGGGCGAGGCTGGCGCGGTTCTCGGGGAAGATCGAGGTCTGCAACGTCCACAGGCCTGCGGCGTCGGCGGCGGTGACCAGCTTGTGCAGCAACGCCTTGCCGACACCTCGGCCGCGGAAGTCGGCGGCGACGTAGACGGAGTGCTCTGCGACACCCGCGTAGCAGTCCCGTGTGGACACCGGTGCGGCGGCCGCCCAGCCCGCCACCGTGCCGTCGATCTCGGCGATCCAGCGGTGGTCGCGCAGCCACTTGGCGTCAAGCGCTCTGCGTTGGGGGACTTCGGTTTCGAACGTCGCGTCGCCGGTGGCGATGCCCTCGGTGTAGATATGGCGCACGGCGGTCCAGTCCTCGCCGCGCATCGCGCGGACGGTCACGTCGAGCGGCAGGTTCTCCGGGCAGCACGGGCGGGGTGCGAGCACGCCCATGACAACCTCGGCGGCGTGCGGCAGGCCGGTGCGGCACGACGGGTTCACGCTGACGCGGGTGGCGGTGCCTTCCTTGTGCACCCGCACGAAGCCGACCTCGGCCAGCTTGCGCACGTGGTGTGAGCAGGTGGACTGGCTGATGACGAGCAGTTCGGTCAGCTCGCCCACGGTCATCGTGCGGCCCGAGGTGGCGACGGCGTGCAGCAGCCGCACTCGGGTCGGCTCGGCCAGGCACGCGAACCATCCCGCGCAGGTCGCGGCGTCGTCGGCGGGCAGCGCGGCTGGGGAGGCCGCTGTGGTCGTCATGCCGTGAAGTATCGACGCAAATCGATGGTTGCGTCAATCGATCGCGGTCGATACAGTCCCTGGTGCTGATTCGAGAAACTTCGATACAAGGGGTGTGTGGTGAGCGAGTTGCCAGTCGTCGTGGTCGGTGCCGGACCTGCGGGTTTGTCCGCGGCGGCCCATCTGGTCGAGCGAGGCGAGCGGGTGCTCGTGCTGGAGGCGGGCGACCGGGCCGGTGCGGCCGTGTCGCAGTGGAATCACGTGCGGCTGTTCTCGCGCTGGAGCGAGCTGGTCGACCCGGCGGCCGGGCGACTGCTGGCCAGAACCGGGTGGGTGCGCCCGGACGGCGACCGCTACCCGACCGGCGCGGAGTGGGCCGACCTCTACCTGACGCCGCTGGCCGAGGCACTTGGAGACCGGGTGCGGTTCGGGGTGCGCGTGGTCGGTGTCGCGCGGCGCGGCCGGGACCGGGTTGTCGACGCGGGCCGTGAGGACGAGCCGCTGACCGTGCACCTGCAGAGCGGGGAACGGATCACCGCCCGCGCGGTGATCGACGCCTCTGGCACGTGGGGATCGCCCAATCCGCTTGGCGGAGACGGGCTGCCTGCGGCGGGGGAGAAGGCGGCGGCCGCGCAGATCAACTACCGGGTGCCGGACCTGGCGGCTGAGCGCGGTCGGTACGCGGGCAAGCGGATCGCCGTCGCGGGCAGCGGGCACTCGGCGCTCACCGCGCTGGTCGCGCTTGCGGACCTGGCCGAGCAGGAGCCGGGCACGAAGATCGTGTGGTTGCTGCGGCGAGGTGCCGTCGGGAACGTCTTCGGCGGCGGTGAGGCAGACCAACTGCCCGCGCGCGGAGCGTTGGGGCTGCGGGCGAAGCGGGCGGCCGAGGCCGGTCACATCGAGACCGTCACGGGGTTCCGCACGGCCGCGGTCGAGCGTGGCGAGGACGGCAAGCTCATCCTGGAGTCGTTCGACGGCCACCGCGTCGAGGGCATCGACGAAGTCGTGGTGCTGACCGGATTCCGGCCGGACCTGTCGTGGCTGTCGGAGATCCGCCTGGACCTGGACCCGGTGCTGCAGGCACCGGCGAAACTCGCGCCGTTGATCGACCCGAACGTCCACTCCTGCGGCACCGTCTACCCGCATGGCGAGAACGAGCTGCGCCACCCCGAGCCGGGTGTTTACCTGGTGGGCATGAAGAGCTACGGCCGCGCACCGACGTTCCTCGCGCTCACCGGCTACGAGCAGGTCCGCTCCGTCGTCGCCGCCATCGCCGGTGATCACGAGTCGGCGGGGCGGGTGGAGCTCGTGCTGCCGGAGACAGGAGTCTGCGGGGGTGCGGGCGTGTTCGACGCTCCCTCGGAGCAGAAGAACAGCGGCGGCTGCTGCGGTGCACCAGAGGCAGTTGACGTGACGATCGGTCTTGCGCCCAGTGCACGCTGACACGACGGCGCAGCCCGGCACCGGTGCCGGACTGCGCCGTGTGCTGATCGTCTTGTGCGCCACCGAGATCATCAGCTGGGGTGTGCTCTACTACGCCTTCCCCGTGCTGCTGCCGACCATCAGCTCGCGGACCGGGTGGTCGTACGCGGCGATCACGGCCGGGTTCTCCGCGAGCCAGATCGTCGCGGGCCTGGTGGGCATCCCGGTGGGCAAGCTGCTCGACCGGCACGGCCCGCGCGCCGTCATGACCACCGGCTCCGTCGTCGCGGTGCTCGCCCTCGTCGGGCTGGCGACCGCGGACTCGTTGGTGTGGTTCACCGCCGCGTGGCTGCTCGCTGGTGCCGCGATGGCCGGGGTCTTCTACGCGCCCGCGTTCGCCGCGCTGACCCGCTGGTACGGGCCGCGCCGGGTGTCCGCGCTGACCGCACTGACCCTGGTGGCCGGGCTGGCCAGCACCGTGTTCGCGCCGCTGACCGCCGTGCTCAACGACCGCCTGGACTGGCGCGGTACCTACCTCGTGCTGGCCGGGTTCCTCGCTGTCACGACGATTCCGCTGCACCTGTGGGGTTTGCGGTTGCCGTGGCCGGCGATCGAGCACGAAGCCGTTCACGCGCCATCGGCGGTGGCGCGGAGCAGGCCGTTCCTGGTGCTCGTGGTCGCGATGAGCCTGGCCGCGTTCAGCGTGTACGCCGTGGTGATCAACCTGGTCCCGTTGCTGACCGAACGCGGCATGACGACCTCGGCCGCCGCGATCGCGCTCGGTCTGGGCGGCGTCGGCCAGGTGCTCGGCCGGCTCGGCTACGCCCGGCTGGCCGCGAACACGTCGGTGCGCACCCGCACCCTGCTGATCCTCTTGATCAGCGCGGTCGTGACGACCTTGCTGGGCGTCGTGCCCGGCCCGGCCCTGCTGCTGATCACCGGCTCGGTCCTCGCGGGCGTTGCGCGCGGGATCTTCACGTTGGTGCAGGCGACCGCGATCACCGACCGGTGGGGCCCGGTCCACTACGGACAGCTCAACGGTCTGCTCATCGCACCGGTCATGCTTACAGCCGCGGTCGCACCGTGGGCGGGCAGCGCCCTGGCGGCGGTGCTCGGTGGCTTCCCGGCGGTGTTCGTCGTGCTCGGCCTGATCGGGGTGCTGGCGGGCGTGCTGTCGACCGCCAGCGTGCCGCGTTAGCCGAGCAGTTCGGCGACCAGGCCGCGGACGCGGCGGTCGATCTCGTCGCGGATCGGCCGCACTGCGTCGATGCCCTGGCCGGCCGGGTCGTCGAGCTGCCAGTCCAGGTAGCGCTTGCCGGGGAACACCGGGCAGGTGTCGCCGCAGCCCATGGTGATCACCACGTCGGAGGCCTCGACGTCCTCGGTCGTGAGTTTCGAGGGCACCTCGGCGGTGATGTCGAGACCCCATTCGGCCAGCGCCTCCGCGGCGGCCGGGTTCACCTTCTCCGCGGGCGCGGATCCCGCTGAGCGGACGGCGATGCGGCCCAGTCCGTAGTGCTGCAGCAGTGCTGCGGCCATCTGGGAGCGGCCCGCGTTGTGCACGCAGACGAACAGCACCTCGGGCGTCTTGGACACGGTCATCTCCTTGTCGCGGTGGTTCTCATCATGCGTGATCCAGGTGAACAGCGGGGTGGCGTCTCAGCCCTGGAGAAGTTCGGACAGCAGGCCGCGCACCCGGCGGTCGATGTCGCCGCGGATGTCGCGCACGGTGACCACCACGTCGGCGGCCCGCACGACCTCATCGGTCAGCGGCTTGGGGAACGCCTCGGTCAGCTCGACGCCGAGCTCGGCCGGCGCGTCGGTGGTGCCGGTCGGCTTGCTGCCCGCCGAGCGCACGGACACCTTGCCGAACGCGTGGTGTGCGAGCGGCGCGGCGGCGATCTGGGAGCGGCCGGCGTTGTGCACGCAGATGAACAGCACCTGCGGCACGGTGATGGTGGTCAGGCCGTCAGCGCGGCCCTGGCCGGTGGGCCTCTGCTTGGCGAACCGCGCGGTCAGGATCGGCAGGCAGGTGGTGACCGTGGCGTTCTCGGCGAGCAGGTCGTAGGTCTCGTCCACGACCTCGGCGACGGTCTCGCGGCTGAACGCGCCCGTGGAAGCGGTCGGAGAGTTCGTCGGTGATCCGGAGCAGCTGGGCGGTGAGCTCGTGCTGGGGAAGTCCGCGGGTGCGGGACATCAGATCTCCTTGGACCGAAGTTCGTCGATGCATATCACACCCCCGTGTATCGACTTTTGTCAATCCAAGCGGCTATGGTCATCGCCATGACCAGCCCGGACCAGACCCTGCTCGACTCGGCGACCGCCGCCCGCCTGTTCAAGGCGCTCGGCGACCCGATCCGCGTCGAGCTGGTCGGCCTCGTGCGCCGGACCGAGGGGCAGGAGGCGTGCTTCTGCGACCTCGCCGACCAGTTCGACATGCCGCAGTCCTCGCTGAGTCATCACCTCAAGATCCTCGTCAACGCCGGCGTGCTCAGCCGGGAACGCCGCGGCACCTGGAGCTGGTACCGCATCGACAACGCCGCCATCGACGCCCTCGCCGCGGTGCTGGCGCCGGGAGGGCCGCTGCGCGACACCAGCGCCTGCTGTGACTGACCTGACAACACCTCGCGCCGATGGCCGCCATCGGGTGATGACGCCTGCCCACACCGAGGAGAACCCGTTGAGCACCACCGAAACCGCGGCACCGGACGTGCTGCACCGACTGTCCTTCCTGGACAGGCTGCTGCCGGTGTGGATCGGCGTCGCCATGGTCGCCGGCCTGATGCTCGGCCGGTTCGTCCCCGGCCTGCAGGGCGTGCTGGACGCGGTCAAGATCGGTGAGGTGTCGCTGCCCATCGCGCTCGGCCTGCTGCTGATGATGTACCCGGTGCTCGCGAAGGTCCGCTACGACAAGCTCGACACCGTCACCCGTGATCGCCGCACCATGCTGCTCTCGCTGGTGCTCAACTGGGCTCTCGGTCCCGCGCTGATGTTCGCGCTGGCCTGGATCTTCCTGGCCGACCTGCCCGAGTACCGCACCGGCCTGATCATCGTCGGCCTCGCCCGCTGCATCGCCATGGTCGTCATCTGGAACGACCTCGCCTGCGGCGACCGCGAAGCCGCCGCGGTCCTCGTCGCGCTCAACTCCGTGTTCCAGGTCGTCATGTTCGGCGTGCTCGGCTGGTTCTACCTCGACCTGCTGCCCGGCCGGCTCGGCCTCGACACCGCGTCGGTCGGCTTCTCCGCGTGGGAGATCGCCAAGTCCGTCCTCATCTTCCTCGGCATCCCATTGCTGGCCGGCTACCTCAGTCGCAAGCTGGGCGAGCGGTCCCGAGGGCGGGACTGGTACGAGTCGAGGTTCCTGCCCGGCGTCGGCCCGATCGCCTTGTACGGCTTGCTGTTCACGATCGTCATCTTGTTCGCGTTGCAGGGTGAGACCATCACCAACCGGCCGCTCGACGTCGCCCGCATCGCCGTTCCGCTGCTGGTCTACTTCACCATCATGTGGGCCGGTTCCTACGCGCTGGGCAAGGCGTCCGGACTCTCCTACGAGCGCACCACCACGCTGGCGTTCACCGCGGCGGGCAACAACTTCGAGCTCGCCATCGCCGTCGCGATCGGCGTGTTCGGCGTGACCTCCGGCCAAGCGCTCGCCGGTGTCGTCGGCCCGTTGATCGAGGTGCCGGTGCTCGTCGCCCTCGTCTACGTCAGCCTGTGGCTCCGGCGCCGCTGGGTAGCACGTGCTCAGCTCTGACGTCGTCGTGATCGGCGGCGGCCAGGCAGGTTTGGCCGCCGCCTTCTACCTGCGCCGCGCTGGAATCGACCACGTGGTGCTGGACGCGCAACCCGTGCCGGGCGGGGCGTGGCCGCTGATGTGGAACTCGCTGCGCCTGTTCTCCGTCACCCGCCACAGCTCGCTGCCCGGCTGGCCGATGCCGTCCTTTCCGGACGGATACCCGACCGCGCAGCATGTGGCCGACTACCTCGCCGCCTACGAGAAGCGCTACGACATCCCCGTTCAACGGCCAGTCCGGGCGTCGTCGGTGACGCGCGACGGTGATCGGCTGCTGGTGCACACCGACTCCGGAACCTGGTCGGCGCGGCACGTCATCAGCGCGACCGGAACCTGGTGGCGGCCCTTCCGTCCGTTGATGGACCTGCCCGGTCTTCAGCTGCACACCGTCGACTACCGCGACCCACTCGAGTTCGCCGGCCGGAAGGTCGTGGTGGTCGGCGGCGGCAACTCCGGCGCTCAGATCGCCGCGGACCTGGTGCCGCACGCCGACCTGACCTGGACGACCCGCCGGCCACCGCGGTACATGCCGGACGAGATCGACGGCAAAGCGCTGTTCGACATCGCCACCCGGCACGGCAGCGTCAGCGAGCTCGGCGACATCGTGGCCGTCCCACCGGTACGCGAAGCCCGCGACAACGGACTGCTCGTCGCCACGCCGATGGATGCCGAAGCGCTGTCCGGCGCTGACGTCGTGGTGTGGTGCACCGGGTTCCGTCCCGCCGTGAGCCATCTCGCCCCGCTGCGACTGCGTGACGCCGACGGCCGCCTCGCCGTCGACGGCACGACCGCCGTGGACGAGCCGCGCTTGCACCTGCTCGGCTACGGCGGCTGGACCGGCCCCGCCTCCGCGACCCTCATCGGCGTCGGGCCGACCGCGAAAGCGACGGTCGCGAAGATCGCCGCGTCGATCAGGCCGTGACGGGCCGGCGCACGCTGCTCAGCATCGCGGCCATCCGGTCAGTGGTCTCCGGACGCACCCAGTAGTAGACCCACGTGCCCCGGCGCTCGCAGTCGACCAGACCCGCCTGACGCAGCAGCTTGAGGTGATGCGAGATCGTCGGCTGAGACAGCTCGAACGCGGGCGTCAACTCGCAGACGCACACCCCGCCCTCGGTGCGTGACGCGATCATCGACAGCAGTCGCAGACGCACCGGGTCGCCGAGCGCCTTGAACATCGCCGACAGCTCGGCAGCCTCCTCTGCGGCCAACGGCTCTTCTGACAGCGGCTCGCAGCAGCCCGACGCTTGCTTCGACATATTTCAATATTGACGGCACTTCGGGCTCTGCGCAACACTGCATAGACAGAGTTCAATACAGCCTGGAGGTGGACCGCTCATGAGCGAGCAGACCGACCTGCGCGAGACCGTCCGCGCCCGCTACGCCGCAGCCGCGACCGCCGTCACCCAGGGCGGAGGCGGCTGCTGCGGACCGCAAGCAGTCGAGGTCGACGAGACCTTCGGCGCCACGCTCTACCCGGCGGCCCAGCGCGACGAGCTGCCCGCCGAGGCGGTGGCGGCCTCGCTCGGCTGCGGCAACCCCATCGCCGTCGCCGAACTGCGCGAGGGCGAGAGGGTGCTGGACCTGGGCTCCGGCGGCGGCATCGACGTCCTGCTCTCGGCACGCCGGGTCGGCCCGACCGGCAAGGCCTACGGCCTGGACATGACCGACGAGATGCTCGCGCTCGCCCTGTCCAACGCCGACAAGGCCGGCGCCACCAACGTCGAGTTCCTCAAGGGCAACATCGAAGCCATCCCGTTGCCCGGCAACACCATCGACGTCGTGATCTCCAACTGCGTCATCAACCTCTCCGTCGACAAGCCCGCCGTGTTCGCCGAGACCTTCCGCGTCCTGCGCCCCGGTGGCCGCGTCGGCATCTCCGACGTCGTCGCCGACGACCACCTCACGCCCGCTGAACGAGCCGAACGCGGCTCCTACGTCAGCTGCATCGCCGGCGCACTCACCTTCACCGAGTACCGCGAAGGACTGGAAGCCGCCGGCTTCGCCGATGTCGAGATCACCCCGACCTCCGAGGCAGCCGACGGCATGCACTCCGCCATCGTCCGCGCCGTGAAGCCCCTCGACATCAAGCCCGTGACTTCAACCGCGCCTACTCGGGAAGCAGACTCGTGCTGTGGCGTGAGCGCTTGCTGCACAACCGACGAACGGGCTGTCGACCCAGGCGTCACCGTGGCCGAAGCGAAGACCGCCTCGGGGTGTGGCTGCCAGGGGTGACGGCAGGAACTGTCGTTTGCCACCGTCGTGGGACCACCGACTGCAGGTGATCCACTGAGAGAACAGGTTCGGAAATGCCAACGAGACGACGCAAGCCTCCTGGTCGCAACCGCGCGGTCCGGCCACGGACTGAGAGCCCGTTGTCTATACCTTGCTCGCCACCACCATGTAGTTCTCGGCCTCAGGGTTGAACGTGCTCATTTCCGGCTGGAGTCCGACCCGGTGCAACTCGACTTCGAGTTCTTCGTATCGGTAGGGCCAGCTCGACAGCAGTTCCGAGCGGGCAAGAACCGACCCAGCCGTATCCACTTGCGCGATCGCAATCTCGATGTGGTGCTCGTCCTCCCAGTTCGGCGCAATGTCCCAGCGGTAGACCACGACGGCATCGCGACCGTTCCGGCGGACGAGTCGGTCACTGATGTCCAGCCGGGAACCTCTGGCCCTCACGAGTTCCCACGTGCGGGAGGTGAGCACCAAGCGCCCACCACGGCGCAGAAGCCGTGACATCGACTCCAGAGCAGCGACTCTGCCTCGCGCGCCCTCGGCGTGGTGCAGCGAGTTGCCAACGCAGAACACCATGTCGAAGGTGTCGTCATCGAAATGGTCGGGCAACTCTTGCCAGTCCGCCCGCACCGTCCGGACAGATGTCCTGAACTCCTCGGACAACTCCGCAGTCCGGCGAACCATCGCTTCGCTGGCGTCAGTTGCGACAACGTGCAGGCCAAGACCGGCGAGGCCAACCGCCAACTGCCCGGTCCCGCACGAACAATCGAGGACGTGAGCATTCGGCGGCAGAAGACTGAGGACGTCATCGAACGACGCGGCGAACTCGGCCGGAGCCAGCTTTGCATCTGAGATGAGCCACTCGTACACCTCGGCAAGCGAGTTATAGCCACTCACACCTACTACCTCCGTCACGCAGCAGATTCACGGTGGCCATCAGTACATCAGCGGAGCAAGTCGGTCACCAACGGTTTTCGCAAGGGCAACGCGTCCGCGCATGCCGCATTTCGGTTGTACGGGAACGCAGCGTTCGCCAATCGTCAGCGCGACAACCTTGGTCGGGAAGCTCCTGGCCAGTGGCTCTTGATCGCGAACTGACGCACGGCCTGATCTTTATGAAGGGCTCTTTCATCCACCTGGAGTGGATGAAAGAGCCCTTCATAAAGATCAACACTCGCGGGTATGTCCGGCATGTCCGATGGGATCGCTCCCACAGACCGGGCTGCTCCGCGCTCGTGCACAGCACCACATGACGGACCGCTGGATCGAGAATCCACGTGTCACTCATCGATCACCTTCTCAGCTGTGTCTCGATCATGCGCTGATCGACCGGGCCAAGGGTGATGCCGAGATATTCTGTGTAGGCATTGACCAGCGCGGCAACCTCACGAGCGGCTGTCGTGTCACCGCGCACAGCCCTCAGGGCCACGGCGCTGAGCATCTCCTGAACGTCAAGCCTCACGTCCAGTTCCAAGGCCTTCGTCTCCAGTGACGCGAAGCGCGCCATTCGGCCGTCGGGATCCGAAACACCGGCGGCGAGGGCGGCTCGAACCGAAGACATCGCTTGTGCGCGCTCGCCTTGCCACGCGAAAATCATGGCTTCAACGAGGTTGAATTCTGCCGGAACGCTCGCGAGGGTCTGAGTTTGCTCGTTCAGCACGGTTCTGACCAGTTCAAGACCTTTGGGCTGCTGGTCAGGTATCACCGCATCGAGGGCTCTCCTGAGTCGATGGCGGCCCAGCAGCGTCTCCGTGATGTTCGTTGTTTGCCCCAGCGTCGCCCTCACCAGTTCGCGCAACACCACGTCTGAATCTCTCTCGAGAAACGTTCGTTGCCGCTCGAACGCGTCGGCCAGAACCAGGGCGGCCGTCCGGGCATCAACGCTGCGGATCGCGTCGACACAGCTGATGATGTCGTCGAGCCAGCTCGCCTCGAACTCTTCTTGCGTTCCACTGTCACTTTCCGTGGTTTCAGCGGATGCGGCAAGAAGGCGATCGGTCATCCGTTTCACAATCCGTTCGGCCGATGGCAGGAGCATGAACGGTCGATTGATGAAACTGCAGTGATCGTTGCTCTCGCTCGGACGCTGCTTCAGCAGTCGCACCACACGCTCGACAGCCGGCGGATGAGTCCCGCGCACTCTCGAAGCGTTGCCGGCAGGAGCTGTTTCAGCGAAGAACTTTTCCAGCACCACGTCGACGGCGAGCGAAACGAAGGGAGCAGCGATCAGACTCTTCTGCTTGGTCGCCGGAAGCAACGCACGATCGTCCGAACGCGCGGCATCGATCACTGCGAGATCAAATTCTTCACGGGCCACGCCAAGAGTCAGGTCGTAACCGATTTCGTCTGCCTGAAATTCCTGGTCATGACTCTTGCGAAGCGCCTCTATCGCGCCGACCTCGGTGTTGACCGGCAGCGTCTCAGTGGCGGTTCCCGACAGGTGACCCAACAGAACGTGGCCGTACTCGTGTGCCACGACGAATTTCAGCGCGGCGTCCACCATGCACTTGACAGCTATCGCGATCATTCCGCCGTTGACCGGCCGGGGGCCGTAGAACGGGTCCCCGTTTCTGAGATAGCTGGCGAGCACTTCTGCCACGCCGTCGGCTGCCTGCATGCTCCGGATCGAATCGGAGTCGTCCGGATCTCCACGCCACAGGAAGTTCACGACCTGCCCCAACATCGAGATCATCCCGGAGTTGACGAGCACCAGGAAGCCACCGTCGACCTTCACGGTCGCGCAATTGATGGACCCGGTGGGGAACTCGCCCACGAAGACGTCGTGATGAAACATCTCAGCGAACTTCGGCAACGACCTGATCGTCGCCTCCACCTCTGCCGCCGAACTCTCGATCATGATCGTCGCCGTGTGCCGGGTCTCGGCATGACCGGACTTCCGCATCCGTTCATAGCTCGCCAGGATCATTTCCGCCATGGGATCGTCACGCGACCTGGCTTCCTCGTACATGATGCGAACCATCTCGCGCTCTGCAGCCTCCCTGGTGCGCAGCGATGGCAATCTTCTCGGTCTGAGCCCGTGCCGAGCGAGATACTTCTCGTATTCGGCCCTGAGATTCTCGTTCACCTCTCCACCTCAGCCCCGGGTCAGCTCGCCGTCGGTCAGGGTCTCGAAGGTCAGCGACTGTTCGAGCTCTCGATCCGCTCGGACGAGTGACGGCGTCAAGTCGGCCAGCGAAGGATCACTGGCTCGCAAACTCCTGGTTTCGAGCTTCGGCTCCGAGAAGAAGCTGGTCTTGAGCCGGGCGAGCTGGAACAGCGGTGTCACGTTCTTGCCGCCGATCATGTTCACCGTGTCGCCCTTCTTGTACTTGATGGTGACACCGGCGTCCGCTGCGCCCAAGGCCGCGACCACACCGGACAGGTCGACCCTGGAGCTGAGCTCAAGCAGCGAATTGCTCGATCTCGAGATCAGCACGGTCGCACTGGGCGCCTTCAGCAGCCGGATGACGACCAGCCAGTCCTTCTCCCAGCGCCCCATTCTGAACGCGTCGATGACCTGACCGCGCAGGTTCAGCCGATCTCCGATTTCCGACTCAAAAGTTTCCGGTGCGTGAACGACGAAAGCACCCGTGCTTCCGAGCTCTACTTTCAAACCGACCTCGGCGGCACCGACATGAGCGAACGACGGATTGACCTCGCCGGCCGCTTTGAACGAAACCGAGACTTCGGACCCGGAGGAGATGTCCAGCGAACTGGAGTCGGCGTCCACCTCTTCGTAGTACTTGAGGCCGAGTTCGCGGAGACTGCCGACCTTCTCGAACAGGTATCCGTTCAGAACTCCGATGTCGCCGATCGCGAAGTGCGTTCCAGGCAGCCAGGCGGGCCAGTAGTTCTGGAGCTTTCGCTTGATGCCCTTCGAATACAGTTCGACCAGCTCCGCCATGTGCGCTCCTCGATCGTCGAAGTCAGCGCCGATCGGCAGACTGCGGCGCTACCAAGACAAATCGCCACAAGCACGTCAGTCGTTGCAGGCGTCCGGCATCGCAGGAGAGTGGCGCCAACCGCGGCCACCGCCCCGCCAGGACCAACCCACAAGTCGAGGTCGGCAACCAGTTCACGAACGTGCCGGTAGCCACCACAAGAACTCGGCAAGCTCGTCGCCGAAGACTTGGCGCTCGTTGCTCAGCCTCGCCTGCGAGGTGAGGGGGCTGAGTCAGCTTGGGGCGTGTCCGCCCGACGATGGACCGATCCCACGAGTTTGACCGTCCGATGTGAACGATCGTCACTGTCCTTTGTGGACCCCTGCGGAAACCGGGGGCGTTTGACGTCTGGGCCCAATGCGACTCTGCGGGTCCTGACCAGGCAAAACATGCCGATGGGGTCGCCTTCGGAAGATGTTCCGAAAACGACCCCGTCGTGACCCTGTCAGGTCTGGTCGGTCCACCACTTCTGGCCGGCCTCGCCCAGCGTCGAGATCGGGTCGTAGTAGGGGTACCGGCGGTCCAGTGCCTCCGGGTCTTCGAGCTCGATCCCGGTCCGGTAGTTCTTGGTCCAGTAGGAAATCCCGAGCTCACGGTCGTATTCGGCGAGCTGGTGCACCCACCGCTTCCCGACGTACGGAACGTCGCACACGATGCGTGGCGTCGCGTACCCAGGCAGGTAGCCCATGATCGCGTGCTGCAGTTCCTGCGCCTCCCACACCGCCACCCGCCAGTGCTCGGCGTTGGGGATCATGTCGCACATGTAGAAGTAGTACGGCAGGATGTTCGCTTCCCCTTGCAGCGCAAAGCAAAGGTCCAGCAGGTCGTCCGGGGTCGCGTTGACGCCCTTCATCAGGACGCCCTGGTTGCGCACGTCCCGTACGCCGACTTCCAGCGCGGTGCGCGCGGCCTCGGCGACGAGGGGGGTCACGGACTGGGCGTGGTTCACGTGGGTGTGGATGGCGAGGTTGACGCCGCGGCGGGAGGCGGTGCGGGCCACTCGTTCCAGGCCTTCTACGACGCGTGGCTGGATCCAGTGCTGGGGGAGGCCGGCCAGGGCTTTGGTGGCGAGGCGGATGTCGCGCACGGTTTCGATGTCGAGCAGGCGCATGAGGAACGACTCGAGTTGCGGCCACGGCACGTTGGCCACGTCACCGCCGGAGACGACGACGTCGCGCACGCCTGGCGTCTTCTTCAGATAGTCGATCATCTGGTCCTGGCGGTCGACCGGCTTCAGCGAGAGCTTGTGCTTGTCGATCAACGGCGTGGAGTTGCCGACCAGGTCCATGCGGGTGCAGTGCCCGCAGTACTGCGGGCAGGTCGACACCATTTCGGCGAGGACCTTGGTCGGGTAGCGGTGGGTCAACCCCTCGACGACCCACATCTCGGCCTCGTGCAGCGAGTCGCGCTGGGAGTGCGGGTGCGACGGCCACTGCGGGTCCCGGTCCGAGCGGACCGGGAGCATGTAGCGGCGGACCGGGTCGGCGAGGAAGGCGTCGGTGAAGTCGGAAGGTGCCGCGTCGACCGCCATGGTGTTGAGCATCTGCGGCGGGATCAGCATCGACATGGTCGCGAAGGTTTCCTGGTCCGCGGCCAGGTCGTCGTAGAACTTCTCGGTCAGCAGGTCGCCGGTGACCTTGCGGAGCTGCTTGACGTTCTTCACGCAGTTCACCCGCTGCCACTGGGCGTCGCGCCACTGCGCCTCGGTCACGTGGGACCAGCCCGGGAAGCGCCGCCAGTCGGGCTCGACCAGCTCACGGCGCACGTACGTGTACGGCTGGCGGTCCAGCCGTTCCAACGCCGTGGGGGCGTCGTGCAGCGCAGTCATCCGTACTCCTCTGCGTCGAGGTCGCGTAAAGATATCCTGTCATACCGCTAGCTTGCCGTAAATATTTCTGCTTGAGGCCTGGTGGAGGGCGGTGCGGGAGCAATTCGGGCGGCTCGCGCGTTGTCCGGGTATGCCTGTCTTCGCCCTGGTGCTCGTGGGGATGTTCGCCGAGATCGCGGTCATGATCGCCGTTGGCAACGCCATCGGCGGGCTGTGGATGATCGCGCTGCTGCTGGTCGGCACCCTGGTCGGGTTGCAGCTGGTGCGGCGGCAGGGGGCGCAGACGATGGCCGCGTTCTCCGAGGCCGTGTGGAAGCGGCGGCAGCCGCACCAGGAGATGGCGGACGGCGTGCTCATCGCGGCCGCCGGTGTGCTGATCATGGTGCCCGGGTTCATCAGCGACGTGGCCGCGTTGTTCCTGCTCTTCCCGCCCACGCGCAGGCTGGTGAGCCGGCGGATCGCGCGCAGGGCCGAGGCGGCGGCGCTGAAGTTCGAGCACGAGCGGCGCTTCGGGCCCGGTCAGGTCGTCGAGGGCGAGGTCGTGGACGTCGACCACGTGGTGGTCACGGATCGGCGCGAGCTGACGTGATCCGCGCGTACCGGCCCGCTGACCTGGACGCGCTGTACGACATCTGCCTGGACACCGGCAACGGTGGGCTGGGCGCGCGCCATCTGTTCGATGACCCGCGTCTGCTCGGTCACGCGTACGTCGGTCCGTATGTGGCGTTCGCGCCGGATCTCGCGTTTGTCGCGGAGGACGACGAAGGTGTCTGCGGGTACGCGATCGCGGCCGCCGACAGCGAGGCCTTCGAGGAGCGGATGGAACGCGATTGGTGGCCTGACCTGCGCCTCCGTTATCCGTTGACGCCCAAGGCGAACCGGGTCGTGCGGCACATCCACGAGCCGGTGCGGGTGAATCCGCTGCTGGCGCTGGACTATCCGGCGCACATGCACGCGAACCTGCTGCCCCGCGCGCAGGGCAAGGGGCTCGGCGGCAAGCTCGTCCGCGCCGTGCTCGAACGTCTGGAGAAGGGCGTTCATGTGCATGTGCGGCACCACAACAAGCAAGGCATCGGCTTCTGGGAACACCTCGGCTTCCGCGTGATCGACTCCGCGGACAAGCTGGTGCTGGGCCTGCGGCTTTGAGCGGCTTGCCGGCGGTCTTGTCCGCGCCCCCGTCTACCGGGCAGTTACGTGGATGAAGGGCGCCTTCCTCCACCTGGGGTGGATGAAGGCGCCCTTCATCCACCCCACCAGACGGCGAGTTGCGGACCCGACTTCCGGCTGTCTGCTCAGGCGAGCAGGTCCTTCAGCAGCAGGTCGAAGTCGACGACCTCACGCCCGGCAGGCACGGCCGCGTAGGTCGACTCCAGGAACCGGCGCAGATCGGTGGCGGGCAGGTGGAACACCGCGTGCGAGTCCTCGGTGAAGAGGTCCAGCACGAGAACGTCGTCGTGGTCGGGTCGCAGCCGCACGTCGCCGAGGCCCGCCGGCGCCAGCAGGCCGTCGGACAGGAGTTCGCGGCCGACCAGCCACGTCGACTCCTGGTCGCTGGTGTGGAACCGCAGCGTGACGGCGTGCGGATCGTCCGAACGGTAATGGAGGTCGACGTTCATCGGCTCGACCGTGCCGTCCGGCCGGATGAACTCGACGACGGTGGCGGTGCCGATCCGGGTCTCGTTGAACATCGCCGTTCTCCTCCGCTGCGAGGGTGCTGACATCCACACGGATGCCGTTCGGGATCGGTTCAACGGTTCAGCGAGGAAAGTTCGCTCGTGTGTTGTGCGGGGTACCTGAAGGCGCATGACCGTTTACGGCATCCACGCTTCGCACGAGCAGATCCACCCCAACGGCCTGCTCACCGCCGTGCGCAGGGCCGAGGACGCCGGGTTCGCCGCCGCGATGAGCTCCGACCACTTCTCACCGTGGAGTTCGCGCCAGGGCCACTCCGGGTTCGCCTGGTCCTGGCTCGGCGCCGCGCTGCAGGCGACGTCGCTGCCGTTCGGCGTGGTCACGGCGCCCGGCCAGCGCTACCACCCGGCGATCACCGCTCAGGCGATCGGCACGCTCGCCGCGATGTTCCCCGGCCGGTTCTGGGCCGCGCTGGGCACGGGCGAGGCCAGCAACGAGCACATCACCGGCGACGGCTGGCCGCGCAAGGACGTCCGCGCCGCCCGGTTGCGCGAGTGCGTGGACGTGATCCGCGCACTCCTCAACGGCGAGGAGGTCAGCCACGACGGCCTGGTCACGGTCGACCGCGCCCGGCTGTGGACCCTGCCGGACGAACCCCCGCACCTGATCGGCGCCGCCGTCAGCCCGGAGACCGCGCGTTGGTGCGCCACGTGGGCGGACGGCCTGATCACCGTCAACGCGCCTCCTGAACGGTTGCACTCGCTCGTTGACGCCTACCGCGACGCGGGCGGCCGCGGCAAGCTCCACCTCCAGGTGCACCTGAGCTGGGCCTCCGACCAGGACACCGCGCTCAAGATCGCGCACGAGCAGTGGCGCACCAACGTGTTCCGCCCGCCGGTCTGCTGGGACCTGGAGCTGGCCGAGCACTTCGACGTCGTCGCCGAGAACGTCACGCCGGACGACGTGGCGAAGGTCGTCGACGTGTCGTCGGACCTGAAGTGGCACATCGAGAACCTGCACACCTACGCCTCACTCGGTTTCGAGGAGATCTACCTGCACCACGTCGGCCAGGACCTGATCCCGTTCGTCGACGCGTTCGGCGAGCACGTGCTTCCGGAGGTGACGAGATGATCCGCACGTCCGACGTCTGGTGGAAGAACGCCGTCCTGTACTGCCTGGACCCGGAGACGTTCTCCGACAACGGCTTCCGCGGCCTGACCGAGCGCATCGACCACCTGCACGAGCTCGGCGTCACGTGTCTGTGGCTGATGCCGTTCTACCCGACGGCCGAACGCGACGACGGCTACGACATCACCGACTACTACTCGGTCGACCCGCGGCTGGGCTCGCTCGGCGACTTCGTGGAGTTCGTCCGCGCCGCCCGCGACCGGGGCCTGCGCGTGATCGCCGACCTCGTCGTCAACCACACCTCCGACCAGCACCCGTGGTTCCACGACCCGGACAAGCGCGACTGGTACGTGTGGGCCGACGAGCCGCCCGCCGACGGCCCGCAGGGCATCACGTTCCCGGACGAGGAGAACAGCCTCTGGGAGTACTCGGAGCAGGTCGGCAAGTACTACCTGCACCGCTTCTACAAGCACCAGCCCGACCTCAACGTCTCCAACCCCGAGGTGCGCGACGAGATCGCGCGGATCATGGGCTTCTGGATGGAGCTCGGGCTGAGCGGCTTCCGCGTCGACGCCGTCCCGTTCCTGCTCGAACACACCGACCGCCTGGACGCCCTGGCGCTGCCCGACCCGCACGACTACCTCACCGACCTGCGCGCGTTCATGAACCGCCGCAACGGCGACAGCGTCCTGCTGGGCGAGGTGAACCTGCCGTACAAGGACACGATGGCCTACTTCGGCCAGGGCGTCGGCGACGAGCTGACCATGTGCTTCGACTTCGTGGGCATGCAGGCGATGTACCTGGCGCTGGCGCGGCGGTCGAGCGGCCCGCTGGTCAAGGCGCTGCAGGAACGTCCGCAGCCGCCGCGCGACGGGCACTGGGCGACGTTCGTGCGCAACCACGACGAGCTGACCCTGGACAAGCTGCCCGAGGACGAGCGGTCCGAGGTCTTCGCCGCGTTCGGTCCCGAACCTGAGCACCAGCTCTACGGCCGTGGCCTGCGCCGTCGCCTGCCGTCGATGCTGGGCGACGACTACCGCCGCATCCGCATGGTCTACAGCCTGCTGTTCGCGCTGCCGGGCACGCCGGTGCTGTTCTACGGCGAGGAGATCGGCCTGGTCGAGGACCTGTCGCTGGAAGGCCGGCTCGCGGTGCGGGTGCCGATGGACTGGGAGGCGGCGGCCCGGCAACGTCACGCGCCGGACTCGCTGCTGTCCTGGATGCGGCGGCTGATCGAGGCCTACCGCGAGTGTCCCGAGCTGGCGTGGGGCACCTTCCAGGTCCTCGACGTGGGCGACCCGTGCGTGCTCGCCCATCGCGCCGACTGCGACGGTGGCACCGTCATCGCCGTGCACAACTTCGCCGGCCGTCCGCTGTCGGTGCGGCTGGACGTGGACGGGTCCCTGACCGACGTCCTGACCGGTGACCCGTGCCTGCCGCAGCTGGAGCTGGACCCGTACGACTGCAGGTGGTTCCGACTGGTTTCAGAGTGAAGCTTGCGGGATCTTTACGCGCTACGTGAAGATATTGTCGAGACAGCGTCGTCGACCGAAGGATTTTCAGGTGAGCGCGTACGGACTGCACCGCGTCGTCGAGCCTCAGGGCGTCCTGCCGCAGCAGGCGTGGCGGCTCGACGCGGAACCGGTGCCCGCCGCCGACGAGGTGATCGTCGCGGTCGAGCGGCTCAACCTGGACGCCGCCTCGTTCCGGCAGCTCAGGGAGCAGCACGGCAGTGGCGCCGCGGTGCGGCAGGCCGTGCTGGACATCGTCGCCGAGCGCGGCAAGATGCAGAACCCGGTCACCGGATCGGGCGGCATGCTGCTCGGCACGGTGCTGGAGGTCGGGCCGGAGTCGCCGCTCGGGCTGAAGGCGGGCGACCGGATCGCCACGCTGGTCAGCCTCACGCTGACGCCGTTGAAGATCAACGACGGCCTGCAGGACTGGGACGGCGAGGACGAGCAGGTGCCGTGCCGTGGGACCGCGGTGCTGTTCGGTCGCTCCATCGCGGCCGTGCTGCCGGACGACCTGCCGAACGAGCTGGCGCTGTCCGTTTTGGACGTGTGCGGTGCTCCGGCGTTGACCGACCGTGTCGTGCGCAAGCACCCCGGCGGGTCCGTGCTGGTGCTCGGCGGTGGCGGCAAGTCCGGTTCGCTCTCTCTCGCGGCTGCGCGTCAGGCCGGTGCGTCGCGCCTCGTGGCGTTGGTGCCGACGGAGCGTGAGGCGGCGCAGGTCCGTGCGGCGGGCCTCGCGGACGAGGTCGTCATCGCGGACGCACGCAACCCCGTCGCCGTGGCCGAGGCGGTCGGCAAGCAGGTCGATGTCACGGTCGTGTGTGTGGACGTGCCGGGGTGCGAGCACGGCGCCATCCTCGCGACGGCGGACGGCGGCACCGTGATCTTCTTCTCCATGGCGACTTCCTTCAGCGCGGCGGCACTCGGCGCGGAGGGTCTGGCGGCGGACGTCGAGATGCTGGTCGGCAACGGGTATGTGCCCGGTCACGCCGCTTTCGCGTTGGACCTGATCAGGACCCAACCGGGTGTGCGGGCGCTGTTCGAGCAACGGCAGACTGCGTGACGTGAGTACGCAACTTCTGGTCGGTGGCCGCATCTACGCACCGGATGCCACCGCCATGGCCGTCACGGACGGCGTCGTCGTGTGGATCGGACAGGACTCGGTCGGCCGCGCGCTGCACCCCGGCGCCGAGGTCGTCGAGCTGAACGGTGCCTTCGTCGCGCCCGCGTTCGTCGACGCCCACGTGCACGCCACGAGCGCCGGACTGCTGTTGACCGGCCTCGACCTGACCCGGACGTCCTCGGTGGACGATCTGCTCCAGCAGGTCCGCTCCGCAGAGGGGCCGCTGGTGTGGGGGCACGGCTGGGACGAGACCCGCTGGGCGGAGAACCGGCCGCCGACGCGCGCGGAGATCGACGAGGCGGCTCAGGGCAAGACCGTCTACCTGTCGCGCATCGACGTGCATTCGGCCCTCGTCTCGTCAAACCTGATCACCGACGAGGCCCGCACGTCTGACGGCTTCTCCGAGGACGGCCCTCTTTCGCGTGCGGCCCACCACCACGTGCGTCGCACGGCCAAAGCCGTCATCACGCCGGAACAGCGCCAGGCCGCCCAACTGGCGTTCCTGCGTCACGCCGCGTCGATGGGCATCGCGTCCGTGCACGAGTGCGCCGGTCCGGACATCTCCGGCGAGGACGACCTGCGCGAGCTGCTCCGGCACGACGAGGGCCCCGAGGTCGTCGCCTACTGGGGTGCCCACGAGCTGCCGGGCGTTCCGGTGCGCGGCCTGGCCGGTGACCACTTCGTCGACGGCGCGCTCGGCTCCCGCACCGCCGCGCTGGTCGAGCCCTACGCCGACGCGGACACGTGCGGCGCGCTCTACCTGACCGCTCAGCAGATCGCCGACCACCTGGTCAAGTGCGCGGAACTGGGCGTGCAGGCGGGCTTCCACGTGATCGGCGACGCCGGCATGGCCGCGGTCGTCGAGGGCTTCTCGATCGCCGAGAAGAGCCTCGGCACGCCCGCGCTGGCGTCCGCGCGGCACCGCCTCGAACACGTCGAGATGGTCACCGCCGAGCAGGCCGAGCTGCTGGCCGGGTGGGGCGTCATCGCCTCCGTGCAGCCCCTGTTCGACGCCGAGTGGGGCGGCCCGACCGGCATGTACGCGCAGCGCCTCGGTGCCCAACGCGGAGTGGGGTTGAACCCCTTTTCCCGGCTCGCGGCGGCGGGCGTGGTGCTCGCGTTCGGTTCGGACACGCCCGTGACGGCCATCGATCCGTGGGCTGCCGTGCGCGCCGCGGTGCACCACAAGACCGAGGGCCACGGCATCTCGCCACGGGCTGCCTTCACCGCCCACACACGTGGCGGCTGGCGTGCGGCGGGCGTGGACGACGGACTGACCGGCACGCTGCAGCCCGGTGCGCCCGCGACGTACGCGGTGTGGGAGACCGGTGACCTCGTCGTCGCCGGGAGCGACTCGCGGGTGCAGCGGTGGTCGCTCGACCCGCGTTCCGGCGTGCCCGGACTGCCCGACCTGACCGGGCCCGCGCCCGTCTGCGTGCGAACTGTGCTGAACGGCCGGACTATCTACGAAAGGAAGTGACTTCATGGCGTTGCTCGACCTCGACCCGGAAGTGGTCGCCACCGCGCGCGAACTGGCGGCGCGGGCGGCCGAACCGGTGGTGTCCATCGCGAAGGCGCACACCACCGTCGCCGTCGAGCGCGCCACGCTTCGCCTGGCCGGCATCACCGGCGCGGACTCCACCCACCGCGCCGGTGACGTGCCGTGGGTCAACCGCGTGATCGACACGGTCCGCGAGCAGTGCGGGCTGGAGCACGGCGTGGTGCTGCCGGCGTTCCACGCGCTCAAGCAGCACGACCTCGGCACCCTCACCGAGCTCGCGGAGGCCGCGGCGGCGGGACAGATCCAGTTCAGGATCCCCACCGGCAAGGAACTGACGGCCGCGAAGAAGGCCGCCACGTCCGCGGTCGCCAAGGGCATCAGGACCGTCGACCGCAACCGGGCCCAGCGCGACAAGCTCGTCGCCAAGCTGGGCGACCCGGCGCAGCGGCCGTGGATCTACCTGATCGTCGCGACCGGCGACATCGACGAAGACGTCGTGCAGGCCCAGAACGCGGCACGGGCGGGCGCCGACGTCATCGCGGTGATCCGGTCGACCGGCCAGAGCCTGCTCGACTACGTGCCGGAAGGCGCCACGCACCACGGGTTCGCGGGCACCTACGCCACGCAGGAGAACTTCCGCATCATGCGCGCGGCCCTGGACGACGTGTCCAAGGAGGTCGGCCGGTACGTGCGGCTGACCAACTACGCGTCCGGGCTGTGCATGCCGGAAATCGCTGTCCTGGCCGGGCTCCAGCGGCTCGACATGATGTTGAACGACTCGATGTACGGCATCCTGTTCCGCGACATCAACCCGATCCGCACGTTCGTCGACCAGCGCTTCTCCCGCCAGGTCCACGCCCGCGCGGGCATCATCATCAACACCGGCGAGGACAACTACCTCACCACCGCGGACGCCGTCGACGCCGCGCACACCGTCACGGTGAGCCAGCTGCTCAACGAGCACTTCGCCCACGAGGCGGGACTGCCCGACCACCTGCTGGGCCTCGGCCACGCCTTCGAGATCAACCCGAAGGTGCCGGACTCGTTCCGCCTCGAGCTCGCGCACGCGCTGCTGGCCCGCGAGCTCTTCCCGGACGCGCCGCTCAAGTGGATGCCGCCCACCAAGCACATGACCGGCGACGTGTTCAACGGCTATCTGCTGGACGGGTTCTTCAACCTCGCGGGTGTCCTGACAGGACAGTCCATTCTGCTCGTCGGCATGATGACCGAGGCGGTCGTGACGCCGTTCCTGTCCGACCGCGACCTGGCCCTGCGGAACGTCCGGTACGTGCTCAACGCGGCGGGCAACCTCGCCGAGGACTTCCGCCCCGCACCGGACGGCCTGATCGTCAAGCGCGCCCACCAGGTCCTCGGCGAGGCCGTGGACCTGCTGGCACGCATCGTGGACGACGGCCTGCTCAACGCCATCGCCGACGGCACGTTCGGTCTGATGAAGCGCCCGGCGGACCAGGGCAAGGGTGCGGACGGCGTGGTCGAGAAGGCCGACGACTACTTCAACCCGGCTTCGGAGATGCTGGAGGCCTCGCAGTGACCAGGTACGTGCGGCCGTACGGTGACACCACCGGCGACGGCATGATCCAGACGTCGTTCACGCTGCCGATTCCCTTCGGCCCCAAGGCGGACGGCGCCGCGCAGCAGCTCGCGAACAAGATGGGCGTGGACCCCGCGATGGTGGTCCACTCGCATCCCGTCGGCGACAACTTCACGTTCTTCGTCGTCTACGGCTCGGTGAAGCACATCGTCGACCTGGACGAGGTCAAGGTCGTCGAGCGCGAGTACCCGCTGCTCAGCCCGGCCGAGGTCAACACGACGCTCAAGAAGGTGTTGCGGCGCAAGCTGGTCGTGGTCGGCGGGTGCATCGGCACGGACGCGCACACCGTCGGCATCGACGCGATCCTCAACATCAAGGGCTTCGCGGGCGAGAAGGGCCTGGAGTACTACCGCGAGCTGAAGGTCGTGAACCTCGGCGCGCAGGTGAGCGTGCCCGAGCTGGTTCGCCGTGCCCGCGCGGAGAAGGCCGACGCCGTGCTGATCTCGCAGGTCGTCACGCAACGGGACGCGCACATCCTGAACACGCAGGAGATGTCCGCGGCGTTCCGGGAGGCGATGGGGGACAGGCGGCCGCTGCTCGTCGCGGGCGGCCCGCGGTTCGACCCGCTCATGGCCGCGGAGCTGGGGGTCGACAGGGTGTTCTCGCGCGGGACCACGCCGGGTGAGGTCGCGAGCTACCTGGTGCACGCCGTGCAGGAGAAGAAGGGGGTCGCCGCGTGAGCGGGGCTTTGGTCGAAGGTTTTTCGGTGACACACCGCCGTTATGTGCCGCACTCGCATGCGCACTACGGCGGCAACCTGGTCGACGGTGCCTACGGGCTCGGCATGTTCGGTGACGTCGCCACCGAGCTGCTGATCCACACGGACTCCGACGAGGGGCTGTTCGCGGGGTACAGCTCGGTCGAGTTCGCGGCGCCGATCCAGGCCGGTGACGTCATCGAGGCCACGGCGACGTTGGTGCGCATCGGAAAACGCTCGCGGGAGATCGAGTTCGAGGCGCGCGTGGTGTGCCGGTCGGCGCCCGATCGCGGCCCTTCGGCTGCCGACGTGCTGGCTGAGCCGATCGTCGTGACGCGCGCCCGCGGCACGGTCGTCGCACCGAAAGCCGCGGAAGGGTAATTGAGACACTGTCGTCTCGTTGCCCATCGTGCGTCATTACACGCCCAATGGCACAAAGCTCTACGTGCAGATGGGCGCGGACCAGACCAATCTCCGCTGATTCGACCGCAACCTCAGCCGCATTCCCCCGTTGGTCAACACAGAGGTAGTTACATGCGGGGAGGACGGGACGCGGTGAAGATCGACTACCAAGGAGACATGCCTCCGTACGAGCAGGTGCGAGTGCACTACGCGCACGCCATCTCAAATCGGGAACTGCCGGTGGGCGCCAAACTGCCCACGGTGCGGGCATTGGCGAAAGACCTGGGTCTGGCGGTCAACACGGTGGCCCGCGCCTACCGCGAACTGGAGGAGGCGGGCCTCGTCGAAACCAGGGGCCGCGCCGGCACCGTGGTGAGCGCCAACGGCGACAACAACCGGGAGCGCGTCCGTGCGGCGGCGGCCCAGTACGCGTCGATGTCCGCGGAACTGGGCCTGTCGTCGCAGGAAGCCCTGGAGATCGTCCGCGCGGCCCTGAGGCCTTGATCCGTTGGGGTGTTCTGCCGCCGAACCCGCTTCCTCGCGCGGTGCGGGCAGCACACTGGCTCGGGTGACGGTGGGGGCGGTCCCGCGGCGCGGGGACGAACGGGTGATCGGCGCGGGCACCACGGTGCGGTTCGTGCTGTTGATGGTGCTGCTGTTCGTGGCGAGCGGCGCGATGATGCGCGACGTCGTCGGCGGCGTCTCCGGTTCGGACGGCGTGGGGTGCGTGCTGGCCGGTGGCGCCGATCCCGACTCGGGCGCGGTCCAGGTGGAACTGGTGCTGCTGCAGCAGTCCTCGGCGATGAACGAGTGCATGGCCCGGTACCAGCCACCGCCGCCGTGGTGGGTGGTGCTGGGGTGGCCGGTCGTCGTGCTGCTCGGCGCCCTTCTGCTGTTCCGCGCGATTCCCGCGTGGCGCACGCGTTCGCGGTGGGTGAAGCCACTGGACGACGATCACGCGGCGCACCGGCTGGTCGCCGAGGCGGCCGAGACGGCGGGGCTGGCCGCACCACCGCGGCTGGTGGTGGATCCGACCAGGGGCGTGGCCGTGTACGGCAGCAACCGGCGGCCCACGCTGAGACTGAGCGCGGAACTGCTGACCCGCGCCACCACCGACCCGGAGCGCTTCCGGGGTGTGGTGCTGCACGAGCTGGCACACGTCCGCAACGGCGACGTCACCCTGCACTACGTCACCGCCGCGCTGTGGCGGATGTTCCTCGGCGCGGTGCTGGTGCCGTACGCGGTCTGGGCGGTCGCGTCGCTGGTCCAGCCGACCTGGTGGTCGAGCGAGCAGCCGGTCGAGGTGCGCCGGATCCTCCTGGTGGTGCTGCTGGTCGTGCTGGTCTACCTGGCCCGCGCGGACGTGCTGCGCAGCCGCGAGGTGTGCGCCGACCTCGCCGCCGCGCGCTGGGGTGCGCCGGACCGCGTCTGGGAGGCCGAGGCACCAGTGCCGGCCAGGCGGTGGCTCGCGTCGTTCACCGAGCTGTGGCGCACGCACCCGCGGCTGGACCTGCGCCGTGCCGCGCTGGCGGGCACCGGGGAGCTGTTCGGCCTGCGGGCCCTGCCGATGTTCCTCACCGGCGTCGCCGCGACGCTGGTGAACCGGCAGGTGCTGGCGTACCTGCAGAACTACCTGGCCGAGAGCGGTCTGCTGGGGTGGGCGAGCCAGTCGCTGGTGCTGGTGTCGTCTGGGCTGGTCGTCGGGGTGGTCGGGATCGCGTTGTGGCGCGCCGTGGCGCACGCGGTGCTGACCTCCCGGCCCGCGCCCTCGGGTGCCCGGATCGGGTGGTGGCTCGGCTGCGGGCTCGCGGTGGGTGAGCTGTTCCTGGACCGGGTCGCGGTCACCGAGTGGCTGCCACCGCACCCGGAGCTCCTGGTGCTCGTCGCTCTGGCGGGGGTGGCGGTCAGCTGGTGGATCGGTCAGTGCGCGCACCTCTGGGCCGCGGTCCGGCGCGCGACCAGGTGGGCGATGATCGCCGCGCTGGTCGCCGCCTGGCTGGCACTGGCGTCGTGGTTCGCCTGGTGGCAGAGCAGTGGCGCCGTGCACGCGTTGCTCGGCCTGCTGATGGACACCGGTCAGGTGCGGGAGGTGCTCCTGCGGGGCCTGGGTGAGCCTTCCGCGGGACAGGCGCTGATCGTGTCCGCGCTCGCCGCCGTCTTCCCGGTGCTGGGCGGCCTGTACGACCCGGTGCTGGGCCTGGTGGCGGTGAGCGCGCTGTGGATCGTGCCGCTGCTGGCGTGGACCGTGCGTCCGCCGGACGGCACACCGCGCTGGCTGCGTCCCGTTCTCGACGACGCGGGAGTCGTCGCCGTCGAAGAGCCACCGATACCGCCGCTGCGCCGGGTGGTGCGGCCGGGCCTGGCCGGTGGTGCGCTGGCCGGTGCCGCGGTGCTGGTGCTGCAGGCCTACCTGCACACCTGGCTGCCGGTGGCCAGGGGAGCGGGCCCGTTGTTCGTGCTCACGTACCAGGCGTCCGTGCTGGTGGTGATCGTCGTGGCGGCCGTGCTGTCCGCGGTCGTGGCCGCCGCGCGGGCGGGCCGCCACCGGTTGCCCGTCGCGCTGATCGCCGCCCAGACGGCGGTGGTGACCGGGTTCGCGGTGGCGCTCGTGTTCACGTCCTTCGACGGCTGCGTCGAACCGCTGAGGATGAACACCGAAGCGGTCTGCCGCCCGCACCTCGCGATGTCCTCCTTCGTCGTGCAGTTCACGCTCGTTCCCGCCGTTCTGGTCGCCGCGATCGCCGCGTTCGTCGTCGCGGGCGTCGTCCGGGGTGCGCGCGACTTGCCGGCACGGGCACCGGGCACGCTGACCGCGCGGCGGCGGGTGGTCGCCGTGCTGTGCGTGGCCGCGGCCGCGATCACCGCCACCGGCCTCGTGCTGTGGCCTCAGCGCAACGGCGAGGTGACCGAGGCTCAGGTGGTGGAGGTGCTGGCGGCTCCGGCGGCCGCGCAGGTGAGCGCCCGCACGCACGCGGCACAGGTGTACGCGTGGAACCGCTACGGCGGCCTGGAGCTCAACCGGCGCCTGGCCGACACCATGAAGCGGCACGTGGCGACGCTGACCGAGCTCGGCTCCGGCACCGGCCCGGTCGACGTGTCGCCGTTGCGGCCCACCTGCACGGAGTTCGGGCGGATCGCGCGGGACGCGGAGCGGTACTTCCGCGTTCCCGACGCCGAAGCCCAGCAGCACTGGAGCCGGTACATCGAGCTGGCCAAGCGCGGCAGCACCAACTGCCTGACCGCCCTGGACGACGGCCCGGACAAGCTCCTCCTCCGTTCGTCGGACGAGCTGACGGACGCCATGTCGGCGGCGAACGCCACGCTGGCGCGGCTCACCCGCATCCACGACGCCTGGGATCAGGCGCAGGGCGGCCGGTAGTCCCTGCCCGGCAGGTAGTGCCGCCACTGCTGCTCGGTGATGGGGTCGCCGGCCGCGTTGCAGATCCCGGTGATGACGTGGTCGGGATCGGTGTCCCAGAGGTCGACACCGGCATTGGCGCGGACGACGGCGAGCGTGGTCCCGTCCGGGCTGAACGCGAGGTCGTAGAAGTGCTCGTACTCGCCGCCCGGCAGGTAGAACTGCTGGACGGGGTCGTCCGGGTCGGACACGTCCCAGATCTCCGGGCGGGTGGTGAACGTCGACCCGTGCTGTTCCATGCCGACCAACGCCACGCGCTTGCCGTCGGGGCTGAACGCCAGTCTGCCGCCGCCCACCTTCCGGTTGCCGACGGACGCCTTGACCGCGTCGCCCGGCAACCGGTGGTCCTTCACCCGCCACAGCCGCAGGGTCTGCGTGGAGTCGAAGGCGGCGAAGAGCGATCCGTCGGGGCTGTAGGCGAAGTCGACGGTGAGCCCCTGGGGCAGCGGTTTGCGCCACAGTTCGGTGGGGTGCGCGGGATCGCTGAGGTCGAGGGTGCGCAGCTGCTTGCCCGCGTCGGGGTCGTAGGGGAGTGCGGCGACCTCGCCGTGGGCCACGGTGGTGAGCACCGCGCCGTCCGGGGAGAACTGGACGCTCCACGCCTCGATCGGCAGCTTGGCGATCTGACGGGGCTGCGCGGGGTTCGCGAGGTCGAACAACCGCAGGCTCGCCGGCGTCTTGTTGCTCTTCGTCAGGCCGTTGACGTCGGAGATGACCAGCAACGGCTTGGTGGGGCTGAAAGCGATCGCACCGATGCCGTTGTCCAGGTCGTCGATCATGGCCAGCGGCGGGCCGCCGGGGTTGTCTGTGTTGCGCAGGCTGACGCCGACTGACTTGCCGTTGTCGTACAACTCGGGCATCGCGAGCATTTCGCCGTTCGCGCTCAACGCGATGGAGCCGCCGGTGAACATGTCCGGTGCCGGTGCGGTGTACAGCTTCTGCGGCTTGACCGGGTCGCTCACGTCCCACAGGCTGTTCGCGCCGGGGTTCTGCACGGCGACGAGCTGCCGGTCACCTGCCCTGCGGTAGGCGAGCTGCGCGCCGGTTCCCGGAACGCTGGGCAGGAAGCCCTTCGCGCCCGGCTGGTCGGGGTTGCCGAGGTCCCACACGTAGACGCCGACCGCGTCGACCTGCAACAGCCGTCGTCCGTGCGGGTCGAACACGACGGGACC
Source organism: Lentzea sp. NPDC004782 (assembly GCF_040609115.1). Taxonomy (NCBI): domain Bacteria; kingdom Bacillati; phylum Actinomycetota; class Actinomycetes; order Pseudonocardiales; family Pseudonocardiaceae; genus Lentzea; species Lentzea sp. NPDC004782. Next base: position 28,356 of record NZ_JBEXJN010000007.1, read on the forward strand.
CGGCTGGAGGTCGCCGCGGTCCGAGGCCGTGGACTTCGACAGCAGTCCCGGCGCCGGTTCGGTGGTGTGGTTCAGCACCGTCCACTTGGTGCCGCACACGACGGCCAACTGGTTGCCGTGCGGGCTGAACGCCAGTGAGAGCACGGGGTCACCGCGGCACGGGCCGGGGCTGAAGCTGCCGTCGTCCTCGTAGGGAATCCGTTGCGGTGCGGCAGGTTTGTCGAGGCGCCACACGTTCGGGCCCGGCGTGTCCGGTGCGGCCGGGGTGGCCAGCAGTCGCCCGGTCTGGTCGAACGCCACGCGGTGCAGCGGCTCCCTGGCGTTGCGGCGGATCGTGAACGGCTCTCCGGACAGCGACGCGACGGGTTCCGGGCGGGCCGGGTCGACGACGTCCCAGAGCCGGATCTGCCCGTCCGTGCTCGTGGACGCGAGCAGGCCGCCCCGTGCCGCGACGGCGAGCGAGTCGACCGGTGCGCCATGTCCCTCCAGCTTCGGCAGCGGTTTCGGTGCGCCCGGGTCGGCGAGGTCCCAGATCAGGATCGCCCCCGCGTCCGTGCCCGCGTAGAGGGTGTCGTCGCTGAACGCGAGCGCACGGACCACCGCGGGCATCGGCACCTCCGCGGTCTGCCGCGGGCGCGACAGGTCGCCGACGTCGTAGAACCGCAGCACTCCCTGCCTGGCGTCGGTGCCGGTGAAGTGCGCCGCCGCGAGCTTGGTGCCGTCCTCGCTCACCGCGACGGCGCCGCTGGTGATGTCGCCGATCCGGCCCCGCCGGTCGTTGGCGCGCAACATGATCTCGTCGACGGCGACGATCGCCATGAGCTCGCCGTTGCCGACGACGTCCGTGACGACCTTCTCGTCGGCGATGACGCCGGGCGTGCGCTGACTGTCGAGCATCGCCCGCCGGCCCGCGTCGCGGTCGAGCCGGTAGGCCTGCACACCGAGCTGCTTGGCCAGCCCCGGTTTGCGGTCGCGCAGGAACTCCGCCTCGGCCGCGAGGAACCGCGCGAGGTCGCGGTCGCGGGCCTGCTCGGCCTGCCGCGCGAACTTCGCCGCGCCCACCAGCCCGGCGGGTGCCAGCACCGCGAGCACCGCCAGCACCGCGATGACGGTCCGCCGACGCGTCCGCCTCCCTTGCCCGCCGCGCCAGGACGCGTCCATGAACGCGGTGGTGACGGCATCGAGGTCGGTGGCGCGGCTCGGTGACGCCGCGGCGCGCCGGTTCGCCTCCGCGAGCTGGTCCCCTTGGTACAACAGGGATTTCGGGCGTCCGGCGTCGTGCCACCGGTTCGCGTCAGCTGTGAACTGACGGCGTGCGTGCTGCCAGTCCCGTTCGGCGTCGAGCCACTCGGCGAGCCGGGGCCAGGTGCGACTGATCCGCACCGCGTTCCCGGTCCTGGTGAGCAAACCCGCCTCCGTCAGCAGGTCGAGAACCCGTTGCGCTGCCCGCACGTCCGGCAGACCGGCGGTCAGCTCGCCGGGCGGCGCGGAGATCCTGAGGTCCGGACTCCCGTCGCCGAGCCGGACCAGCCGGGGCAGCATGCGCCGCGCGGCTTCCTGTTCGTGCGCCTGGAGTTCCGCGTACAGCTGCTCGGGGTCCGGGCCCGGCTCTTCCGGTGTGCTCGGCTCGACCAGGAACTGGTTGTCCCGCAACGTCTTCGCGAGCTCCGGGTGCTCCGCCGCCGGGCGGTAGAAGTCGGCGTCGAGGGCCAGCACGACCGTGGTGCTGCCGTCGAGGGCCCGCAGGAACGCCTCGCGCTCGTCCCGGCCGAGCGCGAACAGCTCTTCCAGCTGGTCGACGACCAGCAGGTCGGCGGGTTCGGGCGGGCCGGTGAGGGGCGTGACCAACCGCCAGGACCGCTCCTGCTCGGCCAGCAGCGCGGTGTGCAGCAACGTCGTCTTGCCCGAGCCGGCCGGGCCGACGAGGATCAGCCGGCCCGGTCTCACCGCCGCGGCTCGCAGGTCGTCGGCATCGAACGCGTCCGGCCCCAGGTGCGGACTCACGGATCTCCTCCCCAGCGTGATCCCCCGGCAGTGATCAAGAAGGACCATGGCACGGTGGGATACCTCCGCGGGGGCGCTTTCCACCGATTGGCCGAGCCTGAGTGGCAGTCGTGTCGCGGGATGCTCCATGCAGGTGATCACCGCGTCCGCGAACGCTCACCGCACACACTCGAACGCGCCCTGAAAGAGGTGGTCAGTCACCCGTTCGCGACCCTGCTGATGCGTCTTGACAGAGCTAGGCTGCCCCGTGGATCGTGAATAACTGATTCGTCAGTCAATTTAGGGGTGCGAGATGGGGCGGACCGTCAGGGACGGCCTGCGGCTCACGGCCGAACAGCAGCAGTTCGTCGAACTGGCCCGCAGGTTCGCCGCCGAGGAGATCCGTCCGCGGGGGCGCGCCGTCGACGAGGCCGACACCGAGTCGCCGCTCGACGTGTGGGAGAAGGCGTCGCGGCTCGGCCTGACCTCGTTCATGATCCCGGAGAAGTTCGGCGGCGGAGGCGTCACCGACCTGCTCACCCAGGTGCTCGTGCAGCAGGAGCTGTGCCACGGTGACATCGGCATCGGCAACCTGATCACGTCCAACGGCTTCTTCAGCGCGCCCGTCGAGCACCTCGGCACGCCCGAGCAGCAGGAACGGTTCCTCAGTCCACTCGCGACCGGGCAGCCGCCGCTGACCGCCGTCGCCGTCACCGAGCCCGGCAGCGGGTCGGACGCGGCGAGCATCCGGACGTCGGCGCGGCGCGACGGCGACTCGTACGTCCTCAACGGACAGAAGACCTGGATCTCCAACGCCCCCTACGCCGAGATGTTCGTGATCTTCGCGACCGTGGACCCGTCGTTGCGCTCGCGCGGCGTCACGGCGTTCGTGGTGCCCCGGGACACGCCGGGGCTGGCGGTCGGGCCGCCGTTTCGCAAGATGGGGCAGCGGGCGATCGTCAACGCCGAGGTGTTCCTCGACGACGTGCGCGTGCCGGTCGGGAACCGGCTCGGTGACGAAGGCCAGGGGTTCGCCGGCCTGATGCGCACGTTCGACGCCTCGCGGATCCTCATCGGTGCCGCCACGACCGGGCTGGCGCGCGCCGCGCTGGACTTCGCCTCCGACTACGCGCGCGAACGGGTGCAGTTCGGCGTGCCGATCATCCAGCACCAGGCGGTGGCGTTCCGGCTCGCCGACATGGCCACGCGCGTGGACACCTCGCACCTGCTGACCGTGCGCGCGGCGACGCTGTACGACGAGGGGCACGCCGTGGCGCAGGAGTCCGCGATGGCGAAGCTCGTCGGTTCGGAAAACGCCATGTGGTGCACGCACGCGGCCGTGCAGACGTTGGGCGGCTACGGGTACTCGCGCGACTACCCCGTCGAGCGCTGGATGCGGGACGCCAAGCTGGAGGAGATCGAGGAAGGCACGTCGGACATCCAGCGCCTCATCATCTCGCGCGGCGTCGGTGCGAGATGATCTTCTCCGATCCCGCGTCCGTCGCCGTGGTGGGGGCGAGCGACGATCCCGCCAAGTGGGGCCACTGGCTGGCTCGCGGCGCTTTGACCGGCCGGTCGCGGCGTGCCGTGCACCTCGTGAACCGCGGTGGCGGCCCGGTGCTGTCGGTGCCGACCGTGCGGTCGCTGTCGGAGCTGCCCGAGGCACCCGAACTCGTCGTGCTGGCGGTGCCCGCGGCGCACGTGCCCGCCGTGGTGGACGAGGCGCTGGCCGTCGGCGTGCGCGGGTTCGTCGGCATCACGTCCGGCATCGACGACCGCGTGATCGGCCGGATCCGGGCGGCGGGGGCGCGCCTGCTCGGGCCGAACTGCCTGGGCGTGTTCGACGCGGCGACGTCGTTGCACCTCGCGTGGGGACGGTTCCAGCCCGGTTCGCTGGGGGTGGTGTCGCAGAGCGGGCAGGTCGGGCTGGAGATCGCGGGACTCGCGGCGGCGTCCGGCATCGGGGTGTCGCGGTTCGTGTCGGTCGGCAACCAGGCCGACGTGACGGTCGCGGAAGCGTTGCTGGACCTGGTTTCCCACGACCTGACCACGGTCGTCGGCGTGTACCTGGAGAGCTTCGGTCCGGGCGTCGTCGCGGCGATGTCCGAACTGCGCGCCGCCGGGAAACCGGTGGTGTTGCTGACGGTCGGGTCTTCTTCCGCCGGCCGTGCAGCGGCCCGCTCGCACACCGGTGCGCTGGCGTCCTCTTTGGACGTCGTGGACGCGGCGTGCCGTCGTGCCGGTGCCGTGCGGGTGGCGACGCCCGCCGCGCTGGTGGACCTGGCTGCGGTGCTGTCCTCGGGGGTGCCGCGCGGGCGGCGGGTCGGGATCATCTCCGACTCCGGCGGTCAGGGTGCGATCGCGGCGGATTTGGCCGTGGCGGCGGGACTCGCGGTTCCTGCTCTGTCCTCTGTGGACGGACTGCCGGCGGCCGCGCGGAACCCGGTCGACCTGGCCGGGGCGGGGGAGCGGGACCTGTCGAACTACGCCCGCGCGGTGGAGGTGCTCGCGCGCGGAGGTGAGGTCGACACCGTCGTGTTGTCCGGCTACTTCGGCAGCTACGGAGCGGACACGCCGTCCCTGGAGGCCGTCGAGGTCGCGGTGGCGGACCAGATGTGTTCGGTGGCAAGGGAAACCGGTGTTCTGGTCGCCGTCCACAGCATGTGCCCGGACTCCGCGGCGGTGCGGACGCTCCGGGCCGGTGGCGTGCCGGTGCACCACACGATCGAGCGGACCGTGACCGCGCTCGGTGACGCGACCCGGTTCGGCGCGCTGTCGCGGCCGGGCGGCGGACGTGCGGGCGGCCCGGAACTGTCGGTGCCGGCTGGGAGAATTGAATCAGGGGACCCCTGCGGAGGGGACCCCTGCGCGAGCCTGCCGTACCAGGCGGGCTACCTCGCCGCCCGCGAGCTGCTGAGCTTCGTCCGGTTCCCCAGGGCGCACGCCGTCACGAGCGCCGCCGAGGTCAAGGCCACGCCCCTCGACGGCCCGTACGCGCTCAAAGCCGACTGGCTGGCCCACAAGAGCGAGCACGGCGGAGTGCGGCTGAACCTCACCGACCCGGCCACGGCGTTCGAGGAGATGGAGGCCAGGCTCGGCCCCGGGACCTACGTCCTCGAGGAGATGGACACCCGCGAGCACACCGTCGAGCTGATCGTCGGCGCGCGCCGGGACCCGTCGTTCGGCCCGGTGGTGCTCGTCGGCGCCGGCGGCGTGCACGCGGAGCTGGTCAACGACACCGCGCTCGAGCTCGCACCCGTGACATCGGCCACCGCACGGGAGATGCTGGCCCGCCTCGTCTCCGCCCGGCTCCTGTCGGGCTGGCGCGGCGCCCCCGCGGCCGACGTGACGGCGTTGGCCGAGGTGATCGCCCGGATCTCCGCAACGCTCGCGGCCAGACCGGACCTGGCCGAGATCGAGCTGAACCCCGTGCGCGTGGGGCCCGACGGCGTGATGGCCGTCGACGCGCTGATCATCCCTTCGGGGGACACGGTGAACGATACGGGCGGACGACGCGTGGCATGAGCATGACCGTTCCTCGCATCAGCGGGGGTGACGCGCTCGTGCGCGCACTCGTCGCGCACGGCACCGAGCTGGTGTTCGGCATCCCCGGCACCCACAACCTCGGTATCTACCGCCACCTCGCCGAGCACGACATCAGGCACGTGACGCCCCGCCACGAGCAGGGCGCCGGTTTCGCCGCCGACGGCTACGCCCGCGTGACCGGCAAGGTCGGCGTCTGCCTCACCACGAGCGGCCCGGCCGTGCTCAACGCGCTCACCGCGGTGACCCAGTCGTACTCCGACTCCGTACCGGTCCTGCTCATCTCGCCGGGCATGCCCCTGCGCCACCCCGGCCGGGGCAACGGCACCCTCCACGAGGTCAGGCACCAAAGCGCCGCACTGGAAGCCGCGATCGGCTACTCGAACCGAGTCCACAGCGTCGCCGAAATCCCGCTGGCCGTGGCCCAGGCGTTCGCGCACATGACGTCCGGCCGCCCCCGCCCCGCCCACCTGGAGATCCCGCTGGACCTCCTCGACGCCGTGGACAGGATCAGCGAGGTGGCCCCGGTCCTGGTGGCGCACCCACCGGCCGACGCCGTCACCATCGCCGCGGCGGCCGGCCGCCTCAACGCGGCGGAAAAGCCGGGCCTGATCGTCGGCGGCGGCGCGAAGGGCGCGGCCGAGGAGATCACCACCCTCGCCGAACGCCTCGGCGCCCCGGTCGTCACCACCGCGAACGGCAAAGGCACCTTCCCCGAACACCACCCGCTCTCCATCGGCGCGGGCCTGCACCACAAAGCCGTGGCCGAGTTCGTCGCCGAATGCGACGCCGTCATCGCCATCGGCACCGAACTGGCCTCCACCGACCTCTGGAACGGCCCGCTGAGGTTCACCGGCGACCTGATCCGCATCGACGTCGACCCGGCCCAGATGATCACCAACGCCCTCCCGGACTACCGCCTCGTCGGTGACGCCCAAGCCACCGTCGCCGCCCTGAACCAACGCCTGGGCAAGGCCAGAACCACGCAGGAGCCCGCAAAACGCGCCGAACGCCGGCAAAAGCTCTTCCGCAAACACGCACGCGCCCAAGGCGCCGCATGGCTCCCACTCGTGGAAGCCATGCAGGAAGTCCTCGCCCCCGGCGCCATCGTCGCCGCCGACAGCGCAATGGCCTGCTACTACGGCACTTTGTCCAACCTCCGGCTGGACCGCCCGGCGAGCTTCCTGTACCCCACGGGCTTCGGCACCCTCGGCTACGGCCTGCCGGCCGCCATCGGCGCGAAAATGGGCGCCCCCGACCGTCAGGTGGTGGCCCTGCACGGCGACGGCGGCGTGATGTTCACCCTCCCCGAACTCGCCACCGCGGCCCAGGAACGCCTGCCGCTCCCCGTGATCATCTGCGACAACGGCGGCTACGGCGAGATCCGCCGCGAGATGGCGGATCGCAGCGACCCCGTGCACGGCGTGAACCTGCCCGGCGTCGACTTCGCCAAGGTGGCCGAGGGCCTCAACTGCCACGGACTCACCGTGGATGACCAGGACAGGTTCGCCGCGGCCCTGGGCAAGGCCTTCACCGCCGACCGCCCGACGGTGATCCACGTGGTGGGGGACCTGGCGGGCGGATAATGGGCGGTGTGAGTGACATCGTCCGGTTCGAGATCGCGCCCGAGCGGTATCGGGACTTCCAGCTGCGCGTGCACGTCAACGACGTCGAGATCACCTCGGCGGGCGCGGGCATCGGGCGGGATCCGCACCACCTGCTGCTGCCGGACAACCTGCTCGTCGCGACCGAGGAGCCGCGGGAGGTCGTGATCGCGACGTGCGAGTGTGGCGAGTACGGCTGCGGCCGCACGGACGTGACGATCGTGCGCGAGGCGGACATCGTGCGCTGGAAGTGGTTGTACGAGAAGCCGATGAAGGACGACGCCGTGTTCGACGCGGAGGCGTACGACCGCGAGGTCGAGCGGATCGGCGGCGACTTCTCGTGGGAGACGCCCGACCGGACCGCGGCACGGCTGGTGTTCGCCGGACTGGCCGGGCGGAAGGTCGTGTGGGCCGGTGCCGACTGGGAGCACCCGGAACGGTTTCAGGTCTGCGTGGAGAACGCTCACGGCCGAGAGGTCGTCGAGCACTTCCACCGGGAAGGGCGCAGTCCGGAGGAACTGGCGCGTGCGGTGGTCGAGAAGATCGGCCGGGAAGACCGAGGCGCTGAGCCGTTCGCGTGATTGCGGGGCCCGATAGGTTCTCCTGCAGCGATGTGAGGAGGCCTCGATGTTGGCTGTGGTGGCACTGTTGGCCGCTTCCCTCGTGCCGCCTCCCGGCCCGGTCACGATCACCGTGGAGAGCACGACCGGCCCAGGCTGCCCGGCCGGCACGACCACCGTCGCCATGTCCCTGGACAACGAGGCCTTCACCATCAACTACAGCGACTTCCTGGTGCAGGGCAACGGCAGTGAGGCCAAGAAGAGCTGCACGATCACCCTCCGCCTCAACCACGCGGCCGGGTACACGTACGGCATCGCGGCGACCGACTACCGCGGGTTCGCGAACCTGGCGGACAAGAACAAGGGTGTCGTGCGCAACGACTACCACTTCCCGGGGTTCCCGACGCGGCACAGTTCGCGGACGTTCCAGGGGCCGATGAGCGACAACTGGCAGGTCACCGACACGCCGGACGGGGTTGTGCGCGGGCCGTGCAAGGACCGCAAGCCGTTGACGATCGAGACCGAGCTGAAGGTCAACGGCAAGGGGAACACCAGCTTCATGACCATGGACTCGACGGACAGCAGCGTGAGCACCACCTACCGGCTCTCGTGGCAGAAGTGCGCGGAATAACAAGCGCGCCGTTGACGTTGTCTGCTACAGTCCGCTTGTAACGGCAGTGCGCACAAGGTGCACGTAAGTTCCGATCAGCTGCTGGACCATCTCAGCTCCGCAGCGAACGCCCCCGGCTTCTGACGGCTGGCGGACCCACACCAGATGCCTTGAAAACAGCATCTGCAAGCGCTCTCCTCCGACGCACGGCACGTGCGCGGAGTCGATGAAGCGCATCTCACTCAACCCTCCTGAAAGGACAGACCCGATGCACATCGGTGTACTCGACATACGCAACCACAAGGCTTTTCTCGTTGACGGTCCGCAGGTGCCGCAGAGTCTCGTCAAGCAGCACGACCTGCGCCGCGGCGACCAGATCAGCGGGGAGGCGCAGGACGGCAAGCTCGTCGGCGTCGACACCGTGAACGGGCGCAAGCCGCACCGCAGGCCCAGGTTCGAGGACCTGACGCCGCTCTACCCCAACGAGCGCCTCCGGCTCGAACACGACCCCGACGAGCTGACCAGCCGCGCGATCGACCTGGTCATGCCGGTCGGCAAGGGGCAGCGGGCGCTCGTCGTCGCGCCTCCCAAGGCCGGCAAGACGATCGTGCTGCAGCAGATCGCGCAGGCCATCGCCAAGAACAACCCCGAGGTCCACCTGATCGTCACGCTCGTCGGCGAACGGCCGGAGGAGGTCACGGACATGCGGACCACCATCCCGGGCGAGATGTTCACCTCGACGTTCGACGAGCACCCGAAGGAACACATCGCCACGGCCGAGCTCGCGGTCGAACGGGCCAAGCGGCTCGTCGAGGACGGGCAGGACGTCGTGATCCTGCTCGACTCGCTCACGCGTCTCGGGCGTGCCTACAACCTCGCCGCGCCCAACGGCGGGCGCATCCTGAGCGGTGGTGTCGACTCGACCGCGCTCACGCCGCCGAAGAAGTTCCTCGGTGCCGCGAGGAACATCGAGGAAGGCGGCAGTCTCACCATCTTCGCCACCGCGCTCGTCGAGACCGGGTCGCTGGCCGACACGGTGATCTTCGAGGAGCTCAAGAGCACCGGCAACGCCGAGCTCAAGCTCGACCGCAAGGCCGCCCAGAAGAGGATCTACCCGGCGATCGACCTGCACCAGTCCAGCACCCGCAAGGCGGAACTGCTGGTCTCACCACAAGAACTCGCCATCACCGACGCGGTGCGCCGGGCCATGGCGGACCGCGAGATCGACGTGCTTCTCGAAGGACTGCGCAAGACCCGGAGCAACGCCGAGTTCCTCATGCAGATGGCGAGATGAAGTCCCGCCGCAGCTCCCGGTCCAGCGCACGCGTAGGCGCGCCCAGCGCGTAGAACAGCAACCCGACGCCGATCACGATCAGCAACGGCACCACCTGCGACAGCGTGTAGGCCGTCCGCTCACCCTCGAACGCCGACGGCAGTGTCACCGGCCAGATCAGCACGATTACGGTGAAGGCCACCAGCCCGGTCGTCAGAACCGTTGTCAGCACGGCGAAAGGCGCGCGAAACGGCCGGGAGACCTCCGGCAGGCGGCGGCGCAGCACGAGCATCGACGGGAACGTCAGCAGGTAGCTGATGAACGTCGTCGAGATCACCAGCGCGAGTCCGGCGGTGAAGTACTTCTCCGAGTCGCCGTCCGTCAGGTTCAACGCCGTCACCAGCACGACGGTCGCGATCAGTCCGGAAAGGACGTTCACCCGCAGCGGCGTGCCCAGGCGTGGGGAAAACCGCCCCAGGTAAGCGGGTCCGGCACCGTCGGCACACGCCACGGCCTGCGCCCGGTGCGCGCCGATCTCCCACGAGACACCGGAGGTCAGCACCCCGATGATCAACCCGGCCGCGCACACCGACCCGAGCACGGCACCCGCGCCGGTCAGCGTCACGGTCCCGTCGGGAGCCACCGAGCCGCCGTACACGGTCAGCACCTGCTTGGCGGCGTCGATGAACCCGCCCAGTCCCTGGATCCGTGAGGACGGAACCACCAGCAGGATCCCGAGAATCGGACCGCCGTACAGCAGGAACGACGCGACGCCCGCCCGCAGGATCGCGAACGGCACGGTCTTCTGCGGGTCCTTCATCTCCTCCGTCGCTGCCGAGGGCAGCTCGAAGCCGACGTAGTTGAAGATCAGCACGGGCACCAGCGCTACGAAACCGGTCCACGTGGGTACGAAGTCCTTGCCGGACAACGGTTGCACGCCGTTCTTCACCGCGTACACCACGACGGAGATCGTGAAGAAGCCCAGCAGCACGATCCGCGCGAACGCGCCCGCGATGGGCACCCACTTGCCGATCCGCAACGACGCCGCGACCGTGAGAACACCGGTCCAGATGAACGCCAGGCCCGCGACGTGCTTGCCGGCCAGGCCCAGCGGCAGGAAGAACTTCTCGAACGTGGTCAGCGCGATGATCGCCAGCGTGCCGCCGTTCCACAACGGGTTGGACAGCCAGTAGAGCACCTGGTTGACGCCTGCGGCGAGCCGCCCGAACGCGAGCTTGGTCCACACGTACGGGCCGCCCTCGACGGGGAACGCCGTGCCGAGCTCGGTGGTCAGGAACCCGTACGGCAGGAAGAACACCACCGCGAGGATCACCATCCAGACGAGGCCCTGCGGGCCGTTGGCGGCGACGCTGCCGATGGTGTCCAGGCCGACGAGGGTGCAGAGCAGGTAGAACGTCACGTCCACGCGGCGCAGCGACGTGCGCAGGTGGGTGCGTTCGCTGAGCCAATTGCCGCTGAGAGGCTGTACCTCGCTCACGGGCCCTCCAGATGGTTAACTGATCCGTCAGTCAGTTATTTGGACGGACCATGTGACCGCGGTCATAGGCTTCAGTCAAGAGGTGTGTTCGATGAGTTATCTCCAGGTCGCGTGGACCGACCCGGCGACCCAGGCGCGTGGTTACCTCGTCATCGACCGGTTGGTGCGCGGGGTGAGCAGCGGCGGCCTGCGGATGCGCGCCGGCTGCACCCTCGACGAGGTGCGCGGGCTGGCCGAGGGCATGACGGCCAAGGAGGCGCTCAACTACGACCCCGAGGCGCGGTACGTGCCGCTCGGCGGTGCCAAGGGCGGCATCGACTTCGACCCGTACGACCCGCGCGCCGAAGAGGTCCTCACGGCCTACCTGTTCGCCATGAGGCCCTACATCGAGCGCTTCTGGACGATGGGGGAGGACCTCGGGCTGCGGCAGTCCACGATCGACACCGCCATCGAGAAGATCGGGCTGCAGTCGTCGATCCAGGCCGTCTACCCGCTGCTGGACGACGAGCAGAAGGCCCGCCGGCGCCTCGCGGACGCCTTCGCGGTCGACGTCGACGGCGTCAGCCTGGACGAGCTGGTCGGCGGTTACGGCGTGGCGGAGGCGGCACTCGCGGGCATCGAGCACCTCGGGCTCGGCGACCCGACGGCGCTGATCCAGGGCTTCGGCTCGATGGGTGGCGCCACGGCCCGCTACCTCGCCAAAGCGGGCGTCAGGGTCGTCGGGCTCGTCGATGTCAACGGTGTCATCGCCAACCCCGACGGCCTCGACGTGGAGTCCCTCCTGCTGTCCCGGGACGCGCAGGGCGGCATCGACCGCGACCGGCTGCGACCGGGCGACGTCGAGCTCGACCGCGAGAAGTGGCTCGACGTCGAGGCGGACGTCCTGGTCCCGGCCGCGACCAGCTACGCGATCAACGCCGAGAACGCGCACGCGGTGACGGCCAGGCTGATCGTCGAGGCCGCCAACATGCCGGTGACCGAAGAGGCGGAGGAGATGATCGACGCGCTGATCATCCCGGACGTCGTCGCGAACTCCGCCACGAACTCCTGGTGGTGGTGGACGCTGTTCGGTGACATCGAGGCCAGCGCGGAGTCGGCGTTCGCGAAGATCGGCGCGAACATGCGCCGCCTCGTCGGCCGGATCATCGACGCACCGTCGCCGCGGCAGGCCGCCGCGGAGATCGCGGCGGCCGCGGTGAAGGAGATCGAGCGCAGGTTCTGAGCGCGTCACGCCTGCGCCCTGGTGGGAGCACCTTCGTACCGGGTGTGCGGCAGCAGGTGCTCCTGCTTCATGATCACGCTGTGGGTCGCCGCATACGTCCCTTCACCGATGTTCGCGCCGTACAACGGAACCGTGCCGTGGGCCAGGGTGGAGTTCGCGCCCACCACGACCTTGTCCGTCTTCAGGACGCGGTCCTCGAAGGTGTGCGCCTGGAACATGGCGTTCACGGTGGCGCCGTCGTCGAACTGGAGCATGTCCGGGTCGACGACCTGGGCGAACCCGTCGCCGAGCACCACGCGCTTGCCGATCTTCATGCCCATCCGGCGCAGGTACACCGCGAGCAGCAGGGTGCCTTCGAGCGGGGCGAGCGTGCCGCTCGCGATGAAACCCCAGGCGACGTAGAGGAAGTCCCACCGGCTGCACCAGCACGACCACAGCGGGTGGATGCCGGGCTTCACCTTGCCCAGCAGGAACCACTTCATCGCCAGCACGATCAGGCCCGGCAGCAGCGCGACGCCCAGCGTCACCGCGGCGACGCCGACGGTCAGGAAGACGGTGGGCGGCAGGGTCTTCGCCGCGAACGCGATGCCCCAGAACCACGCGGTCGTGACCACCAGCGGGGCGACGGGCAGGGCGAACCGCAGCCATTCCCAGAACAGCCGGTTGATCCGCCGGATCAGCGAGGGTTCGTGGGTCAGCGACCGGTCGACCTCCACCACCTCGCGCTGCGGCAGCTCGAACGCCGGATGCCCGAACCACGAGCTGCCCTGCCGCACGACCTTGTCGTCGGCGACGGTGCTGATCCCGATCAGGATGTCGGACGGCAGCCGTTGCCCACCGGCGATGACCGCGTGGTTGCCGAAGAAGGTCCGCTCGCTGATGTGCAGCTCCGCCAGCGTGACCGCACCCCGCTGGATGCGCGGCCCGCCCAGGTAGATGCCGTCGGCGAAGAACGTGTCGGGTCCGATGTGGATCAGCTCGGGCACCACGTCGATGATCGTGCTGATCTCGCAGCCGCGGCCCACGTCCATGCCGGCCCAGCGCAGCCAGGTCGGCCAGTACAGGCCGCCGGACAGCCACTTGTTGGCGGAGTCGACCAGTCCGGCCTTCAACCAGACCCGGATGTACGCGGGACTCCAGCGGCTGATCACCTTCTCCGTCACCCGCCCCAGCGCCCGCGTGACCAGCGCCTCCAGCGCGACCGTCAGCATCAGACCCAGGCAGACCAGCCCCGCGACCACTCCGAGGACGGGCAGGTAGTTCAGCGGGTTCGTGAGCACGACGAGCAGCGAGTCGTACGTGAGCCGGAAGTAGAGGATGACGCCGATCGCCACCGCGGTGGCCGGCAGCGCCAGCACCCACGCGAGCAGCGTCCTGGACACCATCATCGCGATTCCGTGCAGCGTCGGGGAGAAGAGGCTGCCCTCCTGCACCGGTACCGGCGGTCGTGGCGCCGGTCCCACCGGCTGCGCCGGCACGCCGTTCCACATCTCACCGTCCGGGATGGACTTCCCGGCCGGCAGCGACGACAGCGCGCTGAGCCACGAGTCGCGTCCCATCCGGGAGCCGGGGCCGAGGCTGCCGCGGGTGTCCACGGTGGCCCCGTCGCCGATCCTGACCGGGCCGACGACGAGCTGGCCGTGCTCGAACTGGACCAGTCCGAGGTGCGCGTCCTGGCCGAGCGTCACGTCGTCGCCGATGTCCAGCAGGTCCCAGCCGCCCTGGGTCAGGTTGACACCGCGGTGGATGTGCACGCGCTGGCCGATCCTGGCGCCGAGCGCGCGCAACGCCATGCACTGGAACTCCGTTCCGGCGATGCTCTTCCACGGGATGACGCGCACGACGTTCTGCACGATCCACATCCGCACGCGGAGATCACCCCACGCGGGAGCGCGCGTGGGCTTGTACTGGCCGATCAGCATGCGTTTCATCTGCACGGCGATGAAGACGGCGATCGGCGTCCAGACCAGGCGCAGCGGAGCCAGGAGGAACGGCACGATCACCACGAGCGGCAGCAGGCCGATCAGGCCCGCCGCCCACGGCAGGAGCTCGAAGGCGACCAGGTAGCCGACGGGCGCGAGGATGAGCAGTTCCAGCAGCAGCCACCACGACTGCTCCATGGTCACCGAGGCGGCGTCGCGCGCGGAGGCCACCAGGGGTTCCGGCGCCGGCTCCTGCCGCGCCGGTGCCTGGCCGCCGGAACCGACGAGCTGCGCCAGCCCGTTGACGGTGCGCGCCTGGTAGACGTCGCGGACGGTGATGGCCGCGGTGATGGGGTTGGCCCGCAGCTTGGAGATGAGGATCGCCGCCTGCAGCGACGTGCCGCCGAGGTCGTCGAAGAAGTCGTCCTGCGCCGACAGGTTCTCGGTGGCCAGGTCGAAGACCTCGCAGATCGCGACGGCGATCGACATCTCGACCGGGTTCATCCGGCCGGTGTCACCGCGAGAGCGGCGGCGGCGCTCGGCCTGGGTGAGGACCGGCAGGTCGGCCCGGCGCAGCTTGCCACCCGCGCTGCGCGGCAGCTCGTCGATCAGTCCGAACACCGCGGGCACCATGTAGGACGGAAGTTCCGCCCGCAGCCTGCTTCGCAGGCTCTCCACGTGCGGCGGGCGATTCCGGTCCTCCACGATCAGGTGTGCCGCGATCGCCTGGGACGGGCCCTCGCCCTGCACGCAGCACGCCGCCTCGCGCACGCCGTCACAGCGGGCGAGGACGCTCTCGATCGCCTCCAGCTCGATCCGGTAGCCGCGGACCTTGACCTGGGAGTCGATCCGGCCGTGGTAGAAGAGCGTCCCGTCCGGCTCCGCGTGCACGAGGTCACCGGTGCGGTAGATCCGGCCGGCCTCCGGGTGGTCGGGGAACTTCTCGGCGGTCAGCTCCGGCTTGTTGAGGTAGCCGATCGCCAGGCCGACCCCCGACATGCACAGCTCGCCCCGCTGTCCGGGAGCGACCGGTCTGAGCTGCTCGTCGAGCACCCACGCCCGCGCGCCGGGCACCGGGCGGCCGATGGCGATCGGTTGTCCCGCCACGATGTCCTGGCGCAGGCAGGTGACCGTGCACTCGGTGGGGCCGTAGCCGTTGACCATCCGCCGGCCACGTGACCACAGCTCGGCGACGTCGTCGGGCAGCGCCTCACCGCCGACGTAGAGCAGCCGCAGGTCGGGCAGCGCGGTCTGCGGGTCGGGGCAGGCGGCCGCGCGCAACAGGGTCGGTGGTGGGCAGAACACGGTGACCCGCTCGTTGCGCAGCCACGGCACCACGTCGGGGCCGAGCCGGACCGTCTCGTCGTCCATCACCACCACGGTGGCGCCGGAGGCCAGGGCCATCCAGATCTCCTCGACCGAGGAGTCGTACGCGGCCGACGAGCCCTGGGCCACCCGGTCTCCAGGGCGGAGGCCGAACTCCATCAGGTCGGAACTGATCAGGTTGGCGATGCCGGCGTGCCCGACCATCACGCCCTTGGGCTTGCCGGTGGTACCCGAGGTGTAGATCAGGTAGGCCAGGCCGTCGGGCCCCGGCGGGGCGTCGACGACGGGCGCCTTCGACATCGGGCTGTCGGTCCTGATCACGGCACCGCGGAAGCCGACCCGCGCCGCCCGCTCGGCCCCCTCCGCGTTGGTGACGAGCACCTGGGAACCGGAGTCGGTGAGGATGTGCCGGACCTGGTCGTCCGGGAACGCCGGGTCCAGGCACACGTGCGCGGACTTCGCCCTCAGCACGGCGAGCTGCGTCACGTAAAGCGCGACGGACGTGCGGGGCAGCATGATCGAGATGACGCGCCCGTGCCCGACCATCCGCTCGAAGGCCCCTGCCACGGCACTGGACTTCTGCTGCAGCTCCGCGTACGTGAGCCGGCTGCGTTGCGGACGCCCACTGGCAGGTGGGACGTCCACAGCGATGGCATCCGGCCACTGGCTGGCTGCACTGTCGAAGAAGTCGACCAGTGAGACCGTCGGGGTCCGTACGGTGGCCGGGGCGGTGGCCGTCACCGCGTTTCCGCGGAGAGGTGGGCGGCGAGCCACGGCCGCAGCCTCTGCCGCTCCTCACCGGACAGGTGCCGGAAGCCCTGGACAGTGCCGGTGCACGCCTCGCTGCCGCACCGGCAGGCGAACGGCTCGGCCATGTCGAATTCTGTGGTGTTGTAGTTGAATGTGATGTCCTGTCCGAATTCGACTGGTTTCAGGCTGATCACCGCGCGTCCCCGGACGAAAACCGTCGGGTCGCAGCTGTGGTTCATGAAGCGCCAGTAGAAACGGTCGAGGATTGCCTCGAAGTCGTATTCGGCGGGAACGTCCACGTGGGTCTCGCGGCCGACCTGCACGGTGTAGCGGGTCGGGGTGGTCGTCAGCTCGCCCTCGACGGTGAACAGCAGCTCTCCCTCCGCGATCGGGCGGTTCGCCACCAGCCGGTACTCACCGTCAGCGCGGACGACGGCTACCGCGCTCTGCACACTGACGCGCTCTTCTACAATCACGTGGACTCCCGGATCGTTGATTTCCGCCTGGCTCTACCCGGGTAGTACGGAGTGGAGTCGCTAAAGGTTCACCCGCGCGAAGCGATTGACAATCCGGTGGAATTTCGTATTCGGATGGACATTGTGTCAAGGATGCCCGATTGCGTCGTGGGCGCAGAGGGCCGCGTGCAGCGACGCCCGCACCCGAGGCGAGTCGAGGTCGGCGTCGAGCAGCTGGCCGACCCGCTTCAGCCGGTCGTACAGCGCCTGTCTGGACAGGTTCGTCGCCGCGGCCGCGTCCGTCTTGTTGCCGCCGCTGTCCACATAGGACCGCAGGGTGGCGATCAGGTCGGCGTGTCCCGGCCGGAGCAGCGGGCCCAGCTCCCGTTCGACGTGAGCCTGTACGCGCGGGTCGTCGCGAAGGAGGTACATCAGCCCGTGCAGCCCGAGGTCGCGCAGCTTCACGTACGGCGCGTCCCAGCGGCCACCGCTCGCGGCCGCGGCCACCTGTTGTGCCTCCACCAGCGCCTTGCGCGCGTCCTTCACCGATGTCACCGGCTCGCTGGCCGCGACGATCACCGGGGCCCGTCGCCGCACCGCCTCCGCCAGCCGCACCAGAAGTCCGTGCACGTCGTCGTCCGGTCGCAGGGCCAGCAGCACACCGAGTGAACCGTCGTCGAGGACCGCGTGCAGGCACGCCAGGTCCCGGAGGAGGTCGCCGGCCCGGTCGCCCAGGCCGCGGATCACCACGGCCACCAGCACCGACTCGTCGAGCGGCACCCCCAGCGCCCGTGCGCGGGCGGCGAACTCCGCGGACAGCAGGTCGCCCGTGAGCAGCGACGTCAACAGCGCCTGCTGGGCCCGCGACCGCGAGTCCTCGTCCTTGTGCGCCAGCAGGTCCAGCGCGATCACACCGGCGGCCCGCTCGGCGAGGACCACGTGCGCGGTACCCGGTTCGGGGCACCTGACCAGCAGCCGGCCCCATTCGACCGCTCCGGCGCCGACACCGGTGACGAGCCAGCCCGTGCTGTCCCAACCGGTCTGGCCACTCACGGCGATCTGCCGGGACCTCAGCTCCCAGCCGGCGATCAGGCCGGGGTCCGCGTCCGCCGGTGCGAACGCGATGACCTGATGAGCGGTGTTCTCCAGCACCACCGGGCACCTGGCCATGGCCGCCGCGTGCGACACCACGGTCAGCGCGCCGGCACCGGCCCGCGCGAGCTCGGTGAAACGCCGGTGGATCTCCTCGCACCGGCGTGACTCGGCGAGCCGGCCTTCCGCCACGAGCGCGAGCACGGCCTCGGTCACCCCGGGCACCTGGATCTCACGCTGCAACCGCACCAACGGCAGTTCCAGCCGCTGCGCCGCGTGCACCACCGCTTCCGGCAGCACGGTCGCGCACCCGATCACGACGCCCGCGACGCCGGTCGCGGCCACGTCTTCGAGCCACCGCACACCGTCCGGCGGCAGAGCGCCGTCCACGACGAGCAGGAGCTCTCCGGACCGCGGCCGGTCGGCCACGTGCATCCAGCGCACGGTCCGGCCGAGGTTCCGCGCGCCGGCCAGCACCGCCGGCTCTCCCCGCCGTACGCCCTCCAGGTCGAGGACTTGCTGGATGCTGGGCAGCGTTGCCAAGCCGGATCTCCCGGTGCTCTGCAGGTCGAAAACGATCACCCTGCTCCGCGCGCTCCCGGCACACCATCCGCCGACCGGAGGGGCCACCCCCGCCACCTGTCGTGGTCCGGTCACCCGATCCGTTCGAAAAATGCGTTGCACGGCGACTTGACGGGTGGCCATTGTGACGATCATGTGGTCCTGACCCGGTGAGCAGCTCACCCGCACCCGTGTGGACGGTGCGGGTTCTTCCGCACGCCTCTGACTCCTGGGGAATCACCGAACCACATGAGCTCTCTTCGTCATGCCGAGAACAAGTCGCTCTGGGTCGTCCGCGAGCTCGGACTGCCCGCCATCGTCAGGACCTGCGTCTCCTGCCGGACCGACCGCCACCACGCGACCGGCAAGATCCGCGTCAACGCCAACGGCAAGCAGCTCGACGTCTGGCTGCTGGTCGGCTGCGCGCGGTGCGACCGCACGTCGAAAATCCCCGTCCACGAACGGGTTCACGTGTCCGCGCTCGACCACGACCGGCTGGTGCGGTTCGAGCACAACGACCCGGCTGTCGTGCGCGAGCTGGTGCACGCCCAGCCCCGGCTCGACTGGACCGGCACGTGGGAGCTGGAGACCGACCTGTCGTTCTACGACGTCGAGAAGGCCGACCAGCCGCTGGACGTCTTCGTCCGGTTCGAGCTGCCGGCGCCGATCAGGGTCGAGAAGCTGCTCACCGAGGGGTTCGGCCTGAGCCGGCCGGCGGTGAAACGCCTGGTCGACTCTGGCCGGATCCGCCTGCCGCTGGCACCGGACGCCAGGGCCCGCGCGGACTTCACGTTTCAGTCCAGCGGCCCGAACAGCCACGCGCCCGGACCGTCCGGGTCCTCGGAGAAGTAGTAGGCCCGGATCGCGGCGAGCAGGTCGTCGGTGCTCACCAGACCGTCGCCGTCGTGGTCGAGCCGGGCGTGCACCGCGCGTGCGTCGGTGGAGCGCAGGTTCACCAGCGCCTCGCTCCACCGCACGTACTCGTCCACGCCGAGGTGGCCGTCGCCGTCGTGGTCGGCGACGGCCACCAGCGCGTCGAGGAACGGCAGGTAGTTGTCGTCGAACGACTCCGGCCGCCCGATCAGCCGCCGCGCGAACGCCGTCTTGTACTCGGTGAGGCTGATCCGGTCGTCGTCGTTGGTGTCGGTCACGGCGACGAGGTGGTCCCACACGCCCAGCTGCTGCTCGTGGAACCGCTTCGCCCGCAGGTCGTCGTCGCTCAGCCCGAACGCCGCGGTGGTGCGCGCACCGGCCTGCTCGAAGTCCGACCGCTCGACGTACCCGTCCCGGTCGACGTCGTAGGTCTCGAACCTGCGGGTGAGCTTGCGGTCCAGGAACGCCGTGATCTCCATGCCCTACTTGGTACCCGGTCAGCGCTTCCGGCGGCGCGCCGGGGCACCCACGTAGTCGGCCAGGTGCTCGCCGGTCAGCGTGGACCGGTCCGCCACCAGGTCGGCCGGCGTGCCCTCGAACACGATCTTGCCGCCGTCGTGACCGGCACCGGGACCGAGGTCGATGATCCAGTCGGCGTGCGCCATCACGGCCTGGTGGTGCTCGATCACGATCACCGACTTGCCCGCGTCGACCAGCCGGTCCAGCAGGCCGAGCAGCTGTTCGACGTCGGCCAGGTGCAGGCCGGTCGTGGGCTCGTCGAGGACGTAGATGCCGCCCTTGTCCGCCATGTGCGTGGCGAGCTTCAGCCGTTGCCGCTCGCCACCGGACAAGGTGGTCAGCGGCTGTCCCAGCGAGAGGTAGCCGAGACCGACGTCGGCCAGCCGCGCCAGGATCGCGTGCGCGGCCGGGGTCTTGGCCTCGCCGGAGCCGAAGAACTCGACCGCCTCGGCCACCGGCATCGCCAGCACCTCGGCGATGTCCTTGCCGCCGAACTTGAACTCCAGCACGGCCTGGTCGAACCGCTTGCCCTCGCAGACGTCGCACGGTGACTCGATGGTCGCCATGATGCCGAGGTCGGTGAACACCACGCCCGCGCCGTTGCAGTTCGGGCACGCGCCCTCGGAGTTCGCGCTGAACAGGGCGGGTTTCACGCCGTTGGCCTTGGCGAACGCCTTGCGGATCGGCTCCAGCAGGCCGGTGTAGGTCGCGGGGTTGGACCGCCGCGATCCCTTGATCGGCGTCTGGTCGACCACGATCGCGCCGGAGTCCTTCGGCATCGACTGGTGGATCAGCGACGACTTGCCGGAACCGGCCACACCCGTGACCACCGTCAGCACGCCGAGCGGGATGTCGACGTCGACGTCGCGCAGGTTGTTCTTGTTGGCACCGCGGATCTCCAGCACTCCGGTGCGGGAGCGCACCGACGGCTTGAGCGCCGCCCGGTCGTCCAGGTGACGCCCGGTCACCGTGCCGCTCTTGCGCAGCCCCTCGAGCGACCCCTCGAAGCAGATCGTGCCGCCGCCCCGGCCCGCACCGGGACCGAGGTCGACGATGTGGTCGGCGATCGCGATGGTCTCCGGCTTGTGCTCGACGACCAGGACCGTGTTCCCCTTGTCCCGCAAGCGCAGCAGCAGGTTGTTCATCCGCTCGATGTCGTGCGGGTGCAGCCCGATCGTGGGCTCGTCGAACACGTACGTCACGTCGGTCAGCGCCGACCCGAGGTGCCGGATCATCTTCACCCGCTGCGCCTCACCGCCCGACAGCGTCCCGGCAGGACGGTTCAGCGACAGGTAGCCCAGGCCGATCTCCACGAACGAGTCCAGCGTGTGCGCGAGCTTGTCCAGCAGCGGCGCGACGGACTTCTCCTTCAGGCCGCGGATCCACTCGGCGAGATCGGTGATCTGCATGTCGCACAGGTCCGAGATGGACACACCCTTGATCTTGGACGACCTGGCGGCCTCGGTGAGCCGCGTGCCGTCGCAGTCGGGGCAGGTGCCGAACGTCGCCGCGCGGTCCACGAACGCGCGGATGTGCGGCTGCAGCGCCTCGCGGTCCTTGGACAGCATGGACTTCTGCAGCTTCGGGATCAGGCCCTCGTAGGTCAGGTTGATGCCGTTGACCTTGATCTTGACCGGGTCCCGGTAGAGGAAGTCGTGCAGTTCCTTCTTGGTGTACTTGCGGATCGGCTTGTTCGGGTCGATGAACCCGGACTGCGCGAACGTCTGCACGGTCCACTGGTTGTCGACGTTGTAGCCGGGCACCTTGATCGCGCCCTCGAGGATCGACTTGGACTCGTCGTAGACCTCGGTGAGGTCGATGTCGGAGACCTGGCCGCGGCCCTCGCACCGGGGGCACATGCCGCCCGTGATCGAGAACTCGCGGCGCTCCTTGACCTTCTGGCCGGCCTTCTCGATCGTCACGGCACCCGCGCCGGAGATCGAGGCGACGTTGAACGAGAACGCCTGCGGCCCACCGATGTGCGGGGTGCCGAGACGGCTGAACAGGATCCGCAGCATCGCGTTCACGTCGGTCGCGGTGCCGACGGTCGAGCGCGGGTCGGCGCCCATCCGCTGCTGGTCGACCAGGATCGCCGTGGTGATGCCCTCCAGCAGGTACACCTCGGGACGCGGCAGGGTCGGCATGAAACCCTGGACGAACGCGCTGTAGGTCTCGTTGATCAGGCGCTGCGACTCCGCGGCGATCGTGCCGAACACCAGCGAGCTCTTGCCGGAACCGGACACGCCGGTGAAGACCGTCAGGCGGCGCTTCGGGATCTCGACGTCGACGTCGCGCAGGTTGTTCACCCGCGCGCCCTGCACGCGGATCAGATCGTGGGTGTCGGCCTCATGCGTCATGGCGCAAAACCTAACTCCGCACCCCCGGTCCCGCCTTCTCGATTCCTGATCGGTTGCGGACGCCGAACCTGCGCGGCGTGCAAGTTCGGGATGAAGGGTCCCTTCATCGACCCCACGTGGATGAAGGAGCCCTTCATCATGATCAACCCAGGGGGTCAGCCCCGGATGCGGTAGTGGTACGTGCAGACCTCGCGGAACCCCGTGCGCTCGTACAGCCGGAACGCCGCCGTGTTCGTCTTCTCCATCTGCAGGTACATGTGGTTCGCCTCGCGCGCGGCCGCCCACGAGGCGAGTGCGGCGAGCACGGACCGTGCGGCGCCCTGTCCCCGTGCGTGCGGCAACGTCGCCATCCCGAACACCCCGGCCCAGCCCTGCTCGGCCACCGCCCGCCCGACGGCCACCACCTGCCCGTCGACCTCGGCGTACGCGTAGGCGCTCGGGTGCTCGACCCGGCTGAGCAGGTCGCGTTCGGCGCTGACGTCCCTCTTGGTCACCGTCTGCCACGCCGCGAGCCACGCGTCGGTCGGCCTGGTCGTCACCGCGCCCGCGTCGGCGTGGGCGTGCCGCAGCACCTCCGACGTCGAGGCGATCTGCAGCGACATGGCGCGCCCGCGCTCGTAGCCGCGTCCGTCGAGCCGCGCGTCGAGGTCTTCCGCGCACACCCCCGGCGTGATCTGGAACCGCACCCCGGAGCCGCGTTCGGCGCAGAACTCCTCGGCGAGCGCGACCCGGTCCTCGCGGTCGTGCGGCAGCACCGCGCTCACCCACCAGGCGTCGCCGGGGGAGTGCCGCAACCACCAGCCGCCGGCCTCCTCGACGTGCGCGGCCGGCTGGGCGCGTGCCGCGTACTCCTGCAGTGTCCTGAGCAGCACGTCAGTCCAACGACCCGAGCAGCCAGTTGCCGGCCTTCGCCGGGTCCTCGGAGAAGTAGAACTCCCGGATCGCCTCCAGCAACGCCTCCGTGGACATCAGTCCGTCCTCGCCGGACAGCATGTCGTGGATCACGCGCGCATCGCTCTCCGACAGGTTCAACAGCGCGCCCGTCCAGGTGATGTGCTCCTCTACGGTCAGCTTCCCGTCGCCGTCGGAGTCCGCGATCGCCATCGCCGCGTCCAGGAACGGCCCGTACCCCTCCTCGAACGACTCGGGTGTCTTCAGCAGCCCGTCCGCGAACGCCTGCTGGTACTCCCGCAGGCTGATGCGCCCGTCGTGGTCCCGGCCGGTGACGGAAGAAAGCTGCTCCCAGTGCTCGATCAACGTGTCGTGGAACCGGACGGCCTTGGGGGCGTCGGCGGCCAACCCGAACGCCTTGATGGTGCGCTCGGCCGCCTGTGTGAAGTCATCGCGCCCGATGAACCCGTCGCCGTCGCAGTCGTACGTCCGGAACCGGCGAGCCAGCTTGCGATCCAGGAAGGCGGTGATCTCCATGTGGTCCTTCTACCGCATTCCGGGCCGCTGGAACACGCCTGACTTCACAATGTCAAAGCATCGTTTCCCGCCTTCACCTCCTGCCGAGTCCGGAAAACGCGCTCGCGACGATCACCATGCCGATCACGCCCATTACCGCGGCCACCCCACCAACGGCGGGTTTCGACACCTGTTCGACGTTTGCGACCGGGCGTGGAGGCGCCGGTTCGTCAGCCCGCGGCGCCACCGGGGCAGCGTCAACGGTCAGCGACTCGATCCGGACGAGAGCGCTTTCGCCCACGGCCTCCGCGCTGGACACCGTCAACCGAGAATTCACCGGAGCCGTGACCTGGCACGTGTAGGTGACGCGCTCGCGGGCCTGCAGCACGGGAAACGCCCGGTGGCACGCCGCGGGTTCGCCGTCGACCTTCACGTCGTCGACGGGCAGGTCGGAGGGGTTGCCGACGGTGGTCGTGACCGTGACCTGCTCGCCGTCCGCCGCGCGGTCGGACGACCACACCGCGGCGATCGTCAGCCGCGGGTAGATCACCCTGACCTGCACGGAAGCGGACGCCTCCGCGTGGCCGCCGATCCGGTCGGCGGCGGTGACGGTCGAGGTCAGCGTGCCGGACTCGTCGCCGGCGGGGGCGGTGCAGTCGACAGTGGACGTGGCGCCGGGGTTCAACTGGCCTTGCATCGGAGTGCAGCCGTTAGTGGCCGTGCGCGCATTGAGGTTGAACAACGGCGTGTCGCCGGTGTTCGACACAGTTGTTGAGAATTTGACAACTTGTCCCGGGAGAGCGGTCATCGGTTCGGTTGTTGTGGTCGCACGCAATGACGGATGCAGCACGTCGACCTTTGCGGTCTTCTGCGCGGCGAGCTGATCTCCGGCGAGGCTCGCGCCGTTTGCGGAGACGGTCGTCTGGTAGTCGGCGTCGGCCGCTCGCGACGTGCAGGTGCGGGAGGCTTTCGCTTTGGCGGCGACGGTGCCGATTTTCTGCCCGCACACCGTCACGTCGGCCGCCGGGGCGTCACCGGTGTTGGTGACGGTCGCCGTCTGGGCGACGGTGTCCCCGGAGTGGGCGGCCGGGTGTTCGGGGTCGGTCGTCAGGGCGAGTTCGGGCAGCGGGAACGACCAGGCGATGTTCTGCACGAGGTAGGCGTCCTCGGCCCGCCGGAACGTCAGCTCCGCGCTCTTCGTGCCGGATGTCAGCGCATCCTCGGGGAGGGTGAACGTGCGCGCGTCGACGCTCATGTTGTTGGGAACGTGGGGTTGCAGCGCTCCCTGGGCGTTGGAGACGAAGGCGTTCCGGCCGCCGATCGACGTGTCGTTGACCAGCATCTGGTCGCCGTCGGTGGCCCAGTCGCCCTCGTAGGCGGTGATGCCGACGCGGACGACTCCGCCCGCGGGATGCGTGGGGGCGATCGGGGTGCGCAGCGTCGGCAGTTTCGTGGGAAGGCGTACATGGCCGCCGTGCACCGCGATGTGCCGCAACGGCGCGGAGGGCTCCTGCCACACGACCGTCAGCGACCAGCCGCCGAAGCAGTCGAACCCCTGCGGCGCCCAGACGTTGCCGACCGTCACGACCCCGCTCCTGATCAACCGGGTCACGTCGGCTTCTGCGCTGTAGAACGCGTTGTCGGTGCTGGAGAGTCCGTCCGGCGCGTCCTGGGCGAACCGGTCCGGGCTGATCTTGACGCCGTTGAGGGTGACCGGGTCCTGCGGCCTGCCGGGCGGGTTCGTCGCGTCGCGGCAGGTCGCACTGCCCGCCCAGCCGAGCTTGGCGTAGGCGATCGTGGCGTGGTCGGGGAGGGTGAGCTGCGCCGCCGAGGAGTCGAACGTCGACGGGTCGCCGTCGACGTCGGCCCACGACATGCGGTGGCCGTTGTTCTGCGCCGAAGGACCGTGGCCCCGGCGGTTCTGAGCGTCCACACAGGACTGCGGCGGGTACTTCGGGTTCGGTCCGGCCTGTTCCGGTGTCGGACAGGTCAGGACGGCGTTGCCGACGACCGTGACGTCCCCGCGCACCGCCTCGTCGAACTGGGTGTGCCACACCTCGGCCGCGGCGACCGGCGAGCCGGGCGTGAACAGCGGAACCAGCAGCACGACGGCGATGAGGATCGGTGCACGCATGCGACGCAGGTTGACACGCTTCCACCGCCTTGTCACCGCTCGGTGATCAAGCCGTCCTCACTCTCCGTTGAGGACTTTCGCGCCGCGGTTCTCCTGTTCGTGTCCAACGACTTCTTGTTAACGCTCCCATGTGGACCGCTGGTGGGCATGATCAACCGCGGTTGCTCTCGACGGGCGGCGAAACCGCCGGGAAGCGTGGACTTGATGGTCAAACCCGGCCTCCCTGTGCGGAGATGGACGCCATGTGGACCGCGCTTGTTGTTGTCATCGCGTCGGTGGTCGTCACCGCCGTGGCTTGCCTTCTGCTCGGACGCTCCCGTGCGCACGAACAGGCCGACGACCGCGACGCGGACTCACGCGGCTTCCTGGGCGCGGTGATCAGCGGTCTGTTCATCGTCGCGCTGGCGTTCTACGTGGTGATCGTCTGGGAGGAGAACGGCACCGCCGAGGACAACGCCGCCCGCGAGGCCGCCGCCGTCGCGGACGCCTGCTGGCAGACCGGCGTGCTGCCGCAACCGCAACGCGACCACGTCCGTCAGCTGCTGACGTCGTACCCGAAACTGGTGGCGGACGACGAGTGGCCGCGGCTGGCGGCGGGCGGGTCCGACCCCGGCACGGCGTCGGCGCTGACCTCGCTGCACGCGGAGATCCTGGCGCTGCCCTCGGCACCGGACTCGGTGAAGAGCGCGCGGGAACGGATCCTGGAGCGGCTGCGGGAGATCACCGACCTGCGGCGGCAGCGACTGGACCAGGCCGACGGGCTCGACAACACCGGCAGGCTGATGCTGTTCGGGACGATCGCCGGGGCCGTCGGGATGATCGTGTTCCCGTTGCTCATCGGGTTTTCCGGGCGAACGCGGCACGTGCTGCAGATGTGTGTGACGGCGGCGGTGTTGGCGTTCGTGTGTGTGGTGTGCGTCGGGATGCAACAGCCGTTCCGCGGGGCGTTGCGGGTCGAGCCGGACTCGTTCACGAAGGTCGCGGACGAGCTGGCCGGAATTCCGTAGAAGCCTTCTACGTCTGCTTCCTTCGGGTCATTTTGGGCCCGAAATGATGGAGGTCGGGGGAGCGGCGGGTCTACTTTCCTGGCATGCCAAAGAGAGTGTCCACTGTGCTGGGACGCGAGTTCGGCGAGTGCCTCCGCGCCATGATCGCCCGGACCGGTCTGAAGGAGGCTGAGCTGGCCCGACGGCTCGGCTGGGAGCACGCCAAGCTGTCGGATCTGGTCAACGGCAAGGGCGGCACCTCCCTGGAGGAGTTCACGTACCTGCTGGGCGTGTGTGGCGTGGGGCCGGACGAGTTCCAGTACCTGAAGGGGCTCTTCCTGGAGTCGCGGGAGAAAGGCTGGCTCCAGCTCTACGAATCGGTGCTGCCGCCACATGTTCGGACGCTCATCCAGCACGAGCGACTCGCCAAGGAGATCGTGATCTGGAGTTCGCTGTTCCTCCCCGGACTTCTGCAGATCGAGTCGTACGCGCGCGCCGCCGCTGAGGACTCGCCTTTCGTCAAGGACGAGGACATCGAGGAGTGGGTGGCGGCTCGCATAGAGCGGCGAGGCATCGTGGCGGGACACAAGAAGTTCGTCTTCTACGTGTACGAGCCGGTGCTCTATTCGCCGGTAGGTGGTGCCGATGTGCTGGCAGAGCAGCTGCACGAGCTGTTGCGAATGCTGGTCCGGCCCTACATCAGCCTTCGGATCCTGCCCGCCGGTCGTGCGCTCACTGGTGACTTCACCCTGTTGAAGTTCGACAAGTACGAGCCGGTCGTCTACCAGGGCAGCCTGAACTCGGCACTGTTTCTCGAGGACAAGGCATCGATCGGGCTCTACCAGGATGTGTTGAAGGCCATGGACCGGGCGGCGCTCGGTAAGGAAGAATCGAGGGAGTTGATCACCAGCATCGTGTCCTGAGGAGGCGACTCGGATGGCCGAGTGGCGGAAGAGCAGCTACAGCCCGACCGACCAGGACTGCGTCGAGGTCGGGCGCGGTATCGGCATCCGGGACTCCAAGGCGCCCGTCGCCCACGTGCCGGTGAGCCCGAAGGCGTGGGAGGCTTTCCTTCGCCTCGTGAACGCCTGAAAGGCACTTGCGCTCGGTGCTACGGTTGCGGCGATGATCACCTCCTGGAGCAGATCGGGGGTCTCGTTCGCCAAAGGTGAGTGCTGATGCACCACCGGATCGCGAACGACCACTCCCGCCTCACTTTCTGGTCGCACGTGCGCGCGTTCGCCGTGCCGACGTCGATGATCGAGTCCGCGACCGCCCGCCGTGCGGTGGGCGACTGGTCCGGGGCCTGCGCTGCCGCGCGGGTCGACGTGGATCTGAACCTGCGTGCCGTGGGACGCACCCACGGCAGCGAGTGCGTGGCAATGGTCCGCGCCGATCTCCGTCAGCTCGCTCCCGACCTGCTGCGCTGGCACTTCCCGCGAATCAGCCCTGACGGCCTGCTGCGCCCCGGCCTCACCGTGTCCCTGGCCCGGTACGGCTCTCTGCACCTCGTGGCGCGCACACCGCCCGCGTGGGCGGACGCCGGTCAGCGGATCAGCCTCGCGCTGTGGGATCCGGCCAGCCCTCTGTCGGGCGCGCGAGGGCATCCCCATCCGCATCCCAGCCGGCGTTTCCGCCTCGACCTGCACCGCCACCTCTGGGACGCGCGCAGGACCGCTGAGCTGCGCGAACGGTCCGGCAGTCCGGACGACGACCCCGCCATCCGCTGGCTGGCCGAGGCGGTGCTGCTGCGCGCCGACGCACCCGTCGTCGTGCGGCTCGGCGCCCGGCGCCGGCTGATCCTCAATCCGGACGCGCCCGGTGCCCCGGTCGAGCTGCCGGACGCGTCGACCTGGCTGCCGCCGGACGTCGAGCTGCTGCACGCCGGGTTGATCGACGCCGACCGCCTGCACCCGCTGGTCGCGTCGGCGCTCGCGGCCGGAACGTCGCGAAGTCCCGGCACCGCAACGGATTCGCGTCTCGTCGACTGCCGTGGCGCCACGCACCGGATCGGCATCGTGAACGGCGTGCTCGTCCCGCTGGACCACGACCCCGCCGAGATCCGGCGCGAGGAGCTGCTGGCCGCGCTGGGCGGTACGCCGCTGCCGTGCCTGCAGAAGATCGACCTGGCACACCGGCAGCCGGAGAACCTCGTGGACGTGCGCGCCCGGCTCGACCACGGCGACACCGCCGGTGCCCTAGCCGTCGTCGAAGAGCTGCTCGGACCGGACGCTCTCCTGCGTGAGGGAGCGTTGCGCGACGAGCTGCAGACGGCGGCGGAACGCAAGGTGGCGCACGGCTTGTACCGCACGGGACTGGCCGGCACCTGCCCTCCTCCGTCCACAAAGGACTTTCGCCGTCCGAGCCGACGCACTCGCCAGCGCCAACCCCTCTTCTACTGACGTCTGAGCGCTCACGACGTCAGGTGGATGAAGGGCGCCTTCATCCACCTGACGTCGATGAAGGCGCCCTTCATCCACCTCGCAAGCGCTCCGACCCGACCCCAAGGTGAACGCATACATGACTTCCGCGCGCCCACTGGCCACCGCCGCCGACCTCCTCGCCCTGCTCGGCGACACCACCACCGAGCCACGCACCGACACCCAGCTCGAAGCCCTGACCCTGGCCGTGTCCGCCGACCTGCCCGTGCTGCTGTGGGGCGAGCCGGGCATCGGCAAGACCGCGGCCCTCACCCAGCTCGCCGACGCGCTCGAACTGCCGCTGACCACGGTGATCGCCAGCGTGCACGAACCCTCCGACTTCGCCGGTCTGCCCGTGGTCGGCGACGATCCCGCGACGCAGGGCGTGGCGATGGCCCCGCCCGACTGGGCCGTGCGCCTGGTCGAAGCCGGCCACGGGCTGCTGTTCCTGGACGAGCTGTCCACCGCGCCGCCCGCCGTGCAGGCCGCGCTGCTGCGCGTGGTGCTGGAACGCCGGATCGGTGCCCTGAAGCTCCCGCCCGGTGTCCGGATCGTGGCCGCCGCCAACCCTCGGTCGTCCGCCGCCGACGGCTGGGAGCTGAGCCCGCCGCTGGCCAACCGGTTCGTGCATCTGCAGTGGAAGCACGACCACGACGTGGTGGTGCGGGGCCTCGGCGGCACGTGGCCGAAGGCGGAGCTGCCGCGGTTGGATCCGGAACGACTGCCGGACTCCGTCGCGTTCGCCCGGCGGGCGGTGTGCGGGCTGCTGGCCGCGCGGCCGGGACTCGTGCACCAGCTGCCGAAGAACGAGGTGCGCCGGGGTGGCGCCTGGCCGTCGCCGCGCAGCTGGGACGTGGCGCTGCGGCTGATCGCGTTCGCGACCGCGGCGGGCACCGAACGGGAGGTGCTGTCGGTGCTGGTGCGGGGCGCGGTGGGGGACGGTCCCGGCCTGGAGCTGCTGGCGAGCCTCGACCGGATGGACCTGCCGGACCCGGAGGTGCTGCTGGCGAACCCGGCGGACGCTGTGCTGCCCGAGCGCGGCGACCTGCGTCAGGTGGTGCTCGACGGGGTCGTGGAGGCGGTGCGGAAGCGGCCGGAGGAGGCGCGCTGGAACGCGGCGTGGTCACTGCTGGTGCTGGCACTGCAGACCGGGGCACCTGACCTCGTGGTCGTTCCCGCGGCCACGCTCGCCGCGCTGCGCCGGGACGACTGGCAGGTGCCCGAGCAGATCGAGCAGCTGGCCGGGGCGATCTCGGTGGGGCAGCGGGCCGGTCGCGTGGTGGCCGCGTGATCATGGACACCGAGAAGCTGTTCGCCGCGCGGCTGCACGCGGTCCGGTGCCGTCCCTACCTGGCGACGGCGTTGTTCGCGCTGCACGTGGTGGAGTCGCGGCAGGTCCCGACGATGGCCGTGGACCGGCACTGGCGCTGCTACGTCTCGCCGGGGTTCGTGGACCGCACGCCGGTGGAGGAGCTCGCCGGGGTGTGGGTGCACGAGGTCTCCCACCTGCTGCGCGACCACCACGGGCGCGGCGACCGGTTCGCCGTCGCGCACGAGCTGAGCGGGCCGGGTGAGCGGCTGCGGATGAACATCGCCGCCGACTGCGAGATCAACGACGACGTGTTCGGTGACGGGCTGGCCTGCCCGGAGGGTGCCGTCCTGCCGGATCTGCTCAGGTTGCGGCCGGGTGAGCTGATGGAGGACTACCTGCGCCAGTTCCGGCTCGGCCCGCACACCAACGCGTTCACCTGGCTGGACTGCGGCAGCGGCGCCGACGGGCTGGAACGGGACTGGGACCTCGGACCGGACGGCGCGCACGGGCTCAGCGACTCCGAACGCGACGCCGTCCGGTTCCGGGTGGCGCAGGGGATCACGGCCTTTCCCGGCAGCGTCCCCAAGGGCTGGAAGCGGTGGGCGGAAGAAGCGTTCCACCCGCCGCAACCGTGGCGGGACCTGCTGGGCGCCGCGGTCCGGTCCGCCGTCTCCGCTCCCGGCGCGGGGGAGGACTACACCTACCGCCGGCCCTCACGCCGGTCCGCCGCCCTGCCCGGAGTCGTGCTGCCGAGCCTGCGGCGGCGGCCGCCCCGCGTCGTCGTCATCGTCGACACCTCCGGGTCGGTGAGCGACGCCGAACTGGGCAGTGCGCTGCTGGAGATCGCCGCGATCGTCCGCGCGGTCGGCGGACGGCGCGACCTGGTCTCGGTGCTGTCGTGCGACGCCGCCGCCCACGTGACCCATCCGTTGTGCCGTGCGGAAGGGATCCCGCTGGTGGGCGGTGGCGGCACGGATCTCCGCGCCGGTTTCGCCAAGGCGCTGCGCACGAGACCGGACGTCGTGGTCGCCCTGACCGACGGGCAAACCCCTTGGCCTGACACGAGACCGTCGTGCCGGACGGTCGTGGGGCTGTTCCCGCGAGAAAGCCAGGCGAACGAGGACGATCCCGACTACGTTCCGGACTCACCGCCCGACTGGGCGCGGGTGGTGGTGATCGGTCAGTAGCCGCGGTCGGGGATCATCACCCAGAGCACGAGGTAGACGACGAACTGCGGTCCCGGCAGCAGGCAGGACAGCAGGAACAGCAGGCGCACGGTGCCCGCCTTCATGCCCCAGCGCTGGGCGAGTCCCGCGCACACACCCGCGATCATCCGGTTGGTCCTGGGCCTGCTCAATGCGACTGTCGTGGTCATATACCCACAATGCGCCTGTTGGTCCACGTGTTGCATCGGGGACGAACCCTGATTTCACCCGGACGTGTTACAGCAGGTAACCCCGAGGCTCTGACCTGCGACGTCACGGTTGTCCCGAACCTTGGGGAGCCGAGATGAACGTCAATCTCCTTGTCGACGTGGTCTTCATGGCGGTGTACGTCCCACTGCTCTGGCGTGCTTGGCAGTGGCTCAGGACCAAGGAACGAACAGCGCAGCCGTCGCCGTTGCGCAGCCTCACGCTCGCGGACAGCCCGGTGCCGCGGGCGGTGCCGATCGCCGTGCTGGCGCTGTCGCAGCTCGCGGGCAGCCCGGTGGGCTGCGGGGCGCTCGGGCTGCTGGCGCTGATCGCCGCCGAGTCGGCCTGGCGCAACCGCGACCGGTGGGTGCGCGAGCACCTGTGGGCGTTGGGGCGCCTCAGGATTCCGGCCACCGTCGTCGCGATCGTGACGGCCGTGCTGCTGTTCGGGGACACGAGGTCGTTGCGGCAGCCCGGGGTCGGGCTCGCGATGTGGACGGCGGCCGTGGCGCTGGGCGCGAGCGTCTGGTTCGTCATGCGGCGGCTGGTGCTCACGTCGTGGCCGCAGAAGACCTGGCGCAGCGCGCGGCCGGAGCTGGGGTCGTTGATCCGGCTCGGGTTGTGCGTGCTGGTCGGGGCCGTCGGCTGGGTCTACGGGCCGCGGCAGCTGACCGGGTACGCGGTGGTGCTCGGCGTGGTCGTGGCGCTCGGGCTGGTGTGGGTGGTGTGGGAGCAGGGTGACGCGGAGGCCGCGCGGTCCAAGATCGGGGAGGCCGAGCGGGCCAGGGCCAGGGTCGCGATGCGGCCCGACGCGCGGCAGCGGCCGGCGGTGCTGCGGGTGGCGCGCGGGCTCGCGGTCACGCCGCTCGTCGCGCTCGGAGTCGCCTACGTGCCGATGGCCTACGAACCCGACGGCCAGGGCGTGCTGACCGCGATGCGGGTGCTGGTGCTCACGACCATCGCGATCCTGTTCGGCGACTGGCTGATGGCGCGATCGGCCAAAGGGCCGTGGCACTCGCCGCACCACTGGTGGTTCACGGCGGCGCTCGTGCTCGTCGCGAGCGGGTCGCTCGTCGTGGTGGCCGCGATCGGCCGGACGTTGCCGCTCGCGGTGGTGTTCCTGATGTTCGCCGGGTTGCTGCTGAGCGAGGCGCAGCGGTTCGCGGAGACCGTGCCGGTGCCGAAAGGCTTGCTGTTCCTGGGTTTCACGCGCACGCCGGTGGCGTTGCTGATCGTGCTGTGCCTGCTGACGAGCGGGCTCGGCTACCCGACCGGCGCCGTGGAGAGCTGGTCGACGAACCTCAGGCAGGTGGTGCGCATGGCGTCCACGGTCATGGCCTTCGAGCCCGCCAAGACCTGAAGCGCCAGGCCGTCGAGCATGCTGACCATCATGTTCGCCAGCTCGACCGGGTCACCGGAGTTGTGGATGTCGCCGGAAGCCTGGCCGTCGCGGAAGATGCTCGCCACGATGTCGCGCCACTCGCCGTAGAAGCGCTCGTTGAGCTCCTGCAGCTCGGGGTTGCGGATGGCCTCGACCCACAGCTCGGCCCAGACCTTCCACGCCTCGACCGTTTCCGCACCCTCCGGCAGGTACGACTCGACGACCATGCGCAGGCGCGACAACGGCGGTTCGTCGGACTCGAGGATCCAGCGGCGGCGGCTGACCGACTGCTCGAAGCAGTGCTCGAACGCGGCGTCGGTCAGCTCGCGCTTGGTCTCGAAGTAGTAGTGCACCGTGCCGCCGGAGACGCCCGCGTCCTTGGCGACGTCGGACACCCGGAGATGACGGAAGCCGGTGGCCGCGATCACCTTGCAGGTGGACGCGAGGATCTGCGCCTTGCGTTCGGCTTCCACGCTTGGACGGGGCATCCGTCACCTCCTGGTTTGCCCTGAACCTTACCGAAACTGGGAACGAAGCTTGCGCTTGTCGACCTTTCCCACCTTCGTCAGAGGCAGCTGATCGACGATCGTCACGCCCCTGGGCTGGTAAAGCTCGCCCAGTTCGGCGACAACCGAAGCACGAATCCTGTCGACATCGACATCCGAGCCGTCGGTGACCAGGAACAGGTGGACCACCTCGCCGAGTGCGTCATCCGGCTGCGCGACCGCCGCCGCCTGGCGGACACCGGGAAGCGTGACCACGAAGTCGTCAAGCAGCCGTGAGTAGACGTTGTCCGACGTCCGGCCCGTGACGATGACGTCCTTGCTGCGGTCGTTGAGGTAGAGGTAGCCCTCGTCGTCGAAGTAGCCCATGTCGCCGGTGTTGAACCAGCCGTCGCTGGTCTCGCTCAACGGCGGCTCACCCCAGTAGCCCTCCATGACGAACGGACCGCGCACCCACACGTCGCCGTCGCGGATCTCGACCTCGGTGAGGGGGTTGCGCTTGCCGACCGTGCGCAGGGTGTCCGGACGGTCGAGGTCGACCTCGGAGGCGGGCATCATCGTGATGGCGTGGGCCTCGGTCATGCCGTAGCCCTGGTTGACGACCGGGCCCCACTTCTCGATCGCCTGCCGCAGGCGCTTCGGGGCGAGCGGCGACCCGCCGACCATCACGTGGAACTGCGGGCCGGGGCAGTCCGGGTGGTCGAGCACCTCGTACATCATCGGCGGCACGAAGATCGTCATGTTGATCTGCTCGTCGCGGGCCAGGCGCACGAACGTGTCCGCGTCGAACGTCGACGGGCCCAGCACGAGCTTCGACCCGGTGAGCAACGCGGTCATCGTCGCGCCGGCACCGCTGCCGTGGGTGATGAGGGTGTTGGAGAGCAGGTTCATCGGGGGCAGGCTCGCGCGCGTCTCCCACAGCCCCGTCTTGCGGGACGGGTGCACCGCGAGCTTCGGCAGGCCGGTCGTGCCGCCCGTGTAGAAGACCGTCGCGAACTCCGGCGCGGGGTCGCGTTCGACCGGGTTGCCGGGGAGGTCCTGGAGGTGCCAGCCGTCGACCTGCGTGCCGAACGACGGGTCGACCACCACCGCGGCGACGTCCGCGCGCTCGATCAGGGCCTTCAGCTCGGCGGTACCGGGCTCCGGCGGCACGTACACCAGCCGCCCTCCGAGCAGGTGGACGGCGAGGTTGAGCAGGACGGCCTCGGGGGTGTTGCCGACGTACACCGCCACACCGTCGCCGGGCCTCACCCCGCGCCGGACAAGCCCGTCGGCGAGTCGAAACAGCAGGTCGCGGGCCTGGGAACGGGTGAGGCGGGTGTCGCCGCCGACCAGCGCCTCGCGATCGCCATCCGTGGAAAGCTTTTCGAGGACAAGATCCACGTAGGTCATACGTCCTGTGTACTCCTGGCCTCGTAGGCTGATCGGGTGGTAGCACCCCCCATCGCGCCGGAATCGCCGGAATTGCCCGCTCGCCGACGACGGTTGAGCAGCCCGGTGCTGTTGCGCGCCGCACTCGCCGTCGGCGGCGGCGCGTTGATCTACCTGAGCTTCCCGCCGCGTCCGCTGTGGTTCCTGGCGCCGGTCGGGTTCGCGTTGCTGGCGTGGACGCTCCACGGCCGCAAGGCGCGGGCCGGGTTCGGCTACGGGCTGTTGTTCGGGCTCGGGTTCATGGTGCCGTTGCTGCGGTGGACCGGTGAGTTCGTCGGGCTGATCGCGTGGCTGCCGCTGGCGCTGGCGTGCGCGCTGATGATCTCCATCGGCACGACGGCGATGGCGGCGGTCTCGCGGGTGCCGGGGTGGCCGCTGTGGGCGGCGTGCCTGTGGGTGGCGGACGAGGCGCTGCGCGGCGTGTTCCCGTTCGGTGGCTTCACCTGGGGCAAGATCGCGTTCGGGCAGCCGGAGGGCTGGTACCTGCCGCTCGCGTCGCTCGGTGGCGCGCCGCTGGTGTCGTTCGCGGTGGTGCTGACCGGGTTCGGGCTGTTCTGGTCGGTCAGGAACTGGAAGCTGGGCCTGCCGCTGGTCGTGGTGCCGCTGCTGGTCGGGTTCGTGGTGCCGGTCGGGGCCGACGCCTCCGCCGGGACCGTCACGGTCGCCGCCATCCAGGGCAACGTGCCGCGCGCCGGGCTCGACTTCAACGCCCAGCGCCGCGCGGTGCTCGACAACCACGCCAAGCGGACGATCGAACTCGCGGCGGACGTCGCCGCGGGCAAGGTGACGCAGCCGGACGTCGTGATCTGGCCGGAGAACTCGTCCGACATCGACCCGTTCCGCAACGCCGACGCCGCCGCGGTGATCGACACGGCCGCGAAGGCGATCAAGGCACCGATCGCGGTGGGCGCCGTGGTGATCGACCGGCGCGACGGGCTGCCGCGCAACCAGATGGTGCTGTGGGACCCCGAGAAGGGGCCCACCGACACCTACACCAAGCGCAAGCTCCAGCCGTTCGGCGAGACGATGCCGATGCGGTCGTTCTTCCGGCTGTTCACGTCCACCGTGGACCGCGCGGGCGTCTTCCAGCCCGGTTCGGACCCGGACGGTTTCGTCATGGGGCCCGCGAAGGTCGCGCTGGACACGTGTTACGAAGTGGCGTTCGACTCAGTCGTCCGCGACTCCGTGAAGGCCGGCGCGACGATCATCGCGATCCCGACGAACAACGCCACGTTCGGCTACACGGAGATGACCTACCAGCAGCTTTCCATGTCGCGCGTGCGTGCCGTGGAGCACGGCCGGGCCGTGGTCGTGGCGGCCACGTCGGGGGTGAGCGCGATCGTGCAGCCCGACGGTTCCGTCACTCAGAAGACTGGGCTTTTCGAACCGGGAGCCCTGGTCGCGACACTGCCGCTGCGGTCACAGACTACGCTGGCGACCTGGCTGGGTGCCTGGCCCGAGTGGGTGCTGACCGCTGCGGGCCTGGCCGCGTTGGCGCTCGGCCTCATCCGACGACGGAAGGACTCGAATGGCGCAGCAGCCTGACCACGATCTCGGGCAGGTGCTGGTGGTGATCCCGACCTACAACGAGCGGGACAACATCGGAAAGATCGTCAAGAGACTGCACACGGCACTGCCCGACGTGCACGTGCTGGTGGTCGACGACGGCAGCCCCGATGGCACCGGCCAGCTGGCCGACGAGATGGCCGCCGCCGACGAGCGCGTCCACGTGATGCACCGCACCGAGAAGGCCGGCCTGGGCGCCGCGTACGTCGCGGGCTTCCAGTGGGCGCTCGCACGCGACTACGGCGTCGTGTGCGAAATGGACGCCGACGGCTCGCACGCGCCGGAGCAGCTGCACCGGTTGCTCGACGCGCTGCCGTCCGCGGACCTCGTGCTCGGCTCGCGCTGGGTGCCCGGCGGCGAGGTCGTGAACTGGCCGACGCAGCGCAAGCTGCTGTCGCTGGGCGGCTCGCTCTACTCGCGACTGGCGCTGGGCGCGAACATCCGCGACATGACGGGCGGCTACCGGGCGTTCCGCGCGGACACCCTGCGCAAGCTGAACCTCGCCTCGGTCGCCTCCGCCGGCTACTGCTTCCAGATCGACCTGCTGTGGCGGACGCTGGAGCTCGGGTTCCGCGTGCGCGAGGTGCCGATCACGTTCCAGGAGCGCGAGTTCGGCGAGTCGAAGATGAGCGGCAACATCGTCCGCGAGGCGCTGATCCGCGTGACGAAGTGGGGCCTGCGCCGGCGCGGCACGCAGCTCAAGGAGTTGTTCTCCGGCAAGAAGAAGTAGTTCGTCCACCTCGGACCGTCCGATCCGGACGGTCCGAGGCTTTTTCCTGGGGGAAGAAGACGTGGAAACCCGGATGCTGTCCGATGGCGGCTCCGGGCTCGGCGTGAGCGCGCTGTGCCTGGGCACCATGTACTTCGGCACGACGGTCGACGAGGAACGCGCGTTCGCCGTCCTCGACCGGTTCCTCGACGCCGGTGGCACGTTCATCGACACGGCGAACACGTACTCGTTCTGGGTGCCCGGCGGAACCGGGGTCGAGAGCGAGGAACTGCTGGGCCGCTGGCTGGCGTCCCGCAAGGCCCGCGACCGGGTCGTGCTCGCCACCAAGGTCGGCGCGCTGCCCGACCCGCCGGGTGCCGCCTGGCCCGAACACGCGGAGGGCCTCTCCCACGAGGTCGTGCGCGCGCAGGCCGAGGCCAGCCTGCGCCGCCTCGGCACCGACCACGTCGACGTGTACTACGCCCACATCGAGGACCGCCGCACACCGTTGCCCGACACGGTCGCCACCTTCGCCTCGCTGGTCACCGACGGCCTGGTCCGCGTGACGGGGTGCAGCAACCACGCGGCGTGGCGGGTCGCGCAGGCCAGGGAGATCGCTCACGCGCAGGGGCTGCCGGGGTTCACCTGCGTCCAGCAGCGCCACACCTACCTGCGGCCGCGCCCCGGTGCCGAGTTCGGTGCCAACCCGCACATCAGCGACGAGATGCTCGACTACGCGCGCTCGGAACCGGACCTGACGGTGCTCGGCTACTCGGTGCTGCTCTCCGGCGCGTACACGCGGTCCGACCGGCCGTTGCCCGAGCAGTACGACCACGAGGACAGCAGGCGGCGGCTGGCAGTCCTGAACGACGTGGCCGACGAGCTGGGCGCGACGCCGAACCAGGTCGTGCTGGCGTGGCTGCTGGGCGGTGACCCGCCGGTCCTGCCGGTACTGGGCGTCAGCTCGGTCACCCAGCTCGACGAGTGCCTGGCCGCCCTCGACCTACCCCTGGACGCAGACCAGCGCCGCCGCCTGAACACCGCCTGACCCCCGCCTTCTTTGCCGCACGCGGGGCCCTTTCGTGCGCAAGGAGTGAACGAAAGCTCCCCGCGTGCGTTCGGGGTTGGGCGGGTTGGGGCAGTGATCGGTGGCGGTGAGCTGAGGTACGTGGGGTCCTTGCGTGCGCTAGGAGTGAACGAAAGCTCCCCGCGTACTCAGCGGCGGCGCGCATTACGATTCAGGATCGTTGCAGCGGAGGTGAGCGGGTGGAGTGGAGTGCCGGAGCGGTCGCGCGGATGCTCGGCATCTCGCCGACGACCCTGCGCACGTGGGACCGCCGTTACGGCCTGGGGCCCAGCACGCGGCACGAGGGCAAGCACCGCCGCTACAACGAGGACGACGTCGCGCGGCTCAAGCGCATGGTCGAGCTGACCGAGTCCGGTGTCGCGCCCGCGTCGGCGGCGGCGTCTCTGACCCCGGCCGGTGACCCCGACTTCTGGGCGGCCGCCGACCAGCTCGACGCGGCACGGATGCGCAGGGTGGCCGTGAGCCTGATCGCCCGCCACGGTGTCGTGCACACGTGGGACGCGGTGCTGATGCCGTTCCTCGTCGAGCTGGGCGAGCGGGTCTCGTCGGCCTCCTGCGGGGTCGAGGTCGAGCACGTCGCGAGCGGCAGCATCTCCGACGCGATGCGGGTGTCCGGGGTGGCGCTGGGGGAGCCCGCGGTGCTGCTGGCGTGTGCGCCGGACGAGCAGCACAGCCTGCCGTTGGACGTGCTGGCGGCCGCGCTCGCCGAGCGGGGGCACGCGTCACGCAACCTCGGTGCCCGCGTGCCCGCCGCGGCGCTGGTCAGCGCGGCGAGCCGGCTGAAGCCGCGCGTGGTGTTCGTGTGGGCCCACGATCGGGTGTATGCGGAGCAGGTGCCGCTGGACCGGCTCGAGGGCACTCCGGTGCTGGTCGCGGGGCCGGGCTGGGACGCGGTGCCGCTCCCGGGCGAGGTCCAGCGGGTGGACGCGCTCACCACCGCCGTTGAAACGATTTTGAATCGAATCTAGACTGCTCGGTGTGAGCCTCGCCGACCGGATGATCCGCCTGCTGTGGGCGGTCGGTGGCGACGACGTGGCCGAGCGCGTTCTGCGTGCGCACTGGCGGGTGCTGCCCTCCGACGACCCCGCCGGACGTGCCCTGCGGGGCCGGCTGGTGGAGGCGTTGCGGCGGGAGCTGCCCGGCCGGTTCGACGCGATCCGCGAGGCCGTGCTGGCCGACGAACTGTCCCTGCTCGACGACGCCGAACGGGCGGCCCCCAGCCGTGCCACGGTGCTCGCCATCGTCCGCGCCCTGCCTGCCGGGAGTACCTCATGACCGCGTTGCCGTTGCGCCACCACCCCGTGCGCGTGCTGTTCGTCTTCCTCGCCGCGGTGGTCGTGACCGCCGCGGTCGGGTCGCTGTTCTCGCTCTCCGCGGGCGCGGAGTACCTGGCGCTGCGGCGGCCGGACTGGGCGCCGCCCGCCTGGCTCTTCGGTCCGGTGTGGACGGTGCTGTACGGGCTGATCGCGGTGTCCGGCTGGCTGGCGTGGCGGCGCGGGGCGACCCGGCCGGAGCTGGCGTTGTTCGGCGTGCAGCTGGTGCTGAACGCGCTGTGGACGCCGTTGTTCTTCGGCCTCGGCTGGTACGAGGCCGCGTTCGCGGAGATCGTGCTGCTGTGGCTGACGATCGTCGCGTTGATCGCCGTGTTCTCGTGGCGCAGCAGGGTCTCCGCGATGCTGTTGGTGCCTTACCTGGCGTGGGTGAGCTTCGCGGGCGCGCTGAACATCTCGATCGCGACGCTCAATTGACGGGGGAGTCGCTGCGCGCGCGTTCGGCCGCGGTCACGGCGATGCCCAGCAGGATCATCGCGGCGCCGAGGCCCAGGTGCAGCCAGTTGTCGGAGGTGTTGACCGGCAGGAAGTTCGCGCGGGTGTGCTCGCCGATCGCCGAGCCGTACACCCACAGGAGCACGTAGAGGCCGCCGCCCGCCATCAGGAACAGCCGTGCCGTGCCGGGCAGCCTCACGGCGAGCAGGCCGAGGATCCCGAACAGCAGGTGCACGAGGTTGTGCAGCACGGACACCGCGAAGAGGCCGAGGAGCAGGGCACCGGAGTGGCCGGCGAAGCGCAGCTCGTCGTAGTGCGTGGTGATCCCGGGGACGAACCCGAGCACCCCGACGAGCAGGAACGCCGCGCCGACCACCGCCGAAGCTCGTTGTACTGGTCGCATGCGAGCCGGTTACCCGGCGTTGGCCGGGATGAACTCCCGCAGCACCTCCATGCCGCGGTGGAAGCCGCCCGCCCCCGAGGGCTCCGGGCCGAGGACGCGTGCCAGCACCGGGCCGAGGGTCTCGTGGAAGAACCGCTCGGCGTGCTCCTCCGAGTCCCACACGGCGATGATCTGGAACTTGCCGTCGGTCTGGCAGGCGTAGCGGGCGCGCAGGCCGTCCGGGGTGACCGAGCCCATGACCTTGTCGAGCTTGTCGAGCGAGTGCACGGGCGGGGTAGCGATGGTGAGCCACATGGTATTCCTCCTGGGGTCGTGTGGCTCAGAAAACTAGGGAGTTCGCGCTGGTGGGCCATCCGCCGGAGTACTCGGGTGGGTACTCATCCACGCCGCGATCTGGCTGCGCGTGCTGAAGCCGAGCTTGGTGAGGATGTGCTGGACGTGGTTCTGCGCGGTCCGCTCCGAGATCACCAGGCGCTGCGCGATCTGCCGGTTGGTCAGGCCCTCGGTGACGAGGCTCGCGACCTCGTGCTCGCGACTGCTCAGGTCGACCGTCGTGAAGCCGGTCATGCCCAACGCACGGATCGCGCGGTCGGCGGCGCGCTGCACGGCATCGGCATCCTCGCCCAAACCACGCAACGCGGACGCCAGGTGCCAGCGGGCCTCGGCCGCGAACGCCGCCGCGCCCGCGCGTGCCGCCTCGTCGACCGCGGTGGTGAGGTCGGCGACGGCCAGGTCGAGCTTCCCGAGCGCCAGGTGGCCGCGGCCCAGCGCGAGCGAGACCGGACCCATGTACGCGACGCCGTTGCCGGCCGCGTGCTCACCGCGGAACACCTCCAGCCTGGGCAGGATCTCCGCGAGGTCGTCGAGCAGCCCCAGACCGGACGTGACGAGCACGGCGTCGACCAGGCCCGGCACCACGAAGAACGCCGGCAGGTCCCACTCGCCGATGGGGCCGCAACGGCGGTACCACTCCAGTGCCTCGTCGCGGAAACCCGCGCGCAGCAACAGGAACGCCCGCGTCAGCTTCGACATCAACCGGAACCGCGGTGGCGGGTCGTGGAAGTGCCGCGCGAGCGCCAGGCCGTCCTCGGTGGGGCCGAGGTGGCACGCGAGCCCGCACTGCAACGCGAAGTACGCACCGGACGCCGGTTCGCGCTCGATCACCCGCATGCGGTCGTAGGCGCTGCGGCCGACCTCGCGCGCCTCGGCGAACCGGCCCTGCGCCTGGGCCAGGCACGCCGTCACGACCTCCAGGTGCCACCGCGGCACCTCGCCGCCGACGCGTTCGCACGCCAGCCGCAACGCGGGCAGTTCCTCTTGCGCGGCCGCGAGTTCGCCGCTCTCGATCAACGCGTGGATCCGCCACAGCGACCCCCACATGGCACCGCGCGGGCTGCGCGTGCGGTGCGCCAGGCCGATCATCTCGGTGGCGAGCCCGAGCCGTTCCGCGCGACCGGCCGGACCGGGGCAGGCCTCCTGCCGGGCGTGCAGGGCCTCGGCGAGCGCGCGGTCGTCGCCGCTGCGCCGGGCCAGGTCGAGCGCCTCGCCGCTGAGCTCGTCGAGGCGGTGCTGCTCGCCGCGGTAGAACGCGAGGTGGCTGCGCTGGGCGAGCAGCCGGGCACGGGTGGCGGGGCTGACGGGCAGGCGGAGTGCGTTGTCGCACAACGGGGTCGCCACCGCGTTCACCCCGGCACCGGGGGCGGCTTCGAGCACCAGCGCGGC
The DNA here is from genome assembly GCF_040609115.1 of Lentzea sp. NPDC004782. Classification (NCBI taxonomy): domain Bacteria; kingdom Bacillati; phylum Actinomycetota; class Actinomycetes; order Pseudonocardiales; family Pseudonocardiaceae; genus Lentzea; species Lentzea sp. NPDC004782. The sequence goes on from NZ_JBEXJN010000007.1 coordinate 70,743, forward strand.
CTCCGCGACCTGCTCCGGGGTCCGCGCCAGCTCGGCGGCGCGCTGGGCGGCCCGCACGCACCCGGCGAGGTCCCCCGCGAAGTAGGCGGCCCGGCCCAGCGCGACCTGCACCTCGCAACTGTCCTCAATGGACGATGCAGTTCGGTAGAGCCGTGCGCCCTCCTCGTAGGCCAGCCGCCGCACCGCGTCCTGGGCCGCGCGGATCGTCCAGTCCCGCGCCTTTCCCGGTTCGCCACAAGCGGTCCAGTGCCGGGCGACTTCGGCGTAGTGCCGGCTCCCGGTCATCGCCTCGGCGATCCGGCGGTGGATCGCGCGGCGCTCGGCGGTGCCGATCGAGGCCTCCACGGCGTCACGGGTCAGCGCGTGCACGAACCGGTGGCCCGTCGCGTCGATCAACGTCGTGGCCTCGTCCAGCGCGCTGATCGGCACGCCGGACGCCGCCGCGGCGAGGTCGGCGTCGAAGTCGCGGCCGATCAGCGCCGCCGTCGTGATCAGCGCGCGGGCGTCGGCACCGAGCCGGCCCAGCCGTGCCGTGACGATGTCGCGGACGCTGCGCGGCGGCTGGTCCGGGCGCCACGTGCCGTCCTGCACCGCGCGGGCGATCTCCGTGACGAACAACGGGTTCCCGCCGGTCAGGTCCGTGATCGTGGCGGCGTGCTCCGGTCCGGTCAGCTCCGCCACCTCGTCCGCGGACAGCCCGTGCAGGTCGATGCGGACCGCCGAGCGCATGAGGTCCGCGACCGCCGGGCACGGGTCGCGGAACGTCGCGAAGATCAGCACGTTCCGCAGCTGGGTGGCGAGGTGTGCGAGCACGAGCAACGACGCCTCGTCGGCCCAGTGCACGTCCTCGACCACGATCACCAGCCCGTCGCGGTCCAGCGCGGACGCGACCGCGTCGAACACCCGGAACCTGTCCTGCGGCACCTCGGCGTCGTGGGCCAGCACCGCGTCCGGGTCGGCGCCCGCGGCCCTGAGCACCTGCCGCCACGGCCAGAACGCCGGTGCCCCCGACGTCTCGACGCAGTGCCCCCACACGACCTCGCGGCTCAGCGCGAGCGCGTGCCCGGCCAGCTCCTGGGCGAGCCTCGTCTTGCCGATGCCGGGCTCGCCGCCGCACAGCACCAGCCTGCCCGCGTCCGCCGCCAGCCACGACCGCAGCATCGCGAGCTCGCGGCCCCGCCCCACCACCTTCACGTCCGAGATATCGCCCGCGCCCCGGGCCGCGTTTCGAATAATCGGTTGAGCCCAGGCCTCGAGAACCCCCAAGGTTGTCGCATCACCGCAGATCAGCGGCCTGAAAAACGGAATTCGCACAATGGTGGAGATGGGGCTGCGGAGCCCCGCCCGTCTGTAAAACGGGAGCCACGCGCAAAGGCGGTTCGACTCCGTCCTCCACCACTCGGGCGTTGCGCCACCGGGGTGACCCGGGGCAACGGCCCCGTCCCGCCCCACGACTACACGGGTGGAAGGGGGACGCCATGTCCATCGATGTTCAGCAACCCCGCGCGCTCGGTCTCGTCGGCAGCCACATCCTGATCGGCGGCACCGCGGGCGGGGCGTTCGAGGCGCAGTTCAGCTACCGGATCCACGAAGGGCACGACGAGGTCACCGGCGGGTTCACGGCCGGCGACGGCGGGGGTGGCCACGGCCAGTTCCAGGTGAGCGTGGACACCTCCGGCGCGTCGTTCGCGCTCGACCGGCTCTACGTGGAGGTCTTCTGGGCGTCACCGAAGGACGGTGCCGAGCTCGACAAGGTCATCGTGCCGGTGGTGTACGGGCCGCGGATCGTGCCCGGCTACCGCGTCTACCTGGAGTACGTGGTCCAGCCGGGTGACACGCTGTGGTCCATCGCCGCGCACTTCTACGGCAACGGCAACCTCTACACCCGGCTGGTCCGGGCGAACCCGCACGTCATCACTGACCCCAACGTGATCCAGCCCGGCACCGTGCTCCGCGTTCCACAGGCATGACGTGTCCGCGGTGGTGATCACGGCGCTACCGCTCGTGGTCGCCTCCGCGACCGGCTGGTCGCAGGTCGGGCGAACCTGGCCGTGAGTTGGGCCACGGGCTCAAGTGATCCTGTGCCGAGGACCTGGTTGCTTGTTGGTTTCATACAAACCACGCTGCTCAACTCGCTTCGATCTAGCGGTTTTCCTACCGGGTAGTAGACGAGAGTGTGTACATCGATTGGGCGGCGACTGCCGCTGAGGTTTGTGCGTCCGCGAGGAGTCAAGTCGTTGTTCAGTCGTGTAGCGATCGTCAACCGCGGGGAAGCCGCAATGCGGCTGATCCACGCCGTCCGTGAGCTCGCCGCCGAGTCAGGGGAACGGATCGAGACCGTCGCCCTGTACACCGATGTCGACAAGTCCGCGCCTTTCGTCCGGGAAGCCGACCTCGCCTACAACCTCGGCCTGGCGGCTGACCGCCCGTACCTCAACCTGAAGGTGCTGGAGCAGGCGCTCGTCGAGACGAAGGCCGACGCCGCGTGGGTCGGCTGGGGCTTCGTCGCCGAGATCCCCGAGTTCGCCGAGCTGTGCGAGCAGGTCGGCGTCACGTTCGTCGGCCCGTCCGCCGAGGCCATGCGCAAGCTCGGTGACAAGATCGGCTCGAAGCTGATCGCCGAGGAGGTCGGCGTTCCCGTCGCGCCGTGGTCGCGCGGTGCCGTCGAGAACCTGGAGCACGCGCTGAAGGTGGCCGAGGAGGTCACCTACCCGTTGATGCTCAAGGCGACAGCAGGCGGTGGCGGCCGCGGTATCCGCAAGATCACCTCGCCGGAGGAGCTGGAGGAGGCGTTCGAGCGCACCAGCCTGGAGGCCGAGCGCGCGTTCGGTTCCGGCGTGATGTTCCTGGAGCGCCTGGTCACCGGCGCCCGCCACGTCGAGGTGCAGGTCATCGCCGACGGGCAGGGCACGGCGTGGGCGCTGGGCGTGCGCGACTGCTCGGTGCAGCGGCGCAACCAGAAGATCATCGAGGAGTCCGCCTCCTGCGTGCTCGAACCGCAGCAGGTCGAGGACCTCAAGGCGTCCGCGGAACGGCTCGCCAACGCGGTCGGCTACCGCGGCGCGTGCACCGTCGAGTTCCTCTACCACCCCGGTGAGCGGCTCTTCGCGTTCCTGGAGGTCAACACCCGCCTGCAGGTCGAGCACCCGATCACCGAGATCACCACGGGCTTCGACCTGGTCAAGGCCCAGCTGCACGTCGCGGGCGGCGGCAGGCTCGAAGGCCCCAAGCCGGTCGAGCAGGGCCACGCCGTCGAGGCCCGCCTGAACGCCGAGGACCCGGACCGCGACTTCGCGCCGTGCCCCGGCACGATCGTTCGGCTGGAGCTGCCCGCCGGCCCCGGCATCCGCGTCGACACCGGTGTGGCCGAGGGCTCGCAGATCCCGTCCGACTTCGACTCGATGATCGCGAAGATCATCGCGTACGGCCGCGACCGCGACGAGGCGCTCGGCAAGCTGCGCCGCGCCATGGCCGAGACGACCGTGATCATCGAGGGTGGCACGACCAACAAGAGCTTCGTGCTCGACCTGCTCGACGAGCCCGCCGTGATCGACGGCTCCGCCGACACGTCGTGGATCGACCGGGTCCGCGCCGAGGGCGGCCTGATCTCGCACCGCCACTCCGCGATCGCGCTCGCGGCCGCCGGTATCGAGGTCTACGAGGACGAGGAGCACCTCAACCTCACCCAGCTGCTGGCGTCGGCCCGCGGCGGCCAGCCCCGCACGAACCACGAGGGCGCGCGCAAGCTGGAGTTCGTGCTGCGCGGCCAGTCCTACGTCGTGAACGTGGCCCGCGTCGGTGCCGCCAAGTACCGCGTGGGGGTGTCCGCAGCCGACTCGGACAACGTCCTGACCGGTGACGTCGACGTCGAGCGGTTCGACCACCACGTCGGCACGATCACCGTCAACGGCACGCGGTTCCGCGTCGTCACCGGCACGTCCGGCCCGGTCCACCAGGTCGAGGTCGACGGCGTCACCCACCGCGTGACCCGGGACGAGGGCGGCGTGCTGCGCTCGCCGATGCCCGCCCTGGTCGTCGCGACCCCGCTGGAGGTCGGCGCCGAGGTCGAGGCCGGCGCACCGGTGCTGGTGCTCGAAGCCATGAAGATGGAGACGGTGCTGCGCGCGCCGTTCCGCGCGCGGCTGAAGGAGCTCAACGTCGTCGTCGGCACCCAGGTGCCCGCCGGTGGGGCGCTGCTGCGGCTGGAGGAGATCGAGGACGCCTCCGGAGCCGTCGAGGTGCAGAAGTCCGAGCCCCCGGTCGAGCTGGAGCTGCCCGCGCCGCGCACCGACGTCTCACCGGAGGAGCTCGTCGCCCGCGGTCTCGACGACCTGCGCAACCTGTTGCTGGGCTTCGACACCACCGCCGCCGACACCGAGCGCGTGCTGTCGAACTACATGGGCGCGCGGCACGACCTGCTGGAGCGGCCGCTCGTCGCCGAGGCCCAGCTGCTCGGGATCTTCGCCGACCTGTGCGACCTCTCCCGCAACCGTCCCGCCGGTGAGGAGACCAAGCCGGAGAACCACATCCACTCTCCGCGCGAGCACTTCCACACCTACCTGAAGACGCTCGACGCCGACCGCGCCGGACTGCCGGAGGGCTTCCGCGCCCGCCTGCGCAACGTGATCGGCCACTACGGCATCACCGAGCTCGACCGCACGCCGGAGCTGGAGCAGGCCGTCTTCCGCATCTTCGTGGCGCTGCGCCGCGGTGTGTTCGACGCGGCCGTCGCGACGACGCTGCTGCGCCAGTGGGTGCAGGAGGCGCCGCCGGTCGAGGCCGAGCGGGTGCAGGTCGGCCTGGTGCTGGAGCACATCGTCGCCGCGACGCAGGTCCGCTACCCGGCGGTCGCGGATCTCGCCCGCAGCGTCGTCTTCACGTGGTTCGCGCAGCCGTTGGTGCGCCGCAACCGCGCCCGCGTGCACAGCGAGGTCCGCAGGCACCTGATCCACCTCGACGCGCAGCCCCAGGCGGCCGACCGCGAGGAGCGGATCGCGGCGATGGTGGCGTCGGCGGAACCGCTGGTGCGGCTGCTCGGGCAGCGCATCGGCAAGCCCGGCGCGGACAACACGCCGTTGCTGGAGGTGCTGGCCCGCCGCTACTACACCAAGAAGGCGCTGGCGAACCCGCGCGTCTCGGGTGCGTTCTTCATCGCGGAGAACGAGCCGGAGCAGACCCGTCTCGTGTCGACGGCGGTGGAGTTCCCGTCGCTGTCGGACGCCGTCGGCGAGGTCGTCAAGCACGGCAACGGCAGCGCGGTCGTCGCGGACCTCTACGTCAACTGGGCCGACGGTCCGTCCGACCAGGACGAGATGGCCGCCGGTCTGGGTGCCGTCCTGGCCGCGCACCAGCTGCCGCCGACGATCACCCGCATCACCACCACGGTCGCGGGCCGTCGTGGCGAGTCGATGCACCACCACTTCACCTTCCGCCCGTCGTCCAACGGGTTCGCCGAGGAGAGGCTGGTGCGCGGGCTGCACCCGCGCATCGCCGAACGCATGCAGCTGGAGCGGCTGCGCGAGTTCGACCTCACCCGCCTGCCGTCGCTGGACGAGGACGTCTACCTGTTCCGCGCGGTCGCCAAGGCGAACAAGTCCGACGAGCGTCTGGTGGCGCTGGGCCAGGTCCGCGACCTGACGCCGTTGCGCGACGACGACGGCCGGATCGTCGCCCTGCCCGCCGCCGAGGACGTGCTCGCGACCTGCCTGGACGGCATCCGCCGGGCTCGTGCGCAGGCCGGTGGCCGGACTCGCCTCGCGACCAACCGGGTCGTGCTGTACGCGTGGCCGCCGACCGACCTGTCCTCGAAGGACCTCGACGCGGTCGCCACCCGCGTGCTGCCGACCACCACCGGGCTGGACCTGGAGGAGGTACTGTTCCTGGCGCGGCGCAAGGACGCCACCACCGGTGAGCTCACCGACATCGGGGTGCGGATCGCCAACGACGCGGGCGCCGGTGTCTCGTTCTCGTTCGTGCAGCCGCCGACCGAGCCGATCCAGCCGCTCGACGACTACCGCCAGAACGTCCTGCGCGCCCAGTCGCGCGGCACGATCTACCCGTACGAGCTGGTCGACATGCTCGTCGGCGACGGCGGGTCCTTCGTGGAGCACGACCTGGTCGACGGCGCTCTGGTGCCGGTCGACCGCCCGCGCGGTGGCAACAAGGCGGGCATCGTCGTCGGTGTCGTCACCACGCCGACCCCGGCCCACCCGGAGGGCATGAAGCGCGTCGTCCTGCTGGGCGACCCGACGAAGTCGCTGGGCGCGCTGGCCGAACCGGAGTGCTCGCGGGTCATCCACGCGCTGGACCTGGCCGAGGAGCTGTCCGTTCCGCTGGAGTGGTTCTCGCTGTCGTCCGGCGCGAAGATCTCGATGAGCTCCGGTGTCGAGAACATGGACTGGGTCGCGGCCGCGCTGAAGCGGATCGTCGAGTTCACCCAGGCCGGTGGCGAGATCAACGTGGTGGTCAACGGCATCAACGTCGGCGCCCAGCCGTACTGGAACGCCGAGGCCACGATGCTCATGCACACCAAGGGCATCCTGGTCATGACCCCGGACAGCGCGATGGTGCTGACCGGCAAGCAGGCGCTCGACTTCTCCGGCGGTGTCTCGGCCGAGGACAACTACGGCATCGGCGGCTACGACCGCGTCATGGGCCCGAACGGCCAGGCGCAGTACTGGGCGCCGAACCTGCGGTCCGCCTTCGAGGTCCTGCTGGCGCACTACGAGCACAGCTACATCGCGCCGGGCGAGTCGGGCCCGCGCCGGGTGTCCACTTCGGACCCGTCCGACCGTGACGTCTCCGGTTACCCGCACCACGCCGGCGACAGCCCGTTCAAGACGGTCGGCGAGATCTTCTCGATCGAGGCGAACCCGGACCGCAAGAAGCCGTTCGACATCCGCACGGTCATGCGCGCGCTGTCCGACCAGGACCACGAGGTGCTGGAGCGCTGGGCGGGCATGGCCGAGGCCGACACCGCGGTCGTCCAGGACGTCCACCTCGGCGGCATTCCCGTGACGCTGCTGGGCATCGAGTCGCGCGGCGTGGCCCGCACCGGCTTCCCGCCCACCGACGGCCCGGACACCTACACCGCCGGCACGCTGTTCCCGAAGTCGTCGAAGAAGGCGGCCCGCGCGATCAACGCGGCCTCGGGCAACCGGCCGCTCGTGGTGCTCGCGAACCTGTCCGGCTTCGACGGCTCCCCGGAGTCGATGCGCGAGCTCCAGCTGGAGTACGGCGCGGAGATCGGCCGCGCGATCGTGAACTTCCGCGGCCCGATCGTCTTCACCGTGATCTCGCGCTACCACGGCGGCGCGTTCGTGGTCTTCTCGAAGGCCCTGAACCCGTCCATGACCGTGCTCGCGGTCGAGGGCTCCTTCGCCTCGGTCATCGGCGGCGCGCCCGCCGCGGCCGTGGTGTTCGCCCGCGAGGTCGACGGCCGCACGGCCAACGACCCGCGCGTGAAGAAGCTGGAGGCCTCGGTGGCCGAGGCCTCGGGCGCCGAACGCGCCGCGCTGACCGCCGAGCTGGTGGCCACCCGTCAGTCGGTGCGGACGGAGAAGCTGAACGAGATGGCCGCCGAGTTCGACCGGGTGCACAGCGTGCAGCGCGCGGTCGAGGTCGGCTCGGTCGACGCGATCATCTCGGCCGCGCAGCTGCGGCCGGCGATCATCAAGGCGATCGAGGACGGCCTGGCCCGGTCGTAGTCGCTGGATTGTCGGAGCCCCGGTCTTGGTGACCGGGGCTCCTTCGCCTTGGAGGCGGATATGTGGGACTGGAAGCAGGACCGGATCGGGTCGGCGTTGCGCGGCGTGAACCCCGGCGTGCTGCGCAGGCTCGACGCGGGCTTCGCGACCATCGGCGACACGCAGTTCCTGCCGGGCTACTGCGTCCTGCTCGTCGACACGCCGAACGTGGAGCGGCTCACCGACCTGCCGCGCCGCCGGCGGCTGGAGTACCTGGCCGACGTGGAACTGGCCGCCGAAGCCGTCGAACGGGTCTGCGCGCGGCGCGACTCCGGGTTCCGCCGGGTCAACCTGGAGATCCTCGGCAACACCGACCCGTACCTGCACGCGCACATCTGGCCGCGCTACGACTGGGAGCCGCCGGAGCGGGTCGGCCGCCCGGTGTGGCTGTACCCGGTCGAACGCTGGTCCGACCCGGCCTTCGCGCTCGGTCCCGAGCACGACGACCTGCGGGCCGAGCTCACCGCGGAGATCGATCGCCTTCGTTCGTGATCCCGAACGGGACGTGCACGCACGGCACGGTCTGGATCAGGTGCCCGCGCTGGTCGTCGAAGAAGATGTGCGGCCTGAGCACGTCCAGGATCGGCGCCTTCCGCAACCCGCCGAGGAAGAACGCGTCGTTCACCGTCAGCCCCCACGCCTTGAGGCTGTTGATCGCCCGCTCGTGCGCCGGCGCGGACCGGGCCGTCACCAGCGAGACCCGGATCCTGTCCTCGGCGAGGCGCTGGATCCGGTTGACGCCCGCGAGGAAGTTCCGCAGCGGCCCCGGATCGAGCGGGGTGACGACGTTGGTCGCCTCGTGCTGCTGGAACCGGTCGAGCCCGCCGGACTGGTAGATCCGCTCGGCGGCGTCGTCGGCCAGCACGCCGTCGAAGTCGAACGCGATGCGCAGCGCGGGGTCGTCGTCGTCCTGGAACGAGGACTTCAGCACCTGCCCGGCGGGAAGCCCGGCCGACGTGGCCCGGCGCACGTCCTCCTCGTTGGCGGACAAGAACAGTGACATGTTCAGCGCCGGCATGAACTCGTGCGCCGCGCGCCCCTCGGTGAAGATGGCGCGCGTGATCGCCAGTTCGTGATGGGCCGCCGACCGCAGGATGCGCAGGCCCGTGTCGGGGGAGTTGCGCGACAGCACGATCACCTCGACCAGCGGCCCCAGCGAGTTGAGCCGCAGCAGCCGCCGGATGAACGGGAACGCGACGCCGGGCGCGAACGGCTCGTCGAGGTGCGCTTCCTGGTAGGCGCGGTAGGCGTGCTCGCCCTCGGACGCGAACACGGCGCCGGACGCGGACAGGTCGAACAGGGCGCTCGACGCGACGCCTACGACCAGCAGGTTCTCCAGGCTGGGAGCCATGCGGAAGATCGTAGCCACCGCGTCACTGCGGTTCCCGAGGGCGCGCAGACCATCAACACGGCGCGGGCCCGCTGTCGATGAAGGGATCCTTCATCGACCCCAGGTTTAGGAAGGGTCCCTTCATCGACGGCGGACGCGCGCAGGACTTGTGGCCGGATGCTTCAGGAGAACGTCCAGCGCTGGTTGGCGGTGCCGGCGCAGTCCCAGAGCTGGAGCCGGGTGCCGTCGGCCGAGCTCGGGCCGGTGGCGTCGAGACACCTTCCTGACGCCGCGTTGCGCAGCCGCCCGTCGGACTCGGCGGTCCACTGCTGGTTGCCCGCCCCGGTGCAGTCCCACAGCTGCGTCACCGCGCCGTTGCCCGTGCCGGACGCGTCGAGGCACTTGCCCAGGGCACGCAGGGCGTTGCCGTTGCGGGACCACTGCTGGGCGTTGGTGCCGTTGCACGTCCAGAGCTGCACCGCGGTGCCGTTGGCGGAGTTCGCGCCCGCCACGTCCACGCACTTGCCGCCGTAGCCGACGATCGTGCCGCCGGTGGGAGGGGTGCCGCCGGACGCGGTCTCCCAGATGGCGTTGAGCAGGCTGGTGCCGTCGTTCGTGTCCTGCGACAGCTCCCAGTTCATGATGCCGCCCGCGTTGGACAGCGCCCACGACGTCTTGCGCTTGATCGTGGGGATGCCGTTGTAGCAGTTGCCGTTGTAGCAGTCGCGGTTGGCGTTGGCGGGGTCCTGCGCGACGAGGTCGCGGTAGGCGATGTAGGTCGGCCGGCTGTAGAACGGCACGCCGAGCACCGCCTTGCTCGCCGGGAGACCGCGGCTCTTCCAGAAGTTGACCGACGCGATCGACCAGTCGTAGTTCGCGTGCGGGCTGCCGCCGTCGTAGGCCATGATGTTCAGCCAGTCGACCGCGTTGAACACCGACGTCTGCACACCCTCCGCCGTGCCGCCTTCACTGACGACCGCGGCCGTGAGCAGTTTGCCGCGCTGGTGCAGCTGGGTGCCGAGCTGCTGCATGAGCGCGGCGTAGTTGGTGCCCGACTGGCCGGGATCCGGGTACTCCCAGTCGATGTCGATGCCGTCGAGGCTGTACTGGTCGACGACGTTGATCAGGCTGTTGACGAACGTGGTGCGCGCACTGGCGCTGCCCGCCAGCTGTTCGAACGCCGAGTCGTCGCCGTCGTTCCAGCCGCCGACCGCGAGCGAGACCTTGACCCCGTTCTGGTGCCCGAGACTCACCAGCTGCTGAAGTTTGCCGGTGTCCGGGATGCCCTGGAGCGTGCCGTTGCCGTTCGGCAGCACGAAGGCGTAGTTGATGTGGGTGAGCTTGCCGTACTGGATGGAGCCGGCGCTGCCGGACCACGACGGCAGGTAACCGACGCTTTTGAAGCCCTGGGGGTAGGCGGCCTGCGCGGCAGGCGCCAGGACGGTCGTCGCCGCGGCGGCGGCCAGCGCGAGGCCGGCGGCACCGAGGCGTGAGCGGAGTGAACGCATTGCAGGGGTTGCCTTCCACTGTCGTCGAGCGCCCACTCACGACGTTAGTGGTCTAGACCGGTGGCCTGGAAGATCAACGGGCAACCGGAACTGTTTCCGGTTGCCCGCCTGGGAATCAGCGCAGGTACGACGCGCCGTTCACATCGATGATTGTCCCGCTGGCCCACACGGCTTCCGGTTGCGCGAGCCACGCGACCGCCGCGGCCACCTCCTGGGGCTCGCCGACGCGGTTGAACGGGCTCTGCGCGCGGATCGCATCACCCTCCGGGCTGTCGAGGAAGTCCGTGACCATGTCGGTCCGCACGAACCCCGGCGCCACCCCGGCGACCGCGATGCCTTGCGGGGCAAGGGACTGCGCGAGCGACTGGGTCATCGCGTGCAGCCCTGCCTTCGCCGCGCCGTACGCCGGTGCGTCCGGCTCGCCCCGGTAGGCGCCGCGTGAGCCGATGTTGATGATGCGGCCACCCTCGGTCATGTGCCGGACCGCGTGCCACGCGAGGTCGGCCGGCCCGTACAGGTTGAGCTCGATGGTGCGGCGCCAGGCCTGCTGCCACTCCTCGAAGGTGGTCGTGGCGATCGGGTGGTGGAAGTAGACGCCCGCGTTGTTGACCAGGACGTCGAGGCCGCCGAGGCGGTCCGCGGTCTCGGTGACGATCTGCCCGGCCTGGTCCGCGCCGAGGTCGCCTTGAACGGTCACATGTCCAGTGCCCGCAAGGCTTTCGGCCACCTTCGCGGCCTCGGTGGCACCGGTGCGGTAGTGGACGGCGACCTGGTGGCCGTTGTTCGCGAGGGCGTGCGCGACGGCGGCGCCGATGCCGCGGGACGCTCCGGTCACGAGGGCGCGCATCAGCCGCTGACCTGCTTGTCGATCATCCACTTCCCGTTCTGCTGCACCAGGGTGTACGTGTTGCGCTCGGTGGTGACCACGGCGGACCCCTGCATGTACTGCAGCGTCGCGGACACGACGTTGTCGCCCTGCTGCGTGACGTTCGACAGCTGCACGGCGGTGTACTGGCTCCAGAACGACTGGTACTTCTGAAAAGTCGGCACCATGGCCGCCTTGAAGGAGTCCGTGAGCGTCGCGTAGCCGGCCTCGAGGTTGCCGGGGACCAGCGCGTAGTAGGCCTGGAGCGCCTGCGCGGCGGTCTGCGAGCTCGCGGGCGGGTTCGGAGGGTTGACCGGCGGGTTCGTCGTCGTCTGCGCCGGGGGTTCCGTCGTGGTCTGGGTCGTCGTCTGCGTCTGAGGTTGCGACTGGCTCGTGGTGGGCGCGGCCGACGTGCCGGAGGAGACGGGGCTGGTGGTGGGGGACTGGGCGTTGTGGCCCTTGTCCTTGGGCCACAACAGGAACGAGCCGACGCCCACAGCCAGCACGAGGAGCACGATCGCGATGGGGACGAGAGGGAACTTGCGCCGCTTCTCCTCCTCCGGCTGAACCGGTGGGGGTGCCACGACCTCCTGCAGCGCGGCGGCAGGGGTGGGTGCCGCCGCAGCCGGTTCCTCGACCGGCTCGGGCTCTGGCTCGGGCGCCGCAGGCGGTGCCGTCAGCTCGGCGGCCTCGGCGGCAGCGGCAGCCGCCACCAGTCCGGCCGCGGCCGCGCTCGCCTCCTGCTTCGCCTTCTCCTCCGGCTGCGCCTCCGCCGGAAGCTCCACCGTGGCAGGGATGACCGCGGTCGCCTCCGACCCCTGCGGCGACTCGTTCACCACGGCGGCCAGCAGGTGCACGGCCTCCTCCATGGACGGACGGCGCTCGGGTTCGTTGGCCAGCAAGCGGAACAGCACCGGCGCCAGCAGCGGACCGGCGTTGGCCGGCGGCATGATCGACCCGCTGGCCACGCGGTGCAGCATGGCGATGTGGTTGTCGGCGGTGCCGAACGGCGGACCGCCCTCGACGGCGTTGTAGAGCGTGGCGCCGAGCGAGAACACGTCGGACGCGAAACCCGCGTCCTCGCCGCGGGCGACCTCGGGGGAGAAGAACGCGGGCGTGCCCACGGTTCCCGTCGCGGTGGCCGTGCCGTCGTCGGTGGCGCGGGAGATGCCGAAGTCGGTGATCTTGACTTCCTGGTCGCCGATCAGGACGTTGCCGGGCTTCACGTCGCGGTGCTGGATGCCGTGCCGGTGCGCGGCGGCCAGTGCGGCGGCGGTGTAGCAGCCGATCCGGGCGACCTCGCGCGGCGGCAGCGTGCCCTGCTCGGCGATCACGGCGGCGAGGCTGCGGGACGGGAGGTACTCCATGATCAGCCAGGGCTGACCGTCCTCCTCCACGACGTCGTAGACGCGGATGGCGTTGGGGTGTTCGAGACGGGCGGCCAGGCGGGCCTCGCGCATGGCTCTGGCCTTGGCGCGGTCGATCCTGGCGTCGTCGAGACCGTCGAGGGCGAGCAGCTCCTTCGCCGCGACCACACGGTGAAGTTGCTCGTCGTAGGCCTGCCAGACGACTCCCATCGCACCCTGGCCGACTTTCGCCTTCAACCGGTAGCGGCCCCCGATGAGCCTGCTCTTCTCCTCCACGCCCGCGCTCCCGTTCCCTTTGATCACCCGCAAGTGTGACGGTTGCCGCGTTCGCCGTTGACTGTAACCCCATCTGGGGGTACATATGGGGTTATGCCGAAAATCAACGTGTACCTGCCCGATGACCTGGCCGAAACCGTCAAGGAGCTCAACCTTCCGATTTCCGCGATCTGCCAGCGCGCCCTCGAGGTCTCGGTCAAGCGGATCACCTCGATGCGCGGGCTCACGGTCGGCGAACTGGACGGCGAACGGGGCTCGCAGCTCACCCAGCGCATGCGCGCGGTGCTCCGGCTCGCCGCCGAGTCGCCCGTGGTCACGACCGCGGAGCTGGCGCGGGCGCTCGTGGACGAGGGCGGGAACCTCGCCCTGGACGTGCTGCGCGCGATCGACATCGACCCGCGGACGTTGCACTTCGAGCCGGGGGAGACCGAGGGGTCCGGGTTCGCCTCCGACGCGGTCAACGCGCTGGAGCTGGCCGTGGTGGAGGCGGTGGCGCTCGGACACAACTACGTGGGCTGCGAGCACCTGCTGCTGGGCATCATCGCCGAACCGGACGGCAAGGGCGGCGAGGTGCTGCGCTCGCTGGGCGCGGATCTCAAGGGCACCCGCCGGGCCGTGCAGACCGCGCTCGCCGGGATCGTGCACCTCAAGAAGCAGCAGTCCGCACCGGACCCCGCGAAGATCCTGGAGATGATCATGGCTCGACTGGACCGGCTGGAGAAGCAGGTGGGTATCGGCTGACCAGCTCGGCGCCGATGCGGGCCAGGTGGTCCCGCACCTCCGCGGGTGACTCGACGGTGACCAGGCTGCCCCAGCCTGCGACGTTGCGGGCGATGTCGAGCGGGCGCGGGGCGGTCAGCTCGACGCGGGTGTCCTCGCCCAGGTCTTCCAGGACGGTGCAGTGCCGGCCGTGGATGTGCTGGAACACCTTGAGAAACCTCGTCGCCACCAGCATGGTCGCGGCGGTCTCGGCACGGCGTTGCTCGACCTCGGTGACCACCGAGTCCCACGCGCTCGCCAGTTCGAATTCGGGTGGTTTCGTCGCCGGGGCGCCGGTCAGCGTGGCGCCCAGGATGCGGTCGACGCGGAACGTGCGCTGGCCGTCCTTCGTGCCGGCGAGGAAGTACCAGACGCCGTCCTTGTCGACGAGACCCCACGGGTCGACCGTGCGCCCGGCCGGTGGCGAGCCGCGTTTCTGGTAGGTCAGGCTGACCTGGACCTGCTGCACGACGGCTTGTTGCAGCAACGACACCAGGACCGGGCGGTCTTTGGTGTCGTCACCCCAGCCTGCGGTGTCGACGACCACCGCCGAGGCCGCGGCTTCGGCGTCCGCGCGGAACGTCTGCGGCAGGGCTCGCACGAGCTTTCGCAGTGCCGACTTCACCTGGGGCGCGACGGACGCCGCCGGGCCGGCGATGAGGAACAACGCCTGGGCCTCCGCCGCGGTCAGCCCGCTGAGGTCGGTGCGGGCGCCGCCGATCAACGACCAGCCGCCGCCTCGTCCCGGTTGGGGGTACACGGGCACGCCCGCCGCGGACAGCGCTTCCAGGTCGCGCCGGGCGGTGGCGGTCGACACCTCCAGCTCCCCGGCCAGCTCGGCGGCGGTCACCCGGCCTCTGGCCTGCATCAACAGCAACGTGGCGACGAGACGGTCTGCGCGCATGTCTCCAGGTTTCCGGTGAAAGTGCTCACTGGATGAGCACTTTACGGCCGAACGTGGATCCCGACACCGGAAACTTCTTGGAGGATGATCAAGATGCTGCGAGGCATGGCCACCGTGGTCTTCTACGCCGACGACGTGGCTGAGGCGCGTGCCTGGTACACGGAGTTCCTCGGGATCGAGGCGTACTTCGAGCGGCGGACGCCGGAGGGTGACCTGGGGTACGCCGAGTTCCGGATCGGGGACTTCGAGGCCGAGTTCGGGTTGGTGCAGCGGCAGTTCGAGGTGACGCCGTCCGGCGGTCCTGGCGGGGCGATCCTGTTCTGGGCGGTGGACGACCTCGACGCGGCGCTGGCGCGGTTGGTGGAGCTGGGCGCGAAGGTGTACGACGAACCGCGGTCGCGGGGTGAGGGGTTCATGACGGCGTCCGTGGTCGATCCGTTCGGCAACATCCTCGGGATCATGACGAACGTGCACTACAGGTCGATTGTTGATCAGAACCGCGACAAACGTCTCGGCTGAGAACCGTCATTCGCCACTCCAACTGCGGCATCGCCGGGCGTCTACTTCTTGGTGGCGTCGTGTTCTTGGTGACGCCGTGCCTGTGATGTCGCAGTTGGCAGGAGGCCCGTTGATGGTGGTCGGCGGGCGAGGCCCCATCTGCGTGCTGATCGTCGACGACGACGCGCGCGTGCGCAGCGCCATGCGGACGTTTCTGCTGGCACACCAGGAGTTCCAGGTGGTCGGTGAGGCCGGGTGCCCGGCGTCCGCCGTGCGGATCGCCGAGGAGACCGCGCCGAGCGTTGCGATCGTCGACGTGTTGATGCCCGCCGAGCGGGACGGCCTGTCGTTGCTGAAGGTCCTCACCGAGCGTGGAATCCCTGTTGTGGCAATGAGCTTGAACAACGCTTGCGCTGACAACGCGATCGCGGCCGGCGCTTGCGCGTTCCTGGCCAAGGACGGCTGCTCGGAACTCCTGGTCAGCGCGTTGCTGGCCGCGTGCCGGCAGGACGGATGACGTAGGCGCGACCGGACTTCGGTCCCGGTCGGGGGTTCCGCAACTACGCGGGCAGGTTCGGTCGGCCGACCGATCCGGGCGGGGTGTGGCCGGGAGCACAGTTCTCACCACCACCCCCGACCTCCACCCGAGGTCACCGTCCGCGGAGGCGAGCGACATGACCACCACTACCGGGACACTCGACAGCCGCGTGCTCGCGGACATCTACCGCATGCACGGCCGGTCGGTGCACAAGTACCTGCGCACGCTCACCAACGGCGACGCGCATCTCGCCGAGGACATCCTGCAGGAGACGTTCCTGCGCGCCTGGCGCACGCCGCGGCTCGCGCACTGTCCGGAAGCCGCCAGGCCGTGGCTCGTGACAGTGGCCCGCAACCTCGTGGTCGACCGCGTCCGCCTCCGCAACCGCCGCCCGCAGGAGGCCGGTGAGGCCGCCCTGGCCCACCTGCCGACGGCGCGGTGCGAGATCTCGCGGGTCGTCGACTCGATCACCCTCGCCGACGCGATGGCACGGCTGACCCCGAGCCGGCGCGAGGTCGTGGTGCAGATGTACCTGCACGGCCGCAGTTCCGAGGAGGTCTCGGCCGCGCTCGGCATAGGTCGGCACGGTGAAGTCCCGCGCCCACTCCGCGTTGCGCTCGTTGCGGGTGCAGCTGGCGGTTCCGGACCTTTGCCTCGCTGCTTGAGATGTCGCTGCTTGAGATGTCGCTGCTTGAGATGTCGCTGCTTGAAATGCGCCTGTCTGGTTTGCTTCGGCCGCCTATGCTGCTGAGATGACGCGCCTCGCCATCACCGGACATCGCGGCCTCTCCGCCGAGCTGGAGGCGGAGGTCGACCGGATGATCCGCGCCGCTGTCGACCGCGGCGGTGACCTCGTCGGGGTGTCGTGCCTGGCGGACGGGGCGGACGCGGTGTTCGCGCAGGCCGTGCTGGACGCCGGCGGTGCGCTGGTGGCCGTGCTGCCCGCCCTGGAGTACCGGGAGTCGTTGCCGGAGGACTACCGGCCGGTCTACGACCGTTTGCTGGCGCGGGCGGGCAAGGTGGTGCAACTGCCGTTCGTCACGCCTGATCCGGACGCCTACATGGAGGCGGGCAAGCGGATGGTCGAGGAGTCCGACTCGCTGCTGGCGGTGTGGGACGGTCTGCCCGGTCGTGGCCCCGGTGGGACGGCCGACGTGGTGGCCTATGCGCGGTCGCGGGGTGTGCCGGTCACCGTTCTGTGGCCCGAGGACGCCGTCCGCTGAGCAACACCCGCCCCGGGGTTCGCCTCATGATTCGGCCCGTGATTCGCCACAGCACCGCCGGGCGGTAGAGCGTGTTCGGGTGGTCGAGCATCTGCGAGACGCGGAGGAACGCCCGGTGGACCTGCGGGTTGCCGGGAATCGCCTCGACCAGGCGGCGGGTGTACCACTGCCTGAACCGGGTGCCGCGCGGCAGCTTCTTCTGGCTCCAGCCCAGGTCGGCGGTGGTGGCGGAGGTCCACGGGAGCTGGGCGGTCCTGGCGACCGCGCGTTGGAACACGAGGGGTTCCTTGGCGAGGTCGTGGTCCTTGAGGAGGTCCCGCAGGTCCGCGCAGTTGAGCGCGGCGAGCGTCATGCCGTGGCCGTACAGGGGGTTGAGCGAGACGACCGCGTCGCCGAGCGCGAGCAGCCCTCGTGGCCAGTTCGGGACCCGGTGGTAGCGGTTCCAGCGGCTGCGCAGGTTGTCGGCCCGGTGGATCTCCGATGCCGGGGTCGCGGTCTTGATGATCTCGGCGATGTCCTGGCACTCGAGGCTGGCCGCGTGGGCGAGGAAACCGTCCTCGTCGGTCGGGGGCACGTCGCCGCCGGCGCCGAAGAGCGTCACGAACCACAGCTCATCGTCCACTGAGGACACCGAGCCGCCGCGTCTCGTGCTGGGCGCGTGGGTCGCCTCGCGGGCGAGCTTCCAGTCGAGCTTCAGGTCGCGGTTCACGTGGTAGAGGCGTGAGGTGCAGGAGAGGTGGCTGTTCACGATCATCGGGGCCGGGCAGTGCACGCCGAGCTCGGCGAGCCACGACACCAGCTTGGTGGTGCGGCCGGACGCGTCGACCACGAGATCGGCGTAGTCGGTGAAGCTCCTGCCCCCGCGGCGGCCGTGCACACCCGTGACCGTGCCGCGATCGTGCAGCAGGCCGTCGATCGTGACACCGTCCACGAGGGACACGTTCGGCAGTTTGAGGACCCGTCGCCGGATGATCCGCTCGATGGTCACGCGCGTCACCGAGGGTACGGCCAGTCCGGCGGGGTCGCGCGGTGCCCACCCGGCCGGGAGGCGGGTCAGGACGTCGCTGCCGAGGTCGGTCCGGACCGCGCCCGCCGCCGCGAGTTCCGCGCCGAACAGGGGGAAGAGCGCTTCGAGCACCTCGGCGCCGCGTGCGAGCAGCGTGTGCGGGTGATGGGCCTGGGGGATGCCCGCGCGGTGTTCCGTTTCGGCGGCGATCTCGTCGCGCTCGACGAGCACGACGTCGCCGTACGACTCGGACAACACCCTGGCCGCCAGCAGCCCCGCGAAGCCGGCGCCGATGACCAGGGCGCGGTCGGAGTACATGGCGGACATGCTGGCAGAGCCGGGCTCCCGATTGATCCCCCGACCGTATCGTTTTGCTCCTTCGCCCGTCTCCGGAAGTTCGACCAGGAGAAGTTCGCTGCGGGAGGTTCGCTCAGGAGAGTTTGGCGACCAGTTCCGCCCGGCTGCGCACCCCGAACTTGGCGAAGAGCGACTTGAGGTGGTCCTGCACGGTGTACGGCGAGATGGCGAGCCGTGCCGCGATCTGCGCCGTCGACTGCCCGGCCAGCACCTCGTGACAGATGTCCCGCTCGCGGGCGGTCACGCCGTAGGCCTTCAGCAGCAGACCCGTCAGGTCGGCACCGGTCGCCCTGCTGATGGTCACGGCGGCCTCGCCCGGCCCCTCGATGCCGCCGTCGCCGCTCACGAGCTCGCTGGCTTCGAGGAGGATCCAGCCGCCGTGCGCGTCGCGGACCCTGGCCCTGAACGTCCCGGACCGCGCGCCCGCGGCCGCTGCCCGCAGCATCACCGCGAACCGTCCCGGCGCGATCTCCTCCAGTTCGTCACGCCACCGCGCCGCGGCGGCCGTGGCGGCCCGGATCGTGCCGCCCCTGGTCACGACGACGATGGCAGGTGCGCCTGTCCGTTCGGCTCCTGTCCGTGTGGCGCCGTTTTGGGTGGCACCTGCTTGTATGACACCTGCTTGTATGACACCTGCTTGTATGACACCTGCTTGTATGACGCCGGTGCGAGCTGCGAATCGCGTGGCGGCTCCCAGCGCGGGTGCGACCGATGCCATGAACTCCAGTTCGCGCTCGCTGAAGTCGCTGGTGCGGACCATGCCCGCCCCGCCCCAGCAGGTGCCGTCGGCCCGGAACAGCGCTCGCAGCTCGTGGCTCAGGCCCAGTGGCCGCCAGACCTCGTTGAGGCGGGTGGACCGCTTGTCCTCCAGCCGTGCCACGGTGTCGCCGCGCTGCGCGAGCGCCGCGAAGGTGTGCGGCTCACCGGGCGTGTACTCGCAGCTCGCGAGCACCGGCTCGTACTGCTGCGGAATGCGGTTGACGCCGCTGGTCATGGAGCTGATCGCGGCGGAGTCGGGGTCCATCGAGGCCCAGCACGTGAGTTCGCACGGGACCACGCGGTCGATCAGCGCGATGGCCGCCGCGTGCAGTTCCGCGACGTCCAGTCCGGCGCACGCCAGCGCCGTCACGTCGCGGCGCACGCTCTGCGCCCGGCCTTCCCACATGGTTGGCAGTATGCGCCGGTCACGGGAGGTCCGGGATCCCAGTTTCCCGGGATTTCGGCACCTCCTGGTGACCCGCACGCTTCGGGGCATGATGAGCACAGCAGGCGAGGGCGAGGAACTCACCGCGCCCGATGCGAAGATCACCGTGCGGATCTCGGGCAAGCACACCGACGGCGCCTACGAGCTGTTCGAGGTGGATGCTCCCCGAGGCGAGGCCGCGCCGCCGCACCGCACTCCGTGGCCGAAGGTGTACTACGTGCTGCACGGACGCATGGCGGTGCTGGTCGACGGCGAGCTGCACGACCTGTCGCCCGGTGACGCGGTCGTCATCCCGCCCAGCGCGCCGCACACGTTCACCGTGCACACGACGTCCGCGCAGTTCCTGGCTTTCGCGGTGGGCGAGGTCATGGGCGCGTTCTTCCGCGACCTGTCCGCGAACGGGCTGGAGGCGCTGGAACGGCACGGGGTGACCCTGTGAGTCCCGTGGCCCAGGTCGCCGCGGTCGTCGCCGTCCTGGTGCACGTGCTGGTGTTCGTCTGGGAGGCGTTGCTGCTCGACCGGGTGCACCACTCGGTGTTCCGGGTGCCCGCCGAGCACCTGCCCGCGATCCGGTTGTGGGCGTTCGGGGTGGGGTTCTACAACCTCTTCCTGGCGGGCGGAACGGTCGCCGGACTGATCGCGGTGTGGAGTGGTCACGAGCTGGTCGGCCGCACGCTGGTGCTCTACACGGCGTGGTTCATGGCGCTGTCCAGCGTCGTGCTGGCCGTCGCCGACCAGTCGGCGATGAGCAGGCCGCGCAACAGCGCGTGGGGAGGTGTTGCGGCGCAGGGGCTTCCGGCGCTGGTGATCCTCTTGTTCGCGTAGGGCACGTGCTGGTGCTCCAGCCCGGCTTCGCAACCTTGGCTGTTGAGGGGGCCTCGGAGAGTGCGGTGCGGCATCTCTCGCGCGGCCGCGGATTTCCTTGCTCACCCGGCTGATTCCTCCGTCGCGCTTGCCAGGGCGCGGTTGTTCAGCACGGGATAGAAAACCAGCGTCACCAGGATGAGAAAAACGCCACCGACGACATACGAGACCTGGACGGCGAACACACTGGCGAGAACGCCGCCGAGTGCCGCACCAACAGGCCCCCCGACCATGACCACCAGTCGGCTCGACGAGAGCACCCTCCCCAGGAGTTGGTCAGGCACGATCTGCTGGCGCAATGTGCTCACTACGACTTTCTCCGCAGTCATCAGCGCACCGGTCACCATCATCATCGTGGCCGCAACCCACGAATCGGCGACCAGTCCCAGAACCAGAATGGCCACGCCCACGCCGGCTTTGCCCACGATCATCACCGTGCCGGGGCCGAATCGCTTGCCGGCGGACGCGGCGGCCGGCCCACCGAACGTCGCGCCGACGGCGGTGGCCGTCAGCAACAGACCGAAACCGAAATCCGGAAGTCCGAGGACCTCCTTGGCCAGCAGCGCGAGCATCGCGAACTGAGCGGTGGCGGCGACGTTGCCGAGACAGGAAACCGCGGCCAGCGCTCGCAGGGTCCGGTTCCCGAACAACCAACGAATGCCCTCGGTGATGTCGCTCCGCATGCTCGTGCGCGGAACTTCGGACATCTTCTTCGGCTTGGCGCCCGCCCGGATCGAGAAGATCAACAGGCTGCTGGCGGCGAACGAGAGAGCGTTGCCGGCGAACGGCAGGATGTTCCACACGCCGAACAGCGCGGAGCCGAGCGGAGGCCCCACGAAGTCCTCACCGTTGTTCTCCGCCGCGAGGATCCGCCCGTTCGCCGTTGCCAGGCTTCGCGGATCCCGGGACACGAAGTCCGGAACGGCCGACTGGGCGGCGATGTCGAAGAAGACCTGACCGATGCCCAGCAGGAACGCCGCGAGCACCAGCCACACCAGATTCACCTGCGCGGTCAGGATCAGCACCGCGAGAGCGACGAGGACGGCGAACCGGCCCAGGTCGGCCCACGCCATCACCCGCCGGCGGTCCAGTCGGTCCACAACGGCACCGGCGTGCAGCGACAGCAGCACCCAGGGAATCTCGGCGGCCATCACGACGAAGCTCAACGCCATCGGGCTGCTGGTGCTCTGCAGGACCAGCAGGGGCAACGCGGCGGTGTGCATCCCGGTACCGATGGCCGACACGAGCGTGGCGCCGAAGAGTCTGTGGAAGCGACTGCCGAGTCTCACCTTCGCGCTGTCAGATTCCTTCGTGGGCACTTCGAGAATTCCTCCCGTTGGCACGTCGGCAACAGATCATGACTTTCGCCGTTCTTGGCCGGCTTGGCGCCGGCAGCGCGCCTGTCGGGCCCGGTACTGATGCCGTCGGCGCCACCCCGGCCACACCGTCAGTCCAGGGGAAGTCTGGCCGGAACAACTGCCGGGCGGATGAACGAGTGCCGGATCTCGTTGCGGGTCGACGCGATCATCTCCGCCGGCATCGGGCCGGCACGCTCAGCGGCGGTCGTGATGGTCAGGAACAGATGCGCCACCAACACCAACGTGGTCCAGCGGTACCACGGCGTCCAGGTCCGGACCTGATGCTCGTCCAGGTCGTGAAGTCAGGCCGCAGTGCCGGGCCTGTGCCGAAGCCGGTGTTCGTGACAGCGGCCCTGAGGCGGCCACTGGAACCACCTCCGGGCGCGACTCTCGTCGAACGGGACTTCGGCACCGGCCTAGGTGCCGGAGACCAGACCTTCGCGCACCGCCCACAGCGCGGCCTGGGTGCGGGACGCCAGCCCGAGCTTGTTCAGCACGTTGGACACGTGGGTGCGCGCGGTGCGTTCGGAGATCACCAAGGAGGCGGCGATGTCCCGGTTGGACTTCCCGTGCGCCACCAGGACCAGGATCTCGCGCTCTCGTGGGGTGAGCGCGGTCGCGGTTCGCTGCGGTGCGACGAGTGAGCGGGTCAGCGTTCTGGCGACGGCGGGGTCGAGGTGCACCTGGCCGCGCACCGCCGCGCGCACGGCGGCGCCGACCTGGTCCGCTTCGGCGTCCTTCAGCAGGTAGCCCGCGGCGCCCGCCTCCAGGGCGACGTGGACCCGTTCGGCCTCGGAGAACGACGTCAGCGCCACCACCTCGACCTGCGGGTAGAGCTGCTTGATCGCCTTCGTGGCGCCGATGCCGTCGAGGCGGGGCATCAGGAGGTCCATCAGCACGACGTCGGGCAGGTCCTCGGCGGCCGCGCGGACGGCGAGCTCGTCGAGGGCCGCCTGGCCGTCGCCCGCCTCGCCCACCACCTCGATGTCGTCGAGCATCTCGAAGAACGCCCGCATGCCGCGTCGCACCACCGCGTGGTCGTCGACGAGGAACACCCGGATCGTGCTCATCGCTGATCTCCTGCCTGCGCAGTTCCGGTTTCCGGTGGCAGCACCGCGCGGATCGTGGTGGATCCGGCCGGGGTGCTCGTGATGACGAGGCCGCCGCCGATCCGTTTCATCCGTTCCCGCATGCTCACCAGGCCCATACCGCTGGAGGAGACCGCCGCGGGGTCGAACCCGGTGCCGTCGTCGGCCACTTCGACGGTGACGCCGTCTTCGTCCGCGAGCGTGATGTCGATGCGGCTGGGGCCGGCGTGCTTGATGGCGTTGTGCACGGCTTCCTGCACGACGCGGAAGAGCTCTTCCTCTGCGCGGTCGTCGAGGGACAGCCGGTAGCCGGGGGCGTCGACGGCGATGACCACGCCTTCGCGGGAGGCGATGGCGGCCGACTGCTTGCGGATCGCCTCGGCCAGGCCGTCCTCGCGCAACGCGTCGGGGCGCAGCTGGAACAGCGAGGCGCGCATCTCGGCGAGCGCGTCCTGGGTGAGGCCGCGCAGTTCGGTGATGCCGCGCGCGACCGGGCCGTCGGGGTCGCCGCCCTGCTTCTGCAGCGCCAGTTCCACGGCTCGGGTGTGCAGGGTCATCGAGAACAACGCCTGGGAGACCGAGTCGTGCAGCTCGCGGGCCAGGCGGTGGCGTTCCTCCAGCGCCGCCACCTGGGAGGCCTCGTCGAGCATCTCCATGACCTCCTCGACCCCGAGCTGCTCCTCGCCGGCGACGGAGGTGAGCATCATCCGCGCGGACGCTGCGCCGACCGCACCGGCCAGCACGGTTTCCACGTGGTGCACGAGGTCCGCGTCAGCGTCCTTTCCGGACTGGAGGTCGACGCCTTCGAGTGCTTTCGCCGCTGCCCGGTGGCCCATCGAGCGGACCAGGACCTCGTGGAGTGCCTGCACGGACACCCTGTCGCGCCACAACCGGGGCCGCGACGGGTCGTGCAGGGCGTCTACGAAGAGCACGGCCTGGGCCTGTTCGCGGGACTGCGGTCGGCTCAGCAGCGACACACCGACGTAGCAGCCGACGTTGACGAGCATGCTCCAGAACATCCCGTGGCTGATGTTGTCCATGCCGGTGATGCCGAGCAGGTGTTCCGGGCGCAGTGCCCCGACGCCGAACGGTCCGTGGTCGAGGAACCCGCGCGGCACCCAGCCGGTGGCGGCGAAGTTGGGCAGCAGCAACGTGTACGTCCACACCGCGAACCCGCCGGCGAGGCCGGTCATGACGCCGTCGCGGGTGCCGCCCTTCCAGAACAGGCCGCCGATGACCGCGGGTGCGAACTGCGCGACGGCCGCGAACGAGATCAGGCCCATCGACACCAGGGCCGCGCTCTCCCCGGCGAGGCGGAAGTAGGCGTAGCCGAGCAGCATGATCGCCACGATCGACAGGCGGCGGGCCAGCAGGATCAGCTTCGCGAGCCTGCCGGAGTAGCCGCGGCGCAGCAGCATCGGGACGACGATCGAGTTCGACACCATCGTGGACAGCGCGACGGTCTCCACGATGATCATGCCGGTCGCCGCGCTCAGGCCGCCGACGAACACCAGCAGCGCCACCGCGTCCAGGCCCGCGGCCATCGGGACGGTCAGCACGAACGTGTCGGCCTCGGCGCCGGAACCGAACCGCAGCAGGCCCGCCGCGGCGATCGGCAGCACGAACACGCTGATCAGCAGCATGTACAGCGGTGTCATCCACATGGCCTGCCGGACGTGCCGCTCGTCGACGTTCTCCACCACGCCGACCTGCCACTGCCGGGGCAGCAGCACGATCGCGAAGAGCGACAGCACGTTGAGCCACACCCAGGTGCCGGTGGAGTCGCCGAGGGTGAACAACGAGCTGTGCCCGGCTTGCGCGGCCTGGCCGAACAGGTCGCCGAAGCCGTGGTAGAGGCCCCACGTCACCGTGATGCCCGCCGCCACGAACGCCACCAGCTTCACCACCGACTCGAACGCGATGGCGGTGACCATGCCCTCGTGACGTTCGGCGGCGTCGAGATGCCGGGTGCCGAAGAGGATCGTGAAGCCCGCGAGCAGCAACGCCACGTAGAGCGCGGTGTCCTGGAACAACGGCACCTGGTCCAGCGCGGACGACGGCGTGATCCGCGGGGCGCGGCGGATGATCTCGAAGGTGGTGGAGACCGCCTTGAGCTGCAGGGCGATGTACGGCACGACACCGACCACGGCGATCACCGCGATCAGGCCGCCCAGCCGCACGCTCTTGCCGTAGCGGGCGGACACGAAGTCGGCGAGGCTCGTGATGCGGTGCCGGTGGCTGATGTGGATGATCCGGCGCAGCACCAGCCACCCGAGCGCGAGCATGATCGTCGGGCCGAGGTAGATCGACAGGTAACCGACGCCGCTCGACGCCGCGCGGCCGACGCTGCCGTAGTAGGTCCACGACGTGGCGTAGACGGCCAGGGAGAGGGCGTAGATCGTGCCGCGGCCGATGATGCTGCGGCCTTCGTCGGCGCGGCGGTCACCGTAGAACGCGATCGCGAACAGCACGCCGAGGTAGGCGACGGACACACCGATGACCAACCACGTCCCGAGCACGTCGGATCATCCCGACCGGCGGACGAGCACGGCGACCAGCGCGATGACCGCGAGCCAGGCGCCGAAGAGGTAGGCGGCGACCGCCGGCACGCCCGCGACGGTGCCCCCGCCGTCCGCGACGGTGAGCAGTGGCGGTAAGAAGAGGACGAACCCGGCTGCCGCCGCGAGGACGGTCAGCCCGGTGAACCGTCCGTCATCCCCGGCGCCTCGTCGCACCCGTCACCGCCCTCATTACTTCCAGGTCGATTCGGGAGCGTAGTACGAATGGCGGGAATTCGGCGAAGCGGACGTGACAGAATTTCACACTATTCGCGCAATGCGACTGTTTGGGGGAATCGTCGTGAGGACGGTGGAACTGCCCGACGGGGCCGTGGTCACGGGGCGTGGCCTGCGGGACGGCAAGATCGTGGAGCCGCACCCGCAGTACGGGGTTTATCTGCAGCCACGACCTGTCGACGTGCCGTGGCCGCACGACTGGATCGACTGGCCGGACTTCCGCCTTCCGCGTGATCACGACGCCGCGATCAGGTTGATTCGCGCGTTGCACGCACGTGCGTTGGCCGGGGAACGCGTCGAGGTGGCGTGCAGCGGCGGTGTCGGGCGGACCGGGACGGTCATTTCGTGCTTGGCCGTACTGGCTGGTGTCGCTGCCGGGGAAGCCGTGGCGTGGACGCGCGCGAATTACCATCCGCGCGCGGTCGAAACGCCGTGGCAAAAGCGCTGGGTCAGGCGTTTTCCCGCCCAGTAGGAATTAGCGTCGTCAGGAATCGAGCTCGACCGCCGTGCGCTTGTGCACGAGTTCGATCACCCCTGGTGGCACCGCGTCCCCCGCCTCCAGCAGGCGGGGGAGCAGCTCGGGTTCGGTGAGCATCGCCCGGAAGAACAGCTCGACCGTGACGTCGTGGTCCGGCCGGTGCACCACGGTGATCTCGTCGCCGGGCGCGATCAGGCCCGCCTCCAGCACGCGGAAGTACGCGCCGGGCCGGTTGGCCTGCGTGAACCGCTTCACCCAGCCGCTCAGGCCGAGATGGCCCGCGAACGTCCGGCACGGGATGCGCGGGGCGGTGACCTCCAGCAGCGCGGTGCCGACGCGCCACCGTTCGCCGATGAGGGCGTTGGTCTGGTCGATGCCCTGCGTGGTGATGTTCTCGCCGAACTGGCCGTTGTGCAGGTCGAGCCCCAGTTCGTCCTGCCAGTGGTCGAGGTCCTCGCGGGCGTAGCCGTAGACGGCCTGGTGGTCGCCGCCGTGGCTGGCCCAGTCACCGATCATGTCGCCCTGGACACCGCTGCCGCCGCTGCCTTTCGGTCCCGGCGGGCTCACCTGCAGCGGTCCCTCGACCGGGCGCTTGTCGATCGCGGTGAGGCCCTTCTGGGCGTAATCCACCGGAACGGTCTTCTGGGCGATGTTCAGCGAGAGCACGACGGGCATGGGCGTGAGCCTATTGGCCGACCGCCTTGGCGGCGATGGAATTGACGTAGTCCTGATAAACGCCGACCTTGTGGGTGATGAGGTCCATGCAGTCCTGCAGCTGCGCCATCTGCTGACGGACGCGTTCCTGGTGCTCCTTGAGGATCTCGAGCCGCTGCAGCTCGTTGCCGTCGCCCTGGCGCACGAGCTCGGTGTAGCGGCGGATCTCCGGCACCGGCATCCCGGACATCCGCAGCATGATGCACATGCGCAGCCAGTCGACGTCCTGCTGCGTGTACACCCGGCGCCCGCCCGGTCCTCTGTGGACCTGGTTGGCGAGGATGCCTTCCTTCTCGTAGAAGCGAAGCGCGTGCACGCTCAGCCCGGTGCGTTCGGCCACCTGCCCGATGCTCAAGCTCATGGATCCGAGCATAGGTTCTTGACCTAGAGGCGACTCCAGCTCCTAGGTTCTCCGCATGACGATGCGTTATCGCGTACTTGGGGGAACCGGCATCGAGGTCAGCCACCACTGCCTCGGCGCCATGATGTTCGGCTCGGTCGGCAACACCGACCACGACGAGGGCGTGCGGATCATCCACCGCGCTCTCGACGCGGGGATCAACTTCGTCGACACCGCCGACATGTACTCGGCGGGGGAGTCGGAGGAGATCGTCGGCAAGGCGCTGGCGGGCCGTCGCGACGACGTGGTGCTGGCGACGAAGGTGCACTTCCCGCTGGGTGAGGGCCGCAACCGCAGCGGCAACTCGCGCCGTCACATCGTGCGCGCGGTGGAGGACAGCCTGCGGCGGCTCGGCACCGACTGGATCGACCTGTACCAGGTGCACCGGCCGGACTACACGACCGACGTCGAGGAAACGCTGTCGGTGCTGACGGACCTGGTGCGGGCCGGGAAGATCCGGGCGTTCGGGTGTTCGACCTTCCCCGCCGCGGAGATCGTCGAGGCCCACCACGTGGCGATGAACCGGGGCTTCCTGCGGTTCCGGACCGAGCAGCCGCCGTACTCGTTGCTGGCGCGCGGGATCGAGCGCTCGGTGCTGCCGACCTGTCAGCGGCTGGGGATGGGCGTGCTGGTGTGGAGCCCGCTGGCGAGCGGGTTCCTGTCCGGCAGGCACCGGCGGGGCACGAACGCCGAGGCGTTCCGGGCCACGCTGACCCCGGACCGGTTCGACGAGACGCTGCCGCGCAACGCCGCGAAGTTCGACGCCGTGGAGCAGTTCGCGAAACTGGCGGACGAGATGGGGGTGTCGCTGCCGGCACTCGCGATCGCGTTCGTGACGACGCACCCGGCGGTGACGTCGGCCATCACCGGGCCGCGCACGATGGAGCAGCTGGAGTCGTTGCTGGAGGGCGCGTCGCTGGTGCTGACCGACGACGTGCTGGACCGCATCGACGAGATCGTGGCGCCCGGCGAGGACACCTACGACGTGCACGGCGTCTGGAAGCCCGCGTCACTGCTGGACGTCCACCGCCGACGCCGCCCGTTCGACCAGCGCTGAGCCCACGGCCGGGCGCCTGACGAGCACCCGCCAGGCGCCCGGCCGCACCCCGGCAACACCGCATGCCGTGTGGCCCTGCGCCCGCTCGCCATCATCTGTGCGCGTCCATCGGGGCTGGTGCGGCACGCGTTCGCCAGCACCTGCGAGCGCCTACCAGGGGTGCGGGTGGTGCGGCAGGCGTCCGCACCATCCGCGAGTGTCCACCAGAGCCAGGGTGGTGCGGCCGCAACGCCACACCACCCCGTTCGCCGCTACCAGGCCTGGGTCGTCAAACCCGTGCCCAGGTAGACCTGGTCGTACCCGTTGCCGTCGTTGTCGTCGGTGTACACGACGGTGATCTGGCCCCACGGGTCCACCCCGACCGCGGGCTCGTCCTGCTTGCCCGTGGCGTTCGAGACCGTGAGCTGCCGCGCGGGCCGTCCGGTCGTCGTCCCGTCGGGGTTGTAGACCACCGTGTAGACGTCCTGCGCCTCCTCCGTGGTCACCGCGACGCCGAGCTGGTCGTCGATGCCGATCTGCGGGTCGGCACCGGTGGTGCTCGCCACGGCACCACGAGCGGCACCGGCCGCGGTGAAGGACTGCGTCTTCACGCCGGACTGCTCCCAGGCGACCGCGAAGTCGCCGTTGAAGTTGGCGGCCACGTCGGGGTGTTTTCCTTGCCCTGTAGTGGTTTGCGGCAGCTTCACGGCGCCGGACGGGCTGAGGATCTTGCGGGCGATGTTCGCGTCCGCCTCCCACACCACGATCGCGTTGCCCGCCGCACCCATCGCGACCTGTGGTTTGGCGTGCGTGCCGCCCGCGTTGTCGACCTGGGTCTCGTAGGTCTTGGACGAGATGGACGCGAACCCGCTCACGCGCACGGTGGGCGGGTTGGTGCCCTGCTTGTCCTCCCACGCCACCGCGAAGCCGCCGGTGTCCGGGTCGGCCGCGACGCTCGGGAAGTACTGCTGGCCGTCGGAGCTGGCGTTGGCCGTGCCCGAACCGGAGACGGCGCCGGAGGGGCTGACCGAGCGGACCGCGATGTTGTAGAAGCCGTTGCCGTCCGGGTCTTCCGACCACACGACGACCGCGGTGCCGTCCTCGTGCAGTGCGACGTCGGGCTGCCAGTGGCGCCAGTCGCCGGTGCCACCGGTGCTCAGCTTCTTCTCGTAAAGGGACGTGCCGTCCTTGTAGAGGCGGATCCAGACGTCGGAGTGGACCGGGTCCGCCGGCGCCGTGGTGTCGCGGTCGTCCTCCCACACGACGGCGGTGTAGCCGTTGCGGGTGGCGGAGACCGCCGCGTTGTCCTGGTCGCCGGTCGAGTCGCTGTTGACCGTGGACCACGTCATCGGCGCGGGTGCCAGCAGGAGTGAGGCGATCAGCAGTGTTTTCACGGCGCCTGCAATCCGGGGTTGTTCGCCTCGACGACGTAGCTGCCGACGGTCTTCACCGGGTAGTCGCGGACGGTGACCTTGTCCACGGCGCGGAAGTCGACGTGCATCTCGGTGGTCGTCGTGCGGGTCTTCACGTAGCCGCGCAGGTTCTTGAAGTACTTCACGTGCGGGTTCAGCGTCGGGTTGAGGCCGTTCTCGGCCGCGTTGCCGTCACCGCCGGACGTGATCGAGGTGGTGACGAGCTCGGTGCCGATGACGCGGTTCTGCGAGCCGTAGTCCTGCATCAGGTCGGCCGCCCAGCTGCGGTGCACGTCGCCGGTGAGGACGACCGTGCCCTTGTTGCCGCTGGCGTCCCACGCGTTCTGGATCCGGGTTCGGTTGGCGGTGTAGCCGTCCCACGCGTCCATGCTCTTCGCACCGTCCGCACTGGCGAGGCGTTGCGCGAAGAACACCTGCTGGCCCAGGAAGTCCCACGTGCCGAGCTTCTGGCGCAGGCCGTCGATCAGCCAGGTCTCCTGCGCGGTACCGGTGATCGTGCGCGCGGGGTCGTCGGCGGCGGGGCAGACCTTCGTGCCGTCGCCGCACGCCTGGTCGTCGCGGTACTGGCGGGTGTCGAGCATGTGGAACGTGGCGAGGCTGCCCCAGCGAACCCTGCGGTGCAGCAGCATGTTCTCGGCTGCGGGCGCCTGGGCGCTCCTGAGCGGCATGTGCTCGTAGTACGCCTTGTAGGCGGCGGCGCGGCGGGCCCTGAAGTCGCCGGCCGGGCTGTTGTCGTTGCGGACGAGGTTGGCGTAGTTGTTCTCTACCTCGTGATCGTCCCAGACCACCAGCCACGGTGCGGTGGCGTGCGCGGCCTGCAGGTCGGGGTCGGTCTTGTACTGGGCGTGGCGGACCCGGTAGTCGGCCAGCGTGCTGATCTCCGCGCTGGGCGTGAACTTGCGGACGCGCGTGGTGCTGGCGGCGCCTTCGTAGATGTAGTCGCCGAGGTGCAGGATCAGGTCGGGGTGTTCCTCGGCCATCCGGCGGTAGGCGGTGAAGTAGCCCTCCTCGTAGTGCGAGCACGAGGCGAAGAGCATGGTCAGCTCGGGTGAGGTGCCGACGGCCGGTGCGGTGAGGGCGCGGCCGGCGGGGGAGATGTGGCCGCCGGTGCGGAAGCGGTACCAGTACTCGCGGCCGGGTTCGAGGCCGGTGAGGGTGACGTGCACGGAGTGAGCACCTGCCGCCTGGGTGGTGCCGGTGCCGGTGCGGGCGAGGCTCGTGAAGCGTTCGTCGGTGGCGACCTGCCAGTCGACGGTGGCGCCGGTGCTCGGCATGCCGCCGAGGCCGTCCGCGTTGAGGGGGTTGGGGGCGAGGCGGGTCCAGATCACGAACCCGTCCGCCGCTGGTTCGCCGGACGCCACCCCGAGGGTGAAGGGGTAGCCGATGGCGTTGGCCGGACCGGGGGCGAGGACTCCGGCACTCGCTCCCGCGAGGCCGCCCACGATGAAGGTGCGTCTCCGTAACGTGGTCATGACCCGCAGGCTTACCGAACGCGGGTAAAGGCCCGCCTAACGGTGTGCGGCTTCAAAGTGGTTTCCCACCAGGAGAACGCGGCGTGGTCGTCGGTGTAGATGTCGAGCGCGTCCGCGAGCAGTTCGGCGGCGCACAGCGGGATCCCGGTGTCCCGCACGGCTCGGTGGAGCAGTGCCACGTGGTCGCGGGACCAGGATTCGAGGCGCAGGCCGGGTAATCGTTCGGCCTCGCAGCAGGACTGGGCGCACACGACGATGTCGAACCACTCGTCCTCGTGGTCGTTGAACGCGACCGTGACGCCGAACCGGTCCGGGTGCAGCGCGGTGACCGTGCTGTGGCGGGTCTCGTAGTGCAGCGGGCACGGCAGGGCGGCGAGCCTGCGCGCGGCGTGCAGATCAGGACCTCGCAGCGGCACCCGGTCGTGGTGCCTGCCGTGGTCGAGCACGACGACGTCCCACGTGCTGCGAGTCAGCCGGAGCGCGGTCGCGAGGCCGGCGACTCCGGCTCCGACGACGAGTGCAGTGGCCATGGCCTGCCCCTTCCCCCTAGGATCGAGGCTAGCGAACGTTCAGAAATTTCTGAAGGCAGGGGCCGTGTGACGGGCGAGACAGATCGCAAGGATGCGGCCGAGCACCTTGCACTCACGCTGGTCGGTGCCGGGATGCAGCGGATGGGGGCGCGTGCGCTGGCCGCCTTCCTGTTCTCCGACAAGGAGTCGCTGACCGCGGGCGATCTCGCCGACGAGCTGGGTGTGAGCGCGGGCTCGGTGTCGGGTGCGATCAAGATGCTGGCGCAGATGGGTGTGATCGAGCGGAGCTTCGTGGCGGGCAGCCGGCGCGAGCACTTCCGGATGCGCGACAACGTCTGGACCACGCTGTACTCGCGGCAGCACTCGGTCGTCGACGACGTGCTGAACGCCGTGCAGAGGGGTGTCGAGGTGGTGGGGCCGGGGGCCGCGCACGACCGGCTGACCTACATGCGCGACTTCTACGCCTTCCTGCTCAACGAGGTTCCGGCGCTGGTGGAGCGGTTCGAGCGGCAGCGTTCCTCGTGACCGCGCCGTACTTGATCCCGTCCACGATCAGGTCGAGCATCCGCTTGGCCTGATCCGGGTCGCCGTTCTGGCCGACGGCGACGAGCATGGCCATGACGTCCATCGGCTCGGCCGTCGCGCCCAGCGGTGCCAGCAGCAGCTGCAGGGCCTCGGTCATCTTGGCGCGGCTGTGCTCGAACGGGTTCACGCCCAGCGCGATGACGGCCTGCAGCGCGTCCTTGAGGTCGCGTTTCGTGGCCAGGTAAGCGATGAAGCGGTCCATCCACGCCCGCAGCGCCGCCTCGGGCTCGTGGGTCTTGAGCAGCTCGGGGGCCGCGTCGCAGAGCTTCTCCAGCTCCGTGCGGTAGACGGCCTCGATCAGGGCCTCGCGGGTGGGGAAGTGCCGGTACAGCGTGCCGATCCCGACGCCCGCCTTCTTGGCGATGGCGCCGAGCGTCACGTCCTTGCCGTGGGTGAAGGCGTCCAGCGCCACCTCGAGCAGCAACCCGCGGTTGCGGACAGCGTCAGCACGCACTTCGTTCACTCCTGTGGGTAACTTGCTAAACGGAGGACCCTCCGGTTAAGGTGGAAGCCGAACCGGAGGAACCTCCGTTTCAGTGTACGACAAGGTTGGGGAAATCAGATGAGTGAACGCATCACCACCCCGTTCGGCTTCGAGACGACCGCTCTCGAGGTCGTCGAGGGCGTCGACCTCTCCGGCCGTCGCGCCGTGGTCACCGGTGGGGCGTCGGGCATCGGCGTCGAGACCGTCCGGGCCCTGGCCGCCGCGGGTGCCGAGGTCACCATCGCCGCCCGCGACGTCGAGGCCGGTCAGCGCGTGGCCGCGTCCCTGGCGGAGGCGACCGGCAACAAGAGCATCTTCGTCGCTCCGCTGGAGCTGGCCTCGCAGGACTCGGTGAAGGAGTTCGTCCGCTCCTGGTCCGGCCCGCTGCACTTACTGATCAACAACGCGGGCGTCATGGCCACACCCCTCACCCGCACCCAGGAGGGCTGGGAGCTCCAGTTCGCCACGAACCACTTCGGCCACTTCGCCCTCACCCTGGGCCTGTTCGACGCGCTGCGCGCCGAGGGTGCCCGCGTGGTGAACGTCAGCTCGGCGGGCCACCTCGCCAGCCCGGTGGTGTTCGACGACATCCACTTCGAGCGCCGCGAGTACGACCGCTGGCAGGCTTACGGCCAGTCCAAGACCGCGAACATCCTGTTCGGTGTGGAGGCCGGCAAGCGCTGGGCCGGTGAGGGCATCACGATGAACGCCCTGATGCCCGGCGGCATCCTCACGGCCCTGCAGCGCCACATCACCCCGGAAGAGCTGGAGGAGCGCCTCCGACTCCGCGGCGGCGGCAAGCCCTTGCAGCTCAAGACCCCGGAACAGGGTGCCGCCACCACCCTGGTGCTGGCCGTCTCCCCGCTGGTCGAGGGCCGCTCGGGCCTCTACTTCGAGGACTGCAACGAGGCGCTCCGGAACGCCGGCGACATGCGAGGCGGCGTAGCGCCCTACGCCCTGGACCCGGAAGCCGCGGCCCACCTGTGGGAGCTCTCCGAGGAAACGCTGAAGCTGCCCGCATGACCGCTCAGCACCGGCGACCAGCCGCAGGGAGGCTTGCGTATTCGCGCCGAAGGTGCGGCCAAGGCTGGTGGCGATAGCGCAACAGCCGAGCCATGGCAGCCGGCTCCACGCGGCCAGTCCGGGCTTCATGGCAGTGCCGCTGTCCAGTCGCCCCGACAACTGAAGAAGCGGCCTGGCCGCTCCAGGCGGCTCGGTGGCGACTGTCCAACTGCCGAAGGCGCGCCCGAAGAAGCACTGACGGCCAAGCCTTCCACCCGCTGCGATCCCGCAGCGACCGTCCAACGCGTCCCGGCGAACGCTGAACGCGTAGCCGCGGCAGGTGGTTCTGTCGCGCGAACGGGTCACTTTGGCGGCCGCCGCTCGACGGTCCGATGCTCGGTATTGCTGAACGCGCTGTCGCGGCAAGCGGTTCAGTAGTGAGGCTTTTTCACCCTGAGGCAGCAGCCCGAATCGGCGTGCCGACAACGCCGGCGGTGCGATTCCGGCCGCTGGTCGATTGGTGGATGAAGGGCTCTTTGTTCCACCTGGGGTGGATGAAGGGCGCCTTCATCCACGTCACCACGCGCCTGGCGAGGCCTGACCGCACGGTGCACGGCAGTGCGGCGGATCCGGTGCGCCCGGCGACTGCGGCGAGCCTGCCCGCGAGGGTCGGCGCAACGCGTCGCCGCTCAAGTTCCTGGCATTGCACCTGACGTCGATGAAGGCGCCCTTCATCGACAACGGGCGTGACCGGAACGGTGAGGCACAACAGGCGGCTCAGCCGCTCAAACGGGTCGCCTGGCGACCACCACCCCCAACTTTCCAGCCCCGAGAAGACACTGAAGGTGCAGGCATGATCACCACTGGGTTCGGGTTCGAGACGACCGCGATGGAAGTGGCCGCCGCGAGCGACTTCGCCGGTCGCCGCGCCGTCGTCACCGGCGGCGCGTCGGGCATCGGCGTCGAGACGGTGCGGGCACTGGCCGCGGCCGGTGCCGAGGTCACGATCGCCGCGCGCGACGTCGACGCCGGTCAGCGGGTCGCGTCGGCGCTCGTCAAGGCGACGGGCAACAGGTACATCTCCGCGGCGCGGCTGGACCTGGCGTCGCAGGAGTCGGTGAAGGCGTTCGCGCGCAACTGGGACGGGCCGTTGCACCTGCTGGTCAACAACGCCGGTGTCATGGCCACGCCGCTCACGCGCACGCCGGAAGGGTGGGAGCTGCAGTTCGCGACCAACCACCTCGGGCACTTCGCGTTGACGGTCGGGCTGTTCAACTCGTTGCGCGCGGAGGGTGCGCGGGTGGTGAACGTCAGCTCGTCCGCCCACCTCGCCAGTGAGGTCGTGTTCGACGACATCCACTACGAGCGCCGCGAGTACGACCGGTGGCAGGCGTACGGGCAGTCGAAGACGGCGAACATCCTGTTCGGGGTGGAGGCGGGCAAGCGCTGGGCCGGTGAGGGCATCACCATGAACGCGCTGATGCCCGGCAGCATCGCCACGAACCTGCAGCGTCATCTCACCGCCGAGGAGCTGCAGGAACGGATCAGGCGCAGCGGTGCCGCGGGCACGCGCCGGGTGAAGACGCCCGCGCAGGGTGCCGCGACGACGTTGGTCGTGGCCACGTCGCCGCTGCTGGAAGGCTTGTCCGGCAAGTACTTCGAGGACTGCAACGAGGCGTTGCCGAACACCGGCGGTCTGCTGTCCGGTGTGGCTGCCTACGCGCAGGACCCGGAGGCGGCCGCTCGGTTGTGGAAGGTGTCGGAGGAGACCCTGTGGTCCCTGAAGGTCGCCTGATCGGGTAGAGGTCTGGACCATTTCGTGCTTCAATGACAGACGGGTCGCCGCCTGAACGTGAGAGGTGAGCGAATGTCTGCCCGCTTGGTGTCGAGGGCGTTGACAGCCCTGCTTCTGCTCATGAGCACCGTGCTCGTCCCGTCCACCGCGCAGGCGGCCGACACGTGCGCGCTCAAGTCCCGGCCGGCAGGCAAGGTCCTGCAGGGCTACTGGGAGAACTGGGACGGCTCGTCGAACGGCGTGCACCCGCCGTTCGGCTGGACGCCGATCACCGACAGCCGCGTCAAGCAGCACGGCTACAACGTGATCAACGCTGCGTTCCCCGTCATCCGCTCCGACGGCACCGTGCTGTGGGAGGACGGCATGGACGCGGGCGTCAAGGTCGCCACGCCCGCCGAGATGTGCGCGGCGAAGGCGGCCGGGGCCACGATCCTGCTGTCGATCGGTGGCGCGGCGGCGGGCATCGACCTGAGCTCGACCGCCGTGGCCAACCGGTTCGTCGCCACCGTCGTGCCGATCCTCAAGAAGTTCAACTTCGACGGCATCGACATCGACATCGAGACCGGTCTGGTCGGCAGCGGCAACATCGGCCAGCTGTCCACCTCCCAGGCCAACCTGATCCGCATCATCGACGGTGTCCTCGCCGCCATGCCGTCCGGTTTCGGCCTGACGATGGCGCCGGAGACCGCGTACGTGACGGGTGGCAGCGTCGTCTACGGCTCGATCTGGGGCGCGTACCTGCCGATCATCAAGAAGTACGCGGACAACGGCCGCCTCTGGTGGCTGAACATGCAGTACTACAACGGTTCCATGTACGGCTGCTCCGGCGACAGCTACCAGGCCGGCACCGTGCAGGGCTTCGTCGCCCAGACCCAGTGCCTCAACAAGGGTTTGGTCGTGCAGGGCACCACGGTCAAGGTGCCGTACGACAAGCAGGTGCCGGGTCTGCCCGCGCAGCCCGGTGCCGGTGGCGGTTACCTGAGCCCGAGCCTGGTCGGGCAGGCGTGGAACAGCTTCAGCGGTCAGCTCAAGGGGCTCATGACCTGGTCGATCAACTGGGACGGCTCGAAGAACTGGACCTTCGGCGACAAGGTGAAGTCGTTGCAGGGTCGCTGAGTTTCCGGCGATGCCCGGCGGGTGCGGCCGGGCATCGCCGGCGGCGGGTCACATTCGGGGTGCGACCCGTGACTCGTAGGAGTCCGGCCGGTAGCGCGGATCGAAGAAGCAGCCCGTGCCGTACTTCCTGTCGTGGCTGGGACAGCTGCGCGCGATCAGGTAGGGGCTGGGCCGCAGCCCCCACTTCTCCCACGCCGCCAACGACTGCATCGCCGCGGCGTACTCGGAGTCGCTGAACGCCGAGTGCGTGGCCTCGGTCGTGAACGTCTGCACGAGGTTGTACGAGCGCCCGGCCTTCCGCACGGTGTCGCGGTAGGCGGACTCGTGCTCCACGAACGCCGTCGGGTCGCCGATCGCGTGCACCGACAGCACCGGTATGTCGATCTTGCCGGTGAGGTCGCTGTCGTAGGCCAGCTCGGCCCGTGCCGCCGGGTCCGCGGCGAACCGTTCCACACCGGCGTTCAGCGCCGCGTCGTCGTGCGAGCCCTTGTAGACAACACCTGTGTTGCTCCACGGGTTCCGATCGCCGAGGCGGTTGTGGACGATGTCGCGGAACGTGAACGTCGCGAAGTTCAGGTGCGAGTTCAGGGTTTCCTCGGGGATTTTGGTGACCGCGAGGACGTCGTCCAGCTTCTGCTGTTGTGCGGGCGTGCGACTGCCTGCGGTGCCAAGGCATTCCTCGATGCGGCCGCGCAACCCGGCGGTGGTCATCGTCGAGCCGGGACGCAGGCCCTGCCACAACGGGTACTGCGCCTCGGACGGCCGCGGGTGGTTGCCGCAGTAGTACTGGTAGACCACGCGCAGGTCGACGCGGTAGTCGTAGCCGCGCGAGCCGCCGGCCAGGACGCCGCTGGTGAGCAGTGCCGCGTCGTAGCCCCGGTACAGCTCGATGGTCTTGGCCGCGACGTTGCCGCCCCACGACTGGCCGTGGAGGTAGACCTTGTGCGGCTTGAGCATCGCGCCGGCCATCCGGCGCAGGTTGTCGGTGTCCTCCGCGGCCATCCGCGTGCCGTAGCCGCCGCGCCGGTACGAGGTGCCCGCCCACGCGTAGCCCTCCTTGACCATGACGGCCCAGCGGTTCAGGTCGTCACGCGTGCGCTCCGGTGTGGGGTCACCCAGGTCGGGGCCGCCGTGCGAGTGGACGACCAGCGTCTTGTTCCACTTCTTCGGCACGGCGATCGTGTAGTAGGCGCCGTTGGCGTCCCGGCCCTCGTAACAGGTGGTGCCGGCGGGGACGTTCTCCGGGCACGGCGCCGCGGGCGGCAGGTGCGCGGGCGTCGTGACGCTCGCGGCCAGTGCGAAGGCCAGCAGGACGTTCATGGCTGGGAATCGTCAGCCCGGCTCGGCGAGTGGTCCAGATCACGCCGGCAAACTTGGGACTGTCCTGACGTTCCGGTCTTCGTACCGGGAATCCGTGCCGCGGGTACGGTCATGAAGGTGGAGTATCCAGCCGAGCCGTGGCACCTGCGGGGTTCCCTCGTGCTCTCCGTGTTCCGGGTGCCGCGAGAGCTGGTGCCCGCGGACCACCTCCCGGCCGGCGCGCGAATGATCACGGTGGCGGGCAGCGCTTTCGTGGCGGTGGCGTTCGTGACGTACGAACCGGGCGGCGTACTCGCCTACGACGAGCTGCTCGTCGCCACGCCCGTGTGGGACCGGGCCGGGATCGCCGTGTCCGTGCCGCAGATCTGGGTCGACAGCGAGGCGTCGCGGCAGGGTGGCCGCGAGCTGTGGGCGATCCCGAAGCAGGTCGCCCGGTTCGGTCGGGGCTCGTCGATCGCGGGCGTCGCGGCGACCGGCGGTGTGCCGCTGCCCGGCCGGTGGACGATCGCCGGGCCGACCGCACAACGCCTGGACGGCGGGGATGTGCGCGCTCACGCCGTCATGTCCGGAAGGTTCCGGTTGGTCCGGACCGCGTGGCTGTTCCCGGCCGGCGGCCCGCTCGGCTACCTGACCGGTCGCACCCCGCTGGTGAGCCTCGCCGCGAACGACATGCGCCTGACGTTCGGTCAGGCGCGCTGACCGATGTACCGCACGCTGTTCAGCACGTGCTGCGCCCACGTGCGGTCGGCAGGGAAGCGGTGAACGATGCGCACGGACAGCATGGTGCCGGGGCGGACGACGTGTCCGTGGAACACCTGCTCCTCGTGGCCGTCGATGACCTCGCTGAGCCAGAACGCGTGCCGCAGCTCCTCGCCGTCGTGGGTGACGGAGTGCTCGGCGCTGGCGGGGTAGCCCTCCAGCACGGCGCCGAGGAAGTCGCTCGCGCTGCCGCCGGTGCGGTCGGCGTAGACGTCGAGGCCCACCCAGCGGTCGGGGCTCGTGAAGCACATCGTGCGGTTCTCGATGGTGCAGCGCATGCCAGCGCTGCGCTCGACGCTCCAGACGTCGGCGAGCGTCTCGCGCACGGGGATCGGCAGCGGGTGCGGGATGTGGCTCAGCACCTCGTCGCGGTCCCATTCGCGCTCCAGCAACGGGTGCGAGGTGTAGTACGGCAGCTCGTCGGCGTTGAGGACGGCGGCCTCGGCATGGGTGCCGAGCAGATCCCACGGCGCGATGAAGTTCGCGAACCTGCCGGAGACGCGCAGGTTCTTGTACTCGCTGTCGTTGTTCCACACCGCATGGGCGTACATGGCGTCGACTTTGCTGATCTGCATCCACGCGCCGAACACGAGCTCGGTTCCGCCGGTCAGCCGAACCGGTAGCAGACAACGGATGTAGGAGGCGCCGTCCGGTCCGACGAGCAGTCCTCCGGTCGGCGCGCCGAGTTGCTCGCTGGGCAGGCCGATCAGGGCCTCCGGGCGGTTCAACCGGTAGTCGATGCGGCCCGTCGACGCGATCTCGGCTCCGCAGCATCCGCATTGGACGGTCATGCGCAGATGCTAGAACTCACCCTCGTTCAGCAAACGTGAACGCACCAGGAAACGCACTCCCAGTGGTGCTTCCAAGGAGAACCCGCTCCCACGGCCGGGCACCACGTCGATCGTCAGGTGCGTGTGGCTCCAGTACTCGAACTGCGCCGCGGACATCCACACAGGAATGACGGACGTGTCAACGGTCAAGTCTCCGAGGTGCACGTCGGACGAGCCGGTGCGGAACTCGCCGGCGGGGTAGCACATCGGGGCGGAGCCGTCGCAGCAGCCGCCGGACTGGTGGAACATCAGGTCGCCGTGCGAAGCCAGGAGGCGGCGGAGCACGTCCGCCGCCTCCTGGGTCAGTGCCACGCGGGGCATCAGAAGAAGCCCTGGGCGTTCTGCGAGTAGCTGACGAGCAGGTTCTTGGTCTGCTGGTAGTGGTCCAGCATCACGCGGTGGTTCTCGCGGCCGATGCCGGACTGCTTGTAGCCGCCGAACGCCGCGTGCGCCGGGTAGGCGTGGTAGTTGTTCACCCACACGCGGCCCGCCTGGATGTCGCGGCCCGCGCGGTAGGCGACGGAGCCGTCGCGGGACCACACGCCCGCGCCCAGGCCGTAGAGGGTGTCGTTGGCGGTCTTCATGGCGTCGTCGTAGGAGTCGAACGACGTCACGGCGACGACCGGGCCGAAGATCTCCTCCTGGAAGATCCGCATCTTGTTGTCGCCCTCGAAGACCGTCGGTGTCACGTAGTAGCCGCCGGACAGCTCGCCGCCGAGGTCCGCGCGCTCGCCGCCGGTGAGCACGCGGGCGCCTTCCTGCTTGCCGATGTCGATGTACGACAGGATCTTCTCGAGCTGGTCGTTGGACGCCTGCGCGCCGATCATCGTCTCGGTGTCGAGCGGGTGGCCCTGCTTGACGGCCTTCGTCCGTTCCACGGCGTCGGCGAGGAACTGGTCGTAGACCGACGACTGGATCAGCGCGCGCGACGGGCACGTGCAGACCTCGCCCTGGTTCAGCGCGAACATCGTGAAGCCTTCGAGTGCCTTGTCGTAGAAGGCGTCCCGCTGCGCCGCCACGTCGGCGAAGAACACGTTCGGCGACTTCCCGCCGAGCTCCAGCGTGACCGGGATGATGTTCTCGCTGGCGTACTGCATGATCAACCGGCCGGTGGTCGTCTCGCCGGTGAACGCCACCTTCGCCACGCGCCGCGACGACGCCAGCGGCTTGCCCGCCTCGACGCCGAAACCGTTGACCACGTTCACGACGCCGGGCGGCAGCAGGTCCGCGATCAGCTCCATCAGCACGTGGATCGACGCCGGGGTCTGCTCGGCGGGCTTGAGCACCACCGCGTTGCCCGCGGCCAGGGCGGGCGCGAGCTTCCACGTCGCCATGAGCAACGGGAAGTTCCACGGGATGATCTGGCCGACGACGCCGAGCGGCTCCTGGAAGTGGTAGGCGACCAGGTCCTCGTCGATCTGCGAGATGCCGCCCTCCTGGGCGCGGATCACGCCGGCGAAGTAGCGGAAGTGGTCGACCGCGAGCGGCAGGTCGGCGGCCAGGGTCTCGCGGATCGGCTTGCCGTTCTCCCACGTCTCGGCGACCGCGAGCGCCTCCAGGTTGGCCTCGATGCGGTCCGCGATCTTGTTGAGCACCTGGGCCCGGTCGGCGACCGACGTCCTGCCCCACGCGGGGGCGGCGCCGTGGGCCGCGTCCAGGGCGCGTTCGACGTCCTCGGCGGTGCCGCGGGCGATCTCGGTGAACTCCTCGCCGGTGACCGGGGTGGGGTTGGCGAAGTACTCACCCTTGGCGGGCGGGACGTACTCGCCTCCGATGAAGTGGTCGTACCGGTCGCGGTACGTCACCACGCTGCCGGGCTGCCCAGGAGCTGCGTACTTCGACATCTCGCCTCCCGCATCGTTGCGAACTGAGTCGCGACGCTAGGTGGTGCAACGTTTCACTCACGTTGCATCCGAAAGGAGTAACAGCCTGTGGCAGAAGGCCCGTCATCCTGGAGGGGTGACGGACCTCGGCGAAGCAACGCG
Source organism: Lentzea sp. NPDC004782 (assembly GCF_040609115.1). NCBI lineage: Bacteria > Bacillati > Actinomycetota > Actinomycetes > Pseudonocardiales > Pseudonocardiaceae > Lentzea > Lentzea sp. NPDC004782. The sequence goes on from NZ_JBEXJN010000007.1 coordinate 112,367, forward strand.
GCCGGTGATCGCCGAGTCGTGGCGGCGGTCTCTCGCCGCGCGCGTCGACCCCGACCGGGACGAGGCGCCGGTGGTCCACGCGCCGGACGAGGTCGAGGACCTGCGCGGCGCGCACCCGCTGGCGGCGACCGTGCCGCTGCTCAAGCACACGCTGTCGATGGACGAGACGATCATGATCGTCACCGACACGCGCGGGGACATCCTGTGGTGCGAGGGCGACAACGGGGTGCGGCACAAGGCCGAACGCGTCCACCTCACCGAGGGCTCGCGCTGGAGCGAGGACGTCATCGGCACGAACGCGATGGGCACGGCGCTCGCCACCGGCAAACCCGTCACCGTGCACTCGCGCGAGCACCTGGTGCGGACCTACCACGGCTGGACCTGCGCGGCGAGCCCGATCCACGACCCCCACAGCGGGCTGCTGCTGGGTGTGGTCGACGTGAGCGGACCGCTCAAGACGATGCACCCGGCCGTGGCGCAGCTCGTGTCGGCCGCCGCCCGGCTGGCCGAGCACCACCTGCGGCAGTTCGCGCCACGCCGGCACGTGCTCACGCTGAACTTCCTCGGCGGGCTGCACGCCGAGCTCGACGGACGGCCGTTACCGCTCACGCTGCGCAACGCGGAGGTGCTGACGGCGCTCGCGTTGCACCCCAAGGGACTCACGGCCGAGCAGCTCGCGTTGTTGCTCTATGGTGAACGCGGGAACCCGACCACGGTCCGCGCGGAGCTGCACAGGCTGCGCGCGCAGCTCGGTGATGTCCTGTTGACGAGGCCGTATCGGCTGGATGCCGTGCTGCGCAGTGACTTCCTGGACGTCCGCACGGCGCTGAGATCGGGTGACGCGGGCCAGGCCACCCGGCACTACGGCGGCGAGCTGCTGCCCCGTTCGGACGCACCGGTCGTGCGGGAGGAACGCGCGGATCTCGCCGCGGCGGTGCGCAAGGGCGTGCTCAGCGCCGGAGACGTCGGCTCGCTGCTGGCGTTCGCCGACAGCGGGGAGGACGCCGAGGTGCTCGAACGGCTGCACCTGCTGCTGCCGGCCACCGATCCTCGTCACGCTCTTGTCTCCTCGCGCCTGCGAAGGGCGTTGGAATAGGCTTCCCTGCCGGGGGAGGGCGAAGTGAAGCAGTGCATCAACTGCATGACCCGGTTGCATCGCAAGGAGGTCACCGAGGTCGCGTGGTGTGCCTTGTGCGCGCCGTGCCTGCAGGTCGTGGCGGACCAGATGAAGCTGGTGCACGACCGGCCGGGTGGCGCGGACGTGCAGATCTACCAGTGCGGCTGGTGCGGTGCCGCGCGCTCGTGCGGTGCCGGGTTCCGCACCCGGTGCCTGGTGTGCCTGGACGACCGGTCGGTGCCGGATCCCGCGGTGCAGAAGATCGCGCGGCGGCTCGAACTGGACGGCACCTGGCGGGAGAACTCCGAGCTCATCGCCGCGACGACCGTGAAGATCCGGCTGGCGAAGTACTTCCAGCCGGGTTGGACCGTGCTCGCGACCGACATGCACGGCCTGCCGTGGACCGCGTTCCGGTGGCTGACGAAGTCGCACGGCACGTGGGGGCGCAACGCCGAGACCGGTGAGGTGGCGCAGCTCAAGCACTCCCGCGGCGAGGAGAACCTGCTCTACCTGGTGCGGTACGGGAAGGTGCTCAAGTTCGGGCGCGGCAACGTCCACCGCGTCGGCGGGCACGTGCGGCTGGGCGCGGTTCCGGTGCTCGTGCTGTCCGCGACCAGCCAGGAGGTCTCCGTCGCCCGTGACCGGCTGAAACGCCTGCACCGCACGGAGATGGTGTCGCAGCGCACGCCGGTCGACCTCTTCGCGGTGCTGCCGGACGGGCAGGACGTCACCGATCGGTGCGCACTGGACTGAGGTCTGCATCTGATGCCGATGGGGTAGCCCAGCGCGGTGGACGAGATCGTCGTGATGGGGCAGATCGCGCGGGACCTGGTGCTCGTCGTGGACGAGGTGCCGGGCGCCGGTGGCACGGCGCCGGTGCGGCAGCGGCGGGAGATGCTCGGCGGCAAGGGCGCGAACATCGCGGTCGGGCTGGCGCAGCTGGGTGCGCCGGTGCGGCTCGTGGGCGTGGTCGGCGACGACGCCGTGGGGGAACGGCTGCTCGCGCGGGCCGCAGCGGACGGGATCGGCACCGAGGCGGTCGTGCGGCGGCCGGGCTGCGCGACAGGGCTGATCGTGGACCTGGTGGCCGACGGGTGGCGGTACCTCGAAGACCTGCCGGACGAGCTGCTGCTCACCGAATCGGACGTGAGCGAGGACGTCTTCGCGCGAGCCGGTGCCGTCGTCCTGCAGCTGCAGCAACCGCCCGAGGTGGCGTTGCGGGCGGCCCGCGCGGCCCGCGGGCGGGTGGTGCTCGACGGGGCGCCGCGGCGATGGCGGGACGAGCTGCTGGCGGGTGCGGACGTCGTGCGGGCCGATCACCGGGAGGCCGAGCTGCTGTCCGGCCGGAAGATCGAAAGCGCGGACGACGCCCTGCGCGCCGCGCGTGCGGTGATGGCGCACGGTCCTGGGTTCGTGGCGTTCGCCGTTGACGACGTCGGCAACGTGTTCACCTGGGACGACGGCGAGCTCGTGGTGCCTCTCGGAGACGTCGAGGTGGTCGACACGACCGGTGGCGGTGACGCGTTCGTGGCGGCGCTGACGTTCGCGCTCTGCCGCGGCGACGGGCCGGAGGAGGCCGCCGGGCTCGCGGTCAAGGCGTCCGGTGACACCGTCACACGTCCAGGTGGGCGACCGGACCTCCACGGGCTCACCGGACGCTGATCAGGCGCGTTATCGTTAGCACGTCCGGTGAGGGGAGGTCCGCGTGCGAGTGCTCGCTGTCGTGCTGTTGCTCCTGCTCTCGGCCTCGCCCGCGCACGCCGCGAGCGGCACGTACCTGCGCATCGGGCACTTCTCGATGGACCAGGCGCGCGTCGACGTCACCCTCGACGGCGCCAAGCTGGGCACGCTCGACTACTCCCAGCTCCACGACTACCGCCGCGTCGACGCCGGTGACCACGTGGTCGAGTTCCGCGCGGACCCGTCCTCGCCGGTGCTGAGGTCCGTGCTGGTGCACGCGGGCGCGGGCAAGGCGTACACGGTGGCCGACCTGGCGTCGGCGATGAAGGTGATCGAGGACGACGTCAGCCTGCCGCCCAACGGCCAGGCGCGCCTGCGCGTCCTCAACGCCGGCGACACCGAGATGGACCTGCTGCGCGGCAGCGTGTTCGTGCACCGCAACGTGCCGGCGAACTCCGTGACCGGCTACGCGGTGATGCTGCCCGGAGCCGACCCCCTGCAGGTGCTGCCGCGCGGCAAGGACTCCACGCGGCTGGACGCGACGCTCGAGTCCGGCGCGGTCTACACGTTGCTGGTGAACGCCCGCCGCATCGAGCTGCGCACCGACGCCAAGGGCGCCGAGGTCGTCCCCGGCGGCGGCCAGGAGACCGGTTTCGGCGGCATGGCCGGCGGCTGGGACTGGGTCACCGCGCTGATCATCGCGCTCATCGTGGGCATCGCGATGTTCTCGGTGCGCGGCAGACTCTTCCGGTTCGGCTGATGAGCAAGGGCAAGCTCGTGATGGGCGCCGCCGTCCTGGTCGCGCTGATCTACATCGTGAAGGATCCCGGCGCCGAGAAGGTGCCGGAGCCGGTCACCGTGCGGATCCCGTCGATCGGGGTCGAGTCCTCTTTGGAGGCTCTGAAGGTCGACTCGTCCGGGGCGCTGCAGCCGCCGACGCGGGCCGACAAGGCCGGGTGGTACGCCAAGGGCGTCGCGCCGGGTGACGCCGGACCGGCCGTGATCGCGGGCCACGTCGACTCGCGCACCGGGCCTGGCGTGTTCTTCCGGCTGCCGGAGCTGAAACCGGGCGCCGAGGTCCTGGTGGAGCGCAAGGACGGCAGCAAGCTCACGTTCGTCGTGAACCACACGTACTCCACCGCGAAGTCCGCGTTCCCGACCGCCGTCGTGTACGGGCCGACGCCGCTGTCCGAGCTGCGCCTGGTGACGTGCGGCGGCGAGTTCGACCGGGCCGCCGGCAGCTACCGCGACAACGTCATCGTCGAGGCCGTGCTCAAGGTGTGAGCGGTTCAGCGTGAACGGTTCAGTGCGACTCGCGGGTGACCTCGCTGCCGCTGGAACCGACCAGGAAGTCCAGGTCGGCCCCGGTGTCGGCGCCCAGCACGTGGTCGATGTAGAGCCGCTCCCAGCCGCGCCTCGGTTTCGCGAACGCCTCGGTCATCGCGGCGCTCGGCGTCCGGTGCGCGAAGTCCGGTGCCTCCACGTCGATCCGGCGGTTCGCCACGTCCAGCACGATGACGTCACCGGTGCGGACCAGCCCGAGCGGACCGCCGGCGGCGGCTTCCGGGGCCACGTGCAGCACGACCGTGCCGTAGGCGGTGCCGCTCATGCGCCCGTCGCAGACCCGGACCATGTCGCGCACGCCCTGTGCGAGGAGCTTCTTGGGCAGCGGCAGGTTCGACACCTCCGGCATGCCCGGATAACCGCGCGGGCCGCAGCCGCGCAGCACCAGCACGGAGTCCGCGTCCACGTCGAGATCGGGGTCGTCGATGCGGGCGTGGAAGTCCTCGATGCTGTCGAACACCACGGCCTTTCCCCGGTGCTGCAACAGCCGCGGTGACGCGGCGGCCGGTTTGACCAGCGCACCGGACGGCGCGAGGTTGCCGCGCAGCACCGCGATCCCTCCCTCGGCGATGATCGGCTCGGCCCGGTTGCGGATCACCTCCGGGTCCCAGATCGGGGCGTCGTCGAGGTGGTCGACGAGCGGTTGCCCGGTGACCGTCAGGCCTTCCGGGTCGAGGAGGTCGCGCACCTCCCGCAGCACGGCGAGCAGCCCGCCCGCGCGGTGGAAGTCCTCCATCAGGAACCGGCCGGCGGGCTGGAGGTCCACCAGCAGCGGCACCCCGGACCCGATGCGGTCGAAGTCGTCCAGCGCGAGGTCGACCCCGAGCCGTCCGGCGATCGCGAGCAGGTGCACCACGGCGTTGGTCGAGCCGCCGATCGCCGCCAGCGCGACGATCGCGTTGTGGAAGGAGGCCTTGGTCAGGAACGTGCTGGGCCGCCGGTCCTTCTCGACCAGCTCGACCACCAGCCGGCCGGTGCCGTGCGCGGCCTCCAGCAGCCTGCTGTCCGGCGCCGGGGTACCCGCCACACCGGGGACGACCGTGCCGAGCGCCTCCGCGACCAGCGCCATCGTCGAGGCGGTGCCCATGGTGTTGCAGTGGCCGCGGCTGCGGATCATCGCCGACTCGGACCGGATGAACGCCTCCTGCGACAACGTCCCGGCGCGCACCTCCTCCGACAGTCGCCAGACGTCCGTGCCGCAGCCCAGCGGCACCCCGCGGAACGTCCCCGTCAGCATCGGCCCGCCCGGCACCACGACCGCCGGGATGTCGACGGACGCGGCGGCCATGAGCAGCGCGGGAATCGTCTTGTCGCACCCGCCGAGCAGCACCACGCCGTCGACGGGGTTGGCGCGCAGCATCTCCTCGGCGGCCATCGCGGCCATGTTGCGCCACAGCATCGCGGTCGGCCGCACGTTGGTCTCGCCGAGTGACACGACCGGCAGGTTCAACGGGATGCCGCCGGCCTCGTGCACGCCGTTCGACACCGATGCCGCCACCTCGTTGAGATGCGCGTTGCACGGCGTGAGGTCGGAGGCGGTGTTGGCGATCGCGATCTGCGGTCTGGCGAAGGCGTCGGACGGCGTGCCGCGGCGCATCCAGGCCCGGTGGATGTAGGCGTTGCGGTCGTCACCGGCGTACCACTGCTCGCTGCGAAGTCCCACGGCGCGCGCCTCCTCGATCGTGAACCTACGCCACGATCTTCGTCGGGTTGCCGCGGCTGCGGAAGTGCGACTAGATCCCGCCGAACGGGGTAACCGGCGGGCGTGGCGACGACGGCGCTGGACTACGCCTTGCGGGTCACGCGGGAGCTGGGCCTGAGCGGCGAGTCGTCCTGCGTCGACCGGGACAGCCCCCTGCGGGTGTACATCGCGGTGGAGGGCAGGCTGCCCGACCACCCGGACCGCGACGTCGCCCTGCTGTGGACCGAGTGCCACGGGTGGGCGATGGCGGTCGAGGAACCCGGTGCCGTCGACCTGACCGTGGTGGCGCACCTGGGCGGCGCGGTGGACCCGCCGCCCCGCACGGTGGCCCGCTGGGCGCGGCGGCTGCTGGCCGAACGCACCCGGCCGGCGACGCTGCACTCCGCCACGCACAGCGGACACGTCGCCTGACCGGGTGCGGCCGCGATCAGCCGACCGGGACGGGTTCCCGTTCGGGCTTCTGCTCGAACGAGTCGAGCGCGGTGCCCTCGACGTCGAGCTCAGGCAGCCAGCGCAGCCACTTCGGCAGCCACCAGGCGCGCTCACCGATCAGGGCCAGCGCGGCGGGCACGAGCACCATGCGGACCACGAACGCGTCCACGAAGATCCCCGCGGCCAGCGCGAAGGCGATCGACTTCATGGTCGGCTCGCCCGCGGGGACGAAGCCCGCGAACACCGAGAACATGATCAGCGCGGCGGCCACGACCACCGGGGCGGCCTGGCGGAAGCCCGTCGTGATGGCCTCGACCGGCTTGGCGCCGCGGTGGTGCGCCTCGTGCATCCGCGACACCAGGAAGATCTGGTAGTCCATCGCCAGCCCGAACAGGATGCCGATCACCAGGATCGGCGTGAGGCTGATCAGCGGGCCGGTGCTCGCGAGGTTCACCGCGTCGCCGAGCCAGCCCCACTGGAAGACCGCCACCGTGGCGCCCAGCGAGGCACCGATGGTCAGCAGGAAGCCGAGCACGCCCACGAGCGGCACGAGCAGCGAGCGGAACACCAGGACCAGCAGGACGAGCGCCAGGCCGACGACCACCGCGAGGTAGATCGGCAGTGCGCGGTCCAGGGACGTGGCCACGTCGACGCTCACCGCGGTGGCGCCGGTGACGTAGGCCTTCGCGCCGTCCACATGGGACAGTTCGGCGCGCAGGTCGGCGACGAGCTGTTCGGTGGCGGTGCTGTCCGGGCCCGACTTCGGGATCACCGTGACCAGCGCGGCGGAACCGTCCGGGCTCGGCTGGGCGGGCGTCACCAGGGCGACGTCGGACATCTTCGCGATGGGCTCGGCGGCCCTGGTGGCGGTCGCGGCGGCACCGTTGCCCTCGAAGAGCACGATGATCGGCCCGTTGAAGCCCTCGCCGAAGCCCTGCGCCAGGATCCGGTCCGCGCGTTCCTGGGTCGAACCGGCCGGCGGCTTCTGGATCAGCGTGGTGTCCATGGACGCCACCGGGATCGCGACGATGCCGAGCGCGACGACCGACAGCAGCAGCGCGACGACGCGGTTGCGGGTGACGGTCTTCGCCCAGCCGCGGATGACCCCGCGGTCGGTGTGCTCCGCGGGCGCGGCCGAGCGTTCCTTGCGGGTCAGCACGCGGCGGCCGAGCAGGCTCAGCACCGCGGGCACCAGCGTGACGGCGATCAGCACCGCGACGATGATCGTGGCCGCCGCCGAGACACCCATCTGCGTGAGGAACGGAATCCCCGCGATCGCGAGGCCCACCAGCGCGATCACGACGGTCAGACCGGCGGTGACGACGGCGGACCCGGCGGTGCCGACCGCGGTCGCGACGGCGTGACCGACGTCGGAGCCGCGCCGCAGCTCCTGGCGGTAGCGGTTGATGATGAACAACGCGTAGTCGATGCCGACCGCGAGCCCCAGCATCGAGGCGAGGACCGGCGTGGTCGACTGCAGGTCCATGAACCCGGACGCGATGGTGATGCCGAGCGTGCCGATGCCGACGCCGATCGCGGACGTCAGCAGGTTCATGCCCGCCGTCACCAGCGAGCCGTAGGTCAGCGCGAGCACGACCAGCGCCAGCACGACACCGACGGCCTCGGCCGGTCCGCCGACGTGCGGCGGCTCCTGCATCGCGGTGCCGGTGACCTCGACGGTCAGCCCGCTCGCCCGCGCCTTGTCCACGGCCTTGGTCAGCTCGGCCCGCTGGTCGCCGGTGACATCACCGGGCTTCGCGTCGAACGTCACGGTGCTGTACCCGACGGTGAGGTCGCGGTTGACGCTCGGCGCGGCCTTGTCGAGCGGGTTGGTCGCGCTCCGGACGCCCTTGACCGCGGCCTCGTCGCTGACGAGGTCGGTGATCGCCTTGAGGTGCTGTGGCAGCTTCTGCCCGTCCGGCGCCTTCACGACGACCCGTGCCGACGCCGTCTCACCCGAGCCGAACTTCTGCTGGATGCGTTCGAGCGCGGTGGTCGACTCCTGGCCGGGGATGGACATCGAGTTCGACGTCTCACCGCCCAGCGTGAACGCTCCGGCGCCCGCGCCGACGAGCACCAGCAACCAGATCAGCACGACCGGGAGCCGGTGCCGGTGGGCACCGAGTCCGAGCTTGTAGAGCAGTTTCGCCATGGTGGTCAGGCCTCCCGGTGCCCGAGTGCGTCGTAGCAGGTAGCGAGGATCAGGGGTCGCCAGGTCGTCTTGTCGCCCTCCTGGTTGGCCAGGAGGGTGAGCACGGCCATGGCGCTGAGCGCGCCGACGATCCGGACCGCGCGCTCCAGTTCTTTCTCGGGTTCGATGACGAACATCTCGTTGAGCAGCAGCTCGTCCTGCGCCTGCCGCGTCTCCTCGCCAGGCGCGGAGATCGCGCGGAACAGCAGCGCGACCAGACCCGGCCGGTCGAGCGCGATGTCGGTGAGCAGCTCCAGCGCCCGCCGTTCGCGCGCGGGCCCGGCGGGCATCGGCGCGACCATGTCCGCCACGTGCCTGCTGAGCACGCGGCTCTGCTCCCTGGCGGCCTCGAAGAGGGCTTCCTTGCTGGGGAAGTGGTGCAGCAGGCCGGCCTTGGACAGGCCGACGGCATCGGCGAGGGCCTTGAGCGACGTCTGCTCGAAGCCGTGCCGCGCGAAGAGTGCGGCGGCGGCGTCGAGGATCTTCTCGTCGACCCCGGTCCTTGGCTGTCGTGGCATACCCACGACTTTACGACGTTTACCGACCGGATCGGTAGGTAAACCGACCGATCCGGTCGGTGGCGTTCGTCACGCGCTCGTCACACCTGCCCCGGGGAGAATCAGGGCCATGTTCGTCTTCGACGCCGAGCTGTGGGTCTGGGATGCCAGGCGCATGGACACGTGGACCTTCGTGACCCTGCCCGAGGACGTCTCGGACCAGATCCGCGACATCGCCACACCCGGCGCGGGTTTCGGCAGCGTCAAGGTCAGGGCGGGCGTGGGCGCGAGCACCTGGTCGACGTCGGTGTTCCCGGACAAGCAGTCCGGCTGTTACGTGCTGCCGATCAAGGCGGCCGTGCGCAAGAGGAACGACATCGGGCCCGGCGACGTCGTCGAGGTGACCGTCGAAGTGGTTTAGTGCGGTGACCACGATCTTCACCGGGTTTCCCGGCGCTCAGCAGGGCACCTCCGGCCCCGCGCCCCGTACAACCAATGTCAGGAACTCAAGCGCCGTTCATCCCGGCCGGGTTCGCCGCTCCCGCCGGGCGTACCAGATCCGCCGCACTGCCGTGCACCGTGCGATCAGGCCTCGCCGGGCGCGCGGCGACGTGGATGAAGGCGCCCTTCATCCACACCAGGTGGAGGAAGGAGCCCTTCATCCACCATCACGGCCACCTCGGGCGCGGCAACCAACCGCCAGGACACAACACGCCCCAGCACTCTCGAGTTCCTGGCGTTGCCCAGTACGAGGACACGGGGCCCGGCACCACGATGCACCCGTCTGACCGCCGGGAAACGCGGTAAAGGTCAGTGGTCACCGCACTAGCGGGACCAGTCGATGTCGGCGTAGATCGCGGCGTGGTCGCTGGCCGCGTGCACCTCGTCGGTCAGGGTGTCGTAGATGTCCCAACGGTTCTTGGTGCGCGGGCCGCGCCACACGCCTTTGCGGAAGACGCCGCCGCCGACCGCCTTGGCGAAGAGCTCCGGGGTGAGCAGGACGTAGTCGATCTTGCCCTTCTCGTTGACGCCGCGGTAGGTGCCGAGGCGGTGGTTCCAGTCGAAGTCCGGGTGTTCGCTGATGTCGCGCAGGCCGGTGCGCTGGAACAGCGGGCGGAGGGCCTCGCTGTCGGCGGTGTCGTTGAGGTCGCCGACGACGGCGATGTGCTCGTGTCCCTCGTCGCGCAGGCGGTTCACGATGCGGGCGATGCGGACCGCCTGGCGGAACCGGCGGCGGGCGCCGATCGGGTCGCCGGGGGCGCCGTAGCCCTTGGACTTCAGGTGGTTCACCAGCACGACGACCTCGGGGCCGAACGGGGTGCGCACGTGGTACTCGGCGCAGTCGCGGGAGAAGATCACGCCCGTGTTGTCCCGCGCGTACACGTGCGTGCGGATCGTGATGACCTCGTGCGCGTCGCGGGTCAGCAGGCCCACGTTGATGCCGCGCTCGTCGTTGCCGTCGATCAGGTGGACCTCCTCGTACGGGGTCCAGCCGACGTGCTTGAGCATGCTGGCGGAGAACATGTGCAGCAGCTCGCGGGACTCCGCCTCGACCACGCCGAGGACGTGCGCGCCGACGTCGCGCATCACCTGCGCGGTGTGGCGGGTGGCGAGCTCGCTGATCGGTTCGGTGGTGAGCTCGACCCAGCCGACCCACGACTCGCGACCGCTTGCCACGACTGAGGTTTCGCCGGTCCGGTGCCGCGCCAGGAACCGGCCGCGGATGCGCCGCAGGATCGCGTACCTGCTGCGGTCGCTGCGCAGCAACTCCAGCGTCGCCAGGTGTTCCCGCAGTTCTTCCTTGACCTCCGGCGTGTAGGCCTCGGCGGCGATGAGCTCGTTGAACCGGGCGTGGGCGGCCAGCACCGGGGCCGCGTGCCTGGTGGCGTTGCGGCCCATCACTTTGGGGCGCTCGAACATGTTCTCCACGTTGAACGACCCGATTCGCGTGGTGCTCATCGACTCCAGGGTCGCATGTGGAGGAACGGCCGCGCCCTGGGCTGGTCGGGTGATCTTTCGGATGAGGTGCGCGGGGGAAGGCCCCGTGGCTGGGCTGCCGAGTCGGTGGTGACCGGGGCCTTCCTGCGGTGCCGATGTTGCCCGTTCGATCAAGGGTGAACCTAGGATGAACCTTGAATCCGCTGTTGAGGGGTGATCTTGGAGTTCGGGCTGCTCGGTGCCGTCGAGGTGCGCGACCGGGGCCAGGTGGTCGAGATCGGCCACGTCCGGCAACGGTCCGTGCTGGTCGCGCTGCTGGTGGAACAGGGATGGCCGGTCCCGGTCGACCGCCTGGTCGACCGCGTCTGGGGTGAACGCGCGCCGCTGCGGGCGCGCGAGACGCTCTACGGGTACGTGTCGAAGCTGCGCAAGCTGCTCAACCTGGACATCGAGCGCTCTCCCACCGGCTACCGGCTCGCGGTGGACCCGTCGGACGTCGACCTGTTCCGCTTCCGCGCACTCGTGCGGCAGGGTGCCCTCGACGAGGCGCTCGGACTGTGGCGCGGGCAGGCGCTGGAAGGGCTGGAGTCGCCGTGGTTCGACGCGCTGCGGGAGAGCCTGCACGCCGAACGCGTCGCCGCCGAGCTCGACCGCAACGACGCGGCGCTCGCGGACGGCCGGCACACCGCGCTGCTGCCCTCGTTGCGGCAGGCGGTGGACGAACGGCCGCACGACGAACGCCTTGCCGCGCAACTGATGCTGGCCCTGCACCGGTCGGGCAACGACGCGGAGGCGTTGCGGCACTACGAAACCGTGCGCCGCACGCTCGCCGACGAGCTCGGGGCCGACCCGAGCAAACCGTTGCAGGAAGTGCATCAGCTGATCCTCGCCGGAGGCCTGGAACGTCCCGTTCAGGGTCCGAGGCAGCTGCCAGCGCCGCACCCGTGGTTCACGGGCCGTGCGGAGGAGCTCAAGGCGCTCGAACCGTCCGGGACGGTCGTGATCACGGCCATCGGCGGCACGGGCGGCATCGGGAAGACCGCGCTGGCGCTGCACTGGGCGCACCGGCACCTCGACCGGTTCCCGGACGGTCAGCTGTACGTGAACCTGCGCGGCTTCGACCCGTCCGCCGAGCCGACGCCGCCGGAGACGGTGCTGCGCGAGTTCCTGGAGGCGTTGGGGGAGCAGACGGTTCCGGCAGGGCTGGACGCGCGGGCGGCACGTTACCGCGGCCTGGTCGCGGGCAGGCGGATGCTGGTGGTGCTGGACAACGCCCGCTCCACCGAGCAGGTCGTGCCGCTGCTGCCGGGTCCGGACGCGACCGTGCTCGTCACGAGCCGGCTGAAGCTCGCGGGACTGGTGGCCGCGCACGGGGCCAGGTCGGTGTCATTGGACGTGCTGCACCCGCAGGACGCCCACGAGTTCCTGTCGGTGCGGCTCGGCGCCGAGCGGATCGCGGCCGAACCGGACGTGGTCGCGGACCTCGTGAGCTGGTGCGGAGGGCTGCCGCTGGCGCTGTCGATCGTCGCCGCGCGGGCGGCGATGGAACCGGACTTCCCGCTGGCGGCGTTCGCGGAGGAACTGCGGGAGCAGCCGCTCGACGCGCTCGACGCCGGTGAGATCGGCACGAACCTGCGCGCGGTGTTCTCGTGGTCGGTCGCGGCGCTGTCGGACGAGGCGGCCCGCGCGTTCGGTCTGCTCGGCACCGTCGGCACGGCGGACGTCTCGCTCGCGGCGGTCGCCGCGCTGGTCGACCGCCCGGTCGCGAGGACGCGAATGGTGTTGCGGGAGCTGGAGAACGCGCACCTGGTGCAGCAGCACGTGCCCGGCCGGTACCGCATGCACGACCTGGTGGGCCTGTACGCGGCGGATCTCGCCGCCGACGCCGGGTCGCGGCTGGCGGACTTCTACGCGGCCACGGCGCGCGCGGCGGCCCTGACGCTGGAGCCGCACAAGCCGTTGCCGGAGCACGAAAGCGGCCACGCCCTGACATTCGCGGACAACGCCACGGCGATGGCCTGGTTCGACGCCGAGCACGCCTGCCTGATGACCGAGCAACGGCAAGCGCTGGCGCGCGGCGCTTTCGACGTTGCGTGGATGCTCGGCCGCACGCTGAGCAACTACCACATCAGGCGCGGACGCACGCTCGACGACGTCGAGGCGTGGCTCGGCGCGTTGCGCGCGGCCGAAGCGCTGGGCGACGAGACGAAACAGGCGACCGCCCACATGTGCCTCGGTGCGAACTACGTCGAGCTGGGCCAGTCACCGTTGGGGCACCGGCACTTCGAGCGGAGCCTGGAGCTGTTCGCGGACTCCGGCGACCACGCGGCGCACGGCGGCGCGCATCGGGCGATGGCGTGGGCCGCGGAGTTCGAGGGCGACCTGGGCAAGGCGCTGGAGCACTCGCTGGCCGGGCTGGAGAAGTTCCGCGCGGCCGGTTCCGAGATCCGCGAGGCCGAGTCGCTGAACGAGGTCGGCTGGCGGTACGCGTGCCTGGGCCGGTACGCCGAAGCACGTGAGTACTGCGAGGAAGCCATGCTGCTCAACAACAAGCTCGGTCACGCCGAGGGTGCGGCAGCCACATTGGACAGTCTCGCGCACATCGCGCACCACGACGGCAGGCACGCCGACGCCGTCGCGCACTACCGCGAGGCGGTGGCGCTGTACCGGGAGCTGGACAACTCCGCCGAGGAGGCGACCGTCCGCCAGCACCTCGGCGACGTGCTGGCCGCGGTGGGGGAGACCGCGCAGGCACGCGAGCAGTGGACGCGGGCACTGGAGCTGTACGAGGACCAGGGCCGCACCTCGGAGGCCGCAGCCTTGGCCGCGAAGCTCTGAGCGCGGCCCACCCGAGGTCGATGAAGGGCTCCTTCATCCACGTCAGGTGGAGGAAGGAGCCCTTCATCGAGCACCCGGCACGCCGAGCTCGGGCGGCCTAGACGCGGCTCAGCCGGCGGCCGCTCTCGATCAGCTCGTCGGTGAACGAGTCGAGCGCCTGCGCGAAGTCGCGCTGGTCCGGCTCGTGCCAGTCCTCCAGCTGGTCGAGCAGCCACTGCCGCCACGCGTGCACGAGCTGCGTGAACACGCCCGCGCCGAGGTCGGTGAACCGGTAGCCGCCGTCGTGCGACGCGAGGTGCCCCGACCGCACGAGCTCCCGCGCGGTCGGTTCGAAGATGCCGCCGGGCACCTCGGTCATCTCGGCGAGCTCGTCGAGCGTCGCGATGCCGTCGTCCGTCGACGCCCGGTACACGCGGCCGAGCAGCCAGGCCTGCTCCAGCGGCAGGTCGACGCCGGAACGGCGCAGCACCGCGAGGCCAGGGTCCTCCGCGGACTTCGAGACGACCGTGGCGACGAGCTTGCGCAGCTCGTCGTAGGAGTTCGACGGCGGCGTGGCGAAGCTCTCGCCCACACCGCTGCTGCCGGTGGCGGCGGCGCGTGAGGTGTCCCGCAGCTGCACCTGCGGCAGGAAGAACGCCACCAGCAGTGCGACCAGGCCGATCGGCGCGGCGATCAGGAACATCGTCTGCACGGTCTCGGCGTACCCGGCGACGATCGGGGCCTTGATGGCGTCGGGCAGCGCGTGCACGGCAGCCGGGCTCGCGATCGCGCGCGGGTCGACGCCCGGCGGCACCACGAGGTGCTTGGGCAGCTGGCTCGCGTAGATCGTGCCGAAGAGCGCGACCCCGAACGAGCTGCCCATCGTGCGCAGGAAGCTGATGCCGGACGTGGCGACGCCGAGGTCGGAGTAGTTGGTGGTGCTCTGCACGACGATCACCGGCACCTGCATCACCAGGCCGATGCCCGCGCCCAGCACGACCATGAACGCGCCCATCACCCAGTAGCTCGTGTCGACGTCCAGATCGGACAGCAGGAAGATGCCGATCGCGAGCCCGATCGAGCCGGCGAGCGGGAACGCCCGGTACTTGCCGGTGCGGCTGATGACGTTGCCGGTGACCAGCGCGGTGGCCATCAGTCCGGCGATCAGCGGCAGCATCCACAGACCGGACGCGGTGGCCGACTCGCCGCGCACGTACTGCAGGTAGATCGGCAGGTAGGTGATGCCGCCGAGCATCGCGAACCCGACGACGAAGCTCAGGATCCCCGACACCGTGAACACCCGGCTGCGGAACAGCCTCATCGGCAGCATCGGTTCGGCCGCGCGCTGCTCCACCAGCACGAACGCGACGAGCAGCACCACCGACCCGGCCGCCATCCACAGGATCGTCGGCGACGTCCACGGGTACTCGGTGCCGCCCCAGCTCGTGACCAGCGTCAACCCGGTAGCCGCGAGCGCGATCAGCGCGATGCCCGCGTAGTCGATCCTCGGGTGCCCGTCGGCCTTGATCGAGGGCAGCGCGGCGACCGCCACCAGCACCACCGCGACGCCGAGCGGGATGTTGACGTAGAACGCCCACCGCCAGCTCAGGTGGTCGACGAACAGCCCGCCGAGCAACGGTCCCGCGACCGTCGCGATGCCGAACACCGCCCCCGCGAACCCCTGGAACTTGCCGCGCTCCCGCAACGGCACGACGTCGGCGATGATCGCGGTCGAGGTGACCATCAGCCCGCCCGCGCCCAGGCCCTGCACCGCGCGGAACGCGATGAGCACGCCCATCGACTCCGACCAGCCCGCGAAGAACGACCCGACCAGGAACAGCACGACGCTGACCAGGAACGTCTTCTTGCGCCCGTAGAGGTCGCCGAACTTGCCGATCAGCACCGTCATGATCGTCTCGGCGAGCAGGTACGACGTCACCACCCACGACAGGTGCGCGCCGCCACCCAGGTCGGCCATCATCGTCGGCAGCGCGGTGGACACGATCGTCTGGTCGAGGGCCGCCAGCAGCATGGCGAGCAGGACGGCCGCGACGACCAGGTTCCGCCTGCGGGTGTCGATCTCGGGCACGCCGCCGATGATCGCGCAGGATTGCCGGACCCGCAGGTTGTGGTCGGCTCATGGGTGCGAAGGCCGCTGTTGCGGTGATCGGGGACCTCTGGGAAGCGCTGCGCAACGGTGGTGAACCGGACCGGGACGCGGCGGAAGCGGTGATCCGCGCCTTGCGGCCGGACTGCGCGGTCGAGCCGGCCGCGGACGGCACGCTGGCGGACGTCCTCTACCCGCTCCCTCAGTACGCCTACGTGGCGGTGTTGCCGGAGGCCACGATCGTCTGCGACCAGCGGATCGAGGAGGACGCCCTGCTGGAGTTCGCCGCCGGACGGCCGGTGGCCGTCTTCGAGCAGAACTCGGGTGCGGGTTCGTTCCGCTTCACCGAGTGGTCCGCGGACGGCACCGAGGTGCGGTACGAGGACGAGGACGAGTACGACCTCGCCGAGGAGGTCTTCGGCCTCACCGCCGAGACCGTGCGCGAGGAGCTGGTCATGCAGGGGTTCCTCGTGACCCCGCCGAACCAGGCCGAGATCGACGCGGCCTTCGACGCCGCCGTGGCCGCGATGGTCCGGCAGGGCCCGGCGAGCCTGAAGATGGCGGCGGACGGCTCGCTGGTCCCGCGCGACCAGCGCACTCAGCCGTAGGGTTGGAGCGCGATCATCCGAAGGAGGCCGTCTTGATCTTCATCACCGCCAAGTTCCGCGTCCTGCCCGAGCACGCCGACGCCTGGCCCGAGATCTCCCGCAGCTTCACCGAGGCCACCCGCGCCGAGCCCGGCTGTCTGTGGTTCGACTGGTCCCGCAGCCTGGACGACGCAACCGAGTACGTGCTGGTCGAGGCGTTCCGCGACGGGGAAGCCGGTGGTGCGCACGTGCAGTCCGAACACTTCCGCACCGCGCAGAAGGAGCTGCCGCCGTACCTCGCAGAGACGCCGCGGATCGTCAACGCGACGCTGGAGCAGGACGACTGGTCGCTGCTGGGCGAGATGGAGGTTGCGCCACGCGGGTGAGGGGCCGGGCGTGGCGGGGCCGCGCCGTCGAGGATGTCGGGATGGACGCCTTCGTGGAGTTGTCCGCCGAGCTGACCGGGTTCTCGGTGGAGGAGCTGAGGTCGACCGGACTGGTCGAGCAGTACGCGGTGCTGGCGCGCGGCGCCGAGCACGCCGAGATCATCGAGCTCTGGTACACCGGCGTCTGGCGCGGGGTGATCCCGAGTGCCCGCGCCTACGCCGAGGGGCTCGCGTGGAAGGCCGTCGGGGTCGCCGCGCCGGGCACGGCCGGCCCTGGGTTCGGCAGCTGGGAGCGCAGACCGCGGAGCACCGACTCATGAGGGCCGTGGTCGTCGGCGCGGGGTTCGCCGGCTCGATCATCGCGAAAGTGCTGGGGGACAACGGTTTCCGCGTCACGGTGCTGGAGGCCGGCGCCGAGGGCGAGCACGACGAGGCCGTCAGGAGGTTCCGGACCGCGCGGGTCAAGTCACCGCTCGCGCCCTACCGGCGAACGGTCGCCGCGCCGTCGAGCGACTACCTGGTCAACACCGGGCCGTCCGCCTACTCGAGCCCCTACCTGCGGATGAACGGCGGCACCGGCACCGTCTGGACCGGCATCACGCCCCGCATGCACCCCGAGGACTTCCGCACCGCCGACCTCGGGCACGGCCGCAACTGGCCCATCGGCTACGACGACCTGGAGCCCTACTACCGCGCGGCGGAGTGGGAGATCGGGGTCGCGGCCGACGCCGACGAGCAACGGCAGCACGTTCCCGTCGCGGACGGCTACGTCTATCCCATGCACGCCTTGCCCCGCACGTATCTCGACCACGCCGTCGCGTCCGTTGTGGACGGTGCGCGCATCGACGGGCGCGAACTGCTGATCACCGGCACACCGCAGGCGCGCAACGGCGTGCCGACGAACGGCTATCAGCCTGACGGGCACCTCTGCGCCGGTTACGCGAGCTGTGTGCCGGTGTGCCCGGAGAACGCCAAGTACACCCCGCACCGCACCCAGAAACGCTGGTCGCGGCACGTCGAGCTGCGCACGAGATGTGTCGCGAACCGGCTGGAGACCGACGAGTTCGGCCGCGTCACCAAGGTCGGCTACCAGCGCTACGAGGACGACACCACGGGCAGGCACACGCGGCACGAGATCGAGGCGGACGTGGTCGTGCTGGCCGCGCACGCCATCGAGAACGCCAAGCTGCTGCTGATGTCGGGCCTCGCGAACAGCAGCGACCAGGTCGGCCGCAACCTCATGGACCACCCGGCGCTGCTGACGTGGGCGCTCATGCCGCACCCGATCGGCCCGTTCCGCGGACCGGGGTCGACGACGAGCATCGAGGCGTTCCGCGCCGGTGGGGAACGCGCCACGCGGGCGCCGTTCCGCATCGAGATCGGCAACTGGGGCTGGGGCTGGTCGGCCGGCAGTCCCGACTCCGACACGGCCGAGCTCGTCGCGGCCGGACTGCGCGGCAACGCGCTGAGAACCGCGCTCGCGCACCGCGTCGGACGGCAGTTCACGCTGCAGTTCGAGATCGAGCAGGAGGCCGACCCCGTCAACCGCGTCACGCTGAGCGCGGACCGGGACGCGCTGGGCAACCCGCGACCGTCTGTCCACTACGGACTGTCCGACTACGTCAAGGACGGGCTGCTGGCCGCGAAACGGGTCTCGGACCGCCTCTTCGAGCTGCTCAAGGCCGAGGACTACACCTCCTACAAGCCGGACGAGGAACGGTACTTCGAGCACAACGGCGAACCGTTGCGCTTCTGGGGCGCCGGGCACGGCGGCGGCACGCACGTCATGGGCTCCTCGCCGCGCGACTCGGTCGTGGACCAGTGGCAGCGCTGCTGGGACCACCCCAACCTGTACGCGGTGGGCTGCGGCAGCATGCCGTCGCTCGGCACGTCCAACCCGTCGCTCACGATGGCCGCGCTCGCCCTGCGCACGGCGGACCACCTCGTGTCGCGCCGTGAGGACATCGAGCCCTACCTGGCCAAGTAGCCGCCCGCCGAACTCGATGAAGGGTTCCTTCCTCCACCTCAAGTGGAGGAAGGAACCCTTCATCGACGTGGAAGCGTCTAGTTCGCGGAACCGCCTGCGGCGAGGCGCATCAGGTCCGAGTCCAGGTCGATCGACAGCTCGGTGCCGCCGGCGCTGCCGAACTCGTGCTGGTAGCGGCCCCACGACTCGTCGCGCACGGTCTTCTCGAACCCGGCGGCCATGAGCGCCACCAGTTCGAGGGCCGCGCGGTCGATGCGCTTGTTCAGCGCGCCGTCGGTCCAGTCCTCGGTCGCGGCGAACAGCGACGTGGGTACGACGACGGTGCGCAGGTAGGCGAACAGGCCACGCATCTGGTCGTCGACCACGAGCGCGTGCCGGGCCGTGCCGGCGGTCGCGGCGAGCACGACGGGCTTCGCGATCAGCAGGTCGTTGTCCAGGATCTGGAAGAACGAGGTGAACAGGCCGCTCGCGCCCGCCTTGTAGACGGGGGTGCTCGCGACGACGCCGTCGGCGTGCTGCAGGGCGGTGATCGCCTTCTGCAGCTTCGGGCCGATGTGGTTGGACACCAGCGCGTTCGCGATCTCGCTCGCCAGTTCGCGCAGCTCGATCGTCGCGATCTGGACGGTCAGCTGCTTCTGGGTGGCGAGCGTGGCCACGCGCTGGGCGACGCGGTCGGCGAGCAGCCGCGTCGACGACGGGTCGCTCGTGCCCGCCGAGACGACCACGAGCTGGAACTGGGTGGTCATTGCTCCTCGTTTCCGGCCAGCTTGCCGGTGATGGCGGCGAGCTGGTCGAGTTCTTCCGGGGTCAGCACGTTCAGGGCGCGGGCGACGCTGCGGGCGTGCGGGCGGCCGATCTCCCGCTGCACCTCGCGGCCCTCGGGGGTGAGCGACAGGCGCACACCCCTGCGGTCGCCGGGGTCGGTGCAGCGGTGCACCAGCCCGCGGTCGACCAGGCGGTCGACCATGCGGGACAGGGCGGGCTGGCTCAGCAGCACGTGGCGGTTCAGCTCGCTCATCCGCAGTGGACTGTCGCACTTGGACAACGTGTAGAGGACGTCGTACTCCCGCATCGTCACCTCGCCCCAGACGTCCTCCGCGTTGAACCGCTTCATCAGCACGGCGTAGGCCCTCATCAGGGACTCCCACGCCTCGTTGGCTCTGGTCACTCCGAGTCCTGGTACGGAGAGCCACCCGTGACGTTGTCACCCCGGTTGGCGTTCGGCCGCGGCTGACGGGCGGGCTGGTCGCCGTACTTCTCCTTGAGCCGCAGGGCGTGCGTCGGCGGCTTGGCGGTCTCCGGGTCCTGCCGCGACTCGATCTCCTTGCGCAGCACCGGAACCACCTCCTCGCCGAGCAGGTCGAGCTGGTTCAGCACGGTCTTGAGCGGCAGGCCCGCGTGGTCCATGAGGAACATCTGGCGCTGGTAGTCGCCGAAGTGCTCGCGGAAGGTCAGCGTCTTGTCGATGACCTCCTGCGGGCTGCCGACCGACAGAGGCGTCATCTCCATGAAGTCCTCCATCTTCGGCCCGTGCCCGTAGACCGGCGCCTCGTTGAAGTACGGCCGGAACTCCTTGATCGCGTCCTGCGACCGCTTCGCGATGTAGGCCTGCCCGCCGAGTCCCACGATGGCCTGCTTCTCCGTGCCGTGGCCGTAGTGCGCGTACCGCTGGCGGTAGAACTTGATCAGCCGCATGTAGTGCTCTTTCGGCCAGAAGATGTTGTTCGCGAAGAAGCCGTCGCCGTAGTAGGCGGCCTGCTCCGCGATCTCCGGCGTGCGGATCGACCCGTGCCACACGAACGGCGGCAGGTCGTCCAACGGCCGCGGCGTGGAGGTGAAGCCCTGCAACGGCGTGCGGAACTTGCCCTCCCAGTCCACGACGTCCTCGCGCCACAACCGGTGCAGGAGGTTGTAGTTCTCCAGCGCCAGCGGCAGGCTCTGCCGGATGTCCTGGCCGAACCACGGGTAGACCGGCGCGGTGTTGCCGCGGCCCAGCATCAGGTCCATGCGGCCCTTCGCCAGGTGCTGCAGCATCGCGTACTCCTCGGCGATGCGCACCGGATCGTTCGTGGTGATCAGCGTCGTCGCGGTGCTGACGATCAGCTTCTCGGTCTTCGCCGCGATGTGGGCGAGCAACGTGGTGGGGGCGGACGAGAAGAACGGCGGGTTGTGGTGCTCGCCGATCGCGAACACGTCCAGCCCGACCTCCTCGGCCTTCTCGGCGATCTGCACGATCGCGTCGATCCGCTCGGCCTCGCTGGGGGTCTCGCCGCTCACCGGGTCCCTGGTGATGTCGCTCACCGAGAACACTCCGAACTGCACGGCACCCGCCTCCTTCTGTCTGCGCTGAACCTCTGGGTTCTATGCGTTTGCATCTACCTTAACGCACAGGTTCGGCAGGTATTCCCGGGCGGAGACGTGGGCGGGGTCAGACGCTGCGCAGCACCGAGACCACGACGCCCAGGATCACGGCCTTGTCGCCGTCGATCACGGGGTAGTCGGGGTTGCGCGGTTCGAGGTGCACGTGGCCGTTGCGGCGCTGGTACACCTTGACCGTCGCTTCCTCGTCGATCATCGCGGCGACGATCTGCCCGTTGTACGCCTCGTGCGTCTGCTGGACCACGACCATGTCGCCGTCGCAGATCGCGGCGTCGATCATCGAGTCACCGCGGACGCGCAGCGCGAACACGTTGCCGCCGCGGCCGACGAGCCCGCGCGGCAGGTTCAGCACGTCGTCCACGTGCTCGATGGCGGAGATCGGCGTGCCCGCGGCGATGTCACCGACGACGGGCACCGAGATCGAGTCGCCGCAGGCCGGTGAGGACGACATCGTGTCGTGCAGGAAGACCCGCACGTCCATCGGCCGCGTCACGGACGCGCCGCGCTTGAGGAAGCCCTTGTCCTCCAACGCCGACAGGTGCTTCGAGACGCTGGAGGAGGACTTCAGGCCGACCGCGTCGCCGATCTCGCGGGTGCTGGGGGAGTAGCCGTGCTCGACCACCCAGTCGCGGATGGCGGCCAGGATCCTCTGCTGGCGTTCCGGCAGCACCGTCGTGTCGAGCTCAAGATCGTCGTAGGCGGTCATCGGCCAGATAGTAGTAATCCGGTTGCCGGACACGATCGGGTGGTCGTTCGATCACGCGATGAGCTCATTCTGGACGGGGAACCTCGTGCGCCTGCGCGGCATCGAACCGGCGGACTGGGAGGCCTTCGGGGCGTTCGCCCGCAACACCGGGGACATGCGCCGGGCGGACAAGATCCAGCAGCCGTTCTCGGCCGCGCGGCAACGAGAATGGGCCGAGCAGGCCGCGCTGAAGAAGCCGGACGGCGACAGGTTCCAGCTCGCGATCGAGTCCCTGGCCGACGGCGTGCTCGTGGGTTCGCTGTCGACGGCCCTGACCGACCACCGTGCGGGCCGGTTCTCCTACGGCATCGCCATCGGCAGCGACCACAAAGGACGCGGCTACGGGTCGGACGCGGTGCGGCTGCTGCTGACGTTCATGTTCGGCGAGCGGCGGTTCCACAAGTGCGAGGCGAGCGTGTGGGCGTTCAACGAGCCCTCTCTCGCGTTCCACCGCAAGCTCGGCTTCACGGAGGAGGGCAGGCTGCGCGACCACGAGTTCTTCGCCGGCCGCCATCACGACGTGGTGCTGTTCGGCCTGACTGCTCCCGAGTTCGCGGCCCGGTACCCGTTCCCCGGCGAGATCTGATCTCCGGCCCCACCATGTGGCGGTGAGCACACGGCGGGAACGCTCCTGGGGCCTGCGGTCAGGTAGGGGTGTGCGAAGCGACGTGGCGCCCGTGGCGCTGACATCCCGAGAGGCGCCCGCCGTGCTGGACGAGGCCGCGCTGCTGACGTTGTACGAATCGACGGCCGAGCGGTTGCACCGCTACGTGGCCAGGCGGGTCGGCGCCGACACCGCGCAGGACGTGGTCTCCGAGGCCTTCCTCGTGCTGTGGGACCAGCGCGCCGGGCAGACCTACGAGCCGGACGCCGTGCGCGCGTGGCTCTACGGCGTGGCGACGAACCTGTTGCGCGGCCATGTGCGCGCGGAGGAACGCAAGCTGCGTGCGTGGAGCAAGGCCTACATGGCCCGCACCGACGAGGCCGACATCGGTGACCGGGCGAGCGCCGCGGCCGACGCGGACGTGCTCGCCGGGCCGCTCACCGGCTGGCTCGCCGAACTGCGCGTCGAGGAACGCGAGGTGCTGCTGCTCAACGCGTGGGCCGACTTCACGCCTGCCGAGATCGCGGTGGCGCTCGACGTCCCGGTGGCCACCGTCCGCACCAGGCTGCACCGCGCCCGCGCCCGGCTGCGCACCCGTCTCGCCGCGACCGACCACGACTTCTCCGAGGACAGCCATGTCTGAGCCGACCGAACCCCAGACCCTCGACCGAGTGCTCGACGCCGCGCTCGCCCGTGCCGCCGACGAGCCCGTCCAGTTCGACGTCGCCGCCGGCAGGAACGCGCTGGCCGCGGCGCTGCGAGAACGTGCGGAGCAGCCCGCCGGAGCCCGGCCGCACCGCCGGGTCCGCTGGCTCGCCGCCGCGGCCGCCGTGGGCGTGCTGACCGCCGGTGGCCTGAGCGCGCTGACCGTCGGCGACAGCGGCTCCTCGGCGACCGCCGCCGAGGAGCTGACCAGGGCGGCCGATCTCGCCGCGCGCGTCGTCGAACGTCCCATCGCCCCTGGTCAGTACCGATATGTGCGAACCCGCTACGACGGCATCACCGTGGAGTACGGCTCCGACAAGGCGTACCGCACCGACATGGCGAACGAGCAGTGGATCCCGGCGGACCGCCGCGACGAGTGGAAGCTGATGTTCCACATCGGCTCGGTGAAGTGGCTGCCCGGTCACGAGGGCGAGGGCAAGCCGGACGGCGGCCCGTTCAAGGACGGTCAGGAGTTCGTCGCCAAGTGCGGCATGTACTCCTACTTCGCCGAGGGGTACCCGGACCGCTGCACCGTCGGCTCGTTCAGCAACCCGACTCCCGGATTCGTCGCCGCGCTGCCGAAGGACCCGAAGGACATGCTCGCGAAGCTCCGGGAGGCTGGTCACGCCGACGACGCGGGCGCGTTCGCGGAGGCGCGCGAAGCGCTGCGGTCGGGCCAGTACCCCGCCGAGGTGCGCGCGACGATCTTCCGCGCGCTCGCCCTGCTGCCCGGACTGGTCGTGACCGACAAGCGGGCGAACCTCGACGGCAAGGAGGGGGTCGCGCTCGGCAAGAGGTACTACGACGACTTCGCCGAGATCATCATCGACCCGGCCAACGGTGACTTCATCGGCACCCGGGAGGTCGTTGCCGAGGACCAGGCGGACGACAAGGGCGGCCTGAAGAAGGGGACGGTCCGTCAGTCCTCCGCGGTGACCACGGCGATCGTGGGCTCGCTCGGCGCCCGTCCCTGAGAAACGCATCCGGAACCCGCAACCCCAGAGTTGCACATCTTCGGGGGATGTGCAACTCTGGGGTTGCACTTGTTGGTGGATGTGGGGAGCTTGTCGTGACCGTGGAGCGGATCGAACGCGAGACCCTGATCGAGGCGGCCCCCGAGCGGGTCTGGCAGCTGGTGACCGAGCCGGGGTGGTGGGTGGCCTCGTCGCCGTCGGGCACGACTGGGTCAGCGCGTTCGGTGGTCAGGAGCTGACCGCGGACAACACCACGCTGGTCGAGTTCACCCTCACGCCGGAGGGGGCCGGCACCCGGCTGCGGGTCGTGGAGAGCGGCGTTCAAGAAGCGCGCGGAGAGCTGAGTCAGCCGGCGTCGCGGGCAGACCAGCGCGGTTCGCCACCTGCCTCGGTGAACGCGGTCAGCGCCTCGACCAGGCCGTGGCGCAGGTGTTCCGGCATGCGCGCCACGATCGTGCTGATCTCGGCACGCCGGCGGGTCATCACCTCGCCCACGATCCGGCGGCCCTCCTCGCTCGCGATCACCACGACCTCGCGCTTCGTCGCGGGGTTCGGCTCGCGCTCGGCCATGCCGGAGATGATCAACCGGTCGATCATGCGCTTGGCCGTCGACGGGTTGACCTCCAGCAGGTCGGCGAGCGCGGTGAGCTTCATGGGGCCGCGGCTGTCGAGCAGCACCAGCATGCGCAGCTGCGGCAGCGTGAGCGTCTCCTCGACGGCCGCCAGTGACCGCGCGGACACGGCGATCAGCAGGCGGGACGCGGTGAGGACCGCGTCGGTCAGGTCGTCGACATCGCTCACGCCCCCAGTCTGGCAGTATCGGTTCTGGTAACGAACCGATAACCATTGCACTGTGCAACGGTCGGCGGTCCTCGGCGCATCCGTACCTCCCGGCATGCGGATACTGCTCATCTCCCTGCTGGTGCTGCTGGTCGGTGCGCCACCCGCGTTCGCGCAGTCGAATCTGGGGCCCGACTACGTCCAGACCCCGTTCGGCCCGATGGGGCCGGCCGGGCGAGACCTGCTGCAGAAGGTGACCCTCGCCGGACTGTGGGAGGGTCCCGCCGGCCGGATGGCGCTGGAGAAGTCGGCCAACCCGAAGGTGCAGGAGGCCGGCCGTCACCTGATCGAGGGGCACGCCGACCTGGACCGGCGGACCGTCGACCTCGCGCGGACGCTCGACGTCACGCTGCCCACCCAGCCCAACGAGTCGCAGCAGGGCTGGCTGAACGAGATGCAGGCCGCGCCCGCGCGCAGCACCGAGTTCGACAAGGTCTTCGCGAACCGGCTGCGCGCGGCGCACGGCGTGGTCTACAAGTTCCTCGCCACCGTGCGCACCGGCACGCGCAACACCGCGATCCGCGACTACGCCAAGGTCTGCATGGACACCGTGCTCGACCACATGACGGTGCTGGAAGCCACCGGGATGGTCGACTTCGGCGACACCGACGCGATCCCGCTGGCGCTGGTCGCGCAACCTTCGTCGTCCGCCGCTCCCGCCGCTCCCGCCCCTCCGCGCGCGCCGCAGGTCGTCACGCAGAACACGGGACAGCAGCAGAAGGGCGGCGGCGGCATCCCGGACGGGTTGATCGGCATCGCTGCCATGGCGGGGACCGGTGTCGGGATCTGGTTGTGGAGCCGCGGGCGGAGCAGCCGCAGGATGCACCCCTAGCCGCTCTCACACCCGCAGGACCCGCAGGCACAGCCGCCTGAGCACCTCGCGCAGCTCGTCGTGGGTCAGGTGGGGCAGGCCCGCGACCACCGGGCCGACGTCGCTCGCGAGGAACCACGCGGCCCGCTGGTCGTCGGTCGGCTCGTCGCCGTAGAGCAGCCGCATCGCGGTGGTGGCGAGCCGGGCGGGCTCGGCGTTGATCCGCTCGTTGCGCCGCACGCTCGGGTGGGTCTGGCCGAGCGGCGACAGCGCCCGGTTCGCCACGACCTGGTCGACGAACCCGGCGACCAGGTGCTCCGCCCTCGCGCGCTTGCCCTTGAGCTGCGCGGTCTCGGTCAGCAGCGGGTCGAAGTACGTGACGCTGTTGTCCAGCAACGCTTCGAGGATCGCCGTCTTGGTGCGGAAGTAGTAGTAGACGTTCGCCTTGGTCACGTCCATCTCGTCCGCGATCGTGTGCAGCGACGTCGCGTCGTACCCGTGGGTCGCGAACAGCCTGCGTGCTGTGGTGAGGATCGCGGCACGGGTGCGCTCGGCTTGGGCGGCACGGGTCATGGCGGCGATGCTGCATCGGAGGTGTGTCGTGACTGTTCTGGTGACCGGTGGCACGGGGTTCGTGGCCGGCTGGACGATCGAGCAGCTGCTGCGCCAGGGCTACGACGTGCGCACGACGGTGCGCACGCGCCACCCGGCCGTGCCCGGTGACTACGAGGTGGTGCGTGCGGACCTGACCTCTGACGACGGTTGGGCCGACGCGATGAAGGGCGTGCGGTACGTGCTGCACGTCGCGTCACCGTTGAGCGGCGACGACGACCTGATCGGCCCGGCGCGCGACGGCACGCTTCGGGTGCTGCGGCACGCGGTGGACGCGGGCGTCGAGCGGGTGGTCATGACGTCCTCGTGCGCCGCCGCGACCCCGCCGCCGGGCTCGACCGGTTCGTTCGACGAGACGGTGTGGACGGACCTCGGCGGCCTGAAGCTCGACGAGTACCGGCGGTCCAAGGTGCTGGCCGAGCGCGCCGCGTGGGAGTTCATGCGTGACAAGGAGACCACGTTCACGACGGTGCTGCCGGGCGCGGTGCTGGGTCCGGTGCACTCGATGGAGAACCTGGGCTCGGTGCGGGTGGTCGGCCGGCTGCTCGACGGCATGCCGGCGGTGCCGCGCGTGGGCCTCAACATCGTCGACGTCCGCGACGTGGCCGACCTGCACCTCCGGGCGATGACCGCGCCGGACGCGGCGGGGGAGCGGTTCATCGCGGTCAGCGAGTTCATGTGGATGGCCGACGTGGCGCGGACGCTGGACCTGCCGGCCCGCCAGCTGCCGGACTTCCTGCTGCGGGCGTTTTCGCTGGTGAGCAAGGAACTCCGGCCGCTCGTGCCGATGCTCGGCCGCTCCTGCACCCACTCGCACGCCAAGGCCTCGCGCGTGCTCGGCTGGCAGCCCAGGCCCGCGCGGACGACGGTGCTGGACTGCGCCGCGAGCCTGCGCTGACGGGCGTCGCGGCCGAGAGCACCGCAGGAGGCCGCGTGTGGCGCGTCGTCGATGAAGGGCGCCTTCATCGACCTCACGTGGAGTAAGGCGCCCTTCATCCACGGCACCGGTCGCGGTCGGCACCGGCGAGCCCCGAGGCTCCGGCCAGGTGCTCGGCGGCATGTCGGGCCGCCCGTCCGGACTCGATCACGACAGACTGTGCGGCGTGGAACGGGATCGCAGGTGGGCGGACAAGGGTGAGGCCATCGGGCACGGCGTGAGCTGGCTCGCGCGGTGGAGTCTGCGGGTGGCGCTGGCCGCGCTCGGCTTCTGGATGGTCCTGTGGCTGGTCGGGCAGCTGTGGGTGGTCGTGATGCCCGTGCTGCTGGGGTTGCTGATCACCACGGTGCTGTGGCCGCCTGCCCGGTGGCTGATGTCGAAGGGGCTGAACTCGGCGCTGGCGGCGACGATCGTGCTGGTCGTCGGGCTGGCGGTGCTGGTGGGGGTGATCGCCGCGATCTCGTCGTCGATCGCGTCCGGGGTGCCGGAGATCGCGGAGAGCGCGCAGGCCGCCTTGACGCAGCTGCAGAGCTGGGCGGCGGGGCCGCCGCTCAACCTGCGCGACACCGACCTCGACCGGCTCGTCGCCCAAGGGGTGGACCAGGTCAGGTCGAGCATCGGGTCGATCGCGAGCGGGCTGCTGACCGGCGCGGGCGCGGTGACGTCCGGTGTGGTGACCGGGCTGGTGGCGTTGTTGCTGGCCTTCTTCTTCGTCAAGGACGGCATGCGGTTCACGCCGTGGCTGCGCGGGCTGATCGGTGAGCGCGCGGGCGGGCACGTCACGACGGTGCTGGAGCGGATCTGGGCGACGCTCGGCTCGTTCATCCGCAGCCAGGCGATCGTGTCGCTGATCGACGCGGTGTTCATCGGGCTCGGCCTGGTGATCCTCGGGGTGCCGCTCGCGGTCCCGCTGGCCGCGCTGACGTTCCTCGGCGGGTTCATCCCGATCATCGGCGCGTTCGTCGCCGGGGCGCTGGCCGTGCTGGTGGCGCTGGTCAGCAACGGGCTGACCACGGCGGTCATCATGCTGGTCATCGTGATCGTGGTGCAGCAGGTCGAGGGCAACGTGCTGCAGCCCATCCTGCAGTCGCGCGGCCTGCGCCTGCACGCGGCGGTCGTGCTGCTGGTCGTGACGGCGGGCACGTCGCTGTACGGGATCGCGGGCGCGTTCTTCTCGGTGCCGGTCGCCGCCGCCGTGGCCGTCGTCCTGCGCTACCTGGGCGAGGTCATCGAGGCGCGATCGGTAATAGTTACGTCACAAGTCGACGGGGATGAACCGGTGGAGACCGAACGTTCTCCTGAGTGACACACCGAGCAGAGGAGAACCACTGTGACGGAGAAGGCTGTTCTCGCGGGCGGCTGCTTCTGGGGCATGCAGGACCTGTTCCGCCGCCACCCCGGCGTCGTCTCCACCCGCGTCGGCTACACCGGCGACCCGAGCACGCCGAACGCCACCTACCGCCGCCACGGCAACCACGCCGAGGCCATCGAGATCGTGTTCGACCCCGAGCAGCTGAGCTACCGGCAGATCCTCGAGTTCTTCTTCCAGATCCACGACCCGTCGACCCGCAACCGCCAGGGCAACGACATCGGCGCCAGCTACCGGTCGGCGATCTTCTACACCGACGACGCGCAGAAGCAGGTGGCCGAGGCGACCATCGCCGACGTCGACGCCTCCGGCAAGTGGCCCGGCAAGGTCGTCACCGAGGTCACCCAGGCGACCGAGTTCTGGGAGGCCGAGCCGGAGCACCAGGACTACCTGGAGCGCTACCCGAACGGGTACACGTGCCACTACGTGAGGCCGGAATGGCAGCTCGGCGAGAGGTAGAGATCGTCGCGCTGCACGTCTCACCCGTGCACGCCTACGAGGGCCGTCCGGCGGACGGCCCTCGTCCCGACCCCGAGCCCGTCTCCCGCGACCACGTGGAGATCCGCGCCGGGCTCGGGATCGCCGGCGACCGCTATTTCAACCACCCCGCGCACCGCAACGCCGCGGTGACGCTGATCGCGGTCGAGTCGCTGGACGCGTGGCCGGTGGATCCGTTGCTGGCCCGGCGCAACGTCGTGGTGCGGGGGTTCGACGTGGACGCGCTGCCCCGCGGCACGGTCTTCCGCCTCGGCTCGGTGCGGTTCGAGGTGCACCGACCGGCGAACCCGTGCGCCTGGATGGACGCGGTGATCGCACCGGGCGCCTTCAAAGCCTTGCGGGGCAAGGGCGGCATCCGGTGCGTGCCGCTCGACGACGGGGTGCTGCGCGTCGGCACGGCGGCATTGGCGATCATGAGCGCATGAAGTGGTTGCGCCGCAAGCCGACGATCATCACCGCCGTCGGTCTCGTCGTCGTGCTCGCGGTCGCCGCGACCCTGTGGAACG
The DNA here is from genome assembly GCF_040609115.1 of Lentzea sp. NPDC004782. Lineage (NCBI taxonomy): Bacteria > Bacillati > Actinomycetota > Actinomycetes > Pseudonocardiales > Pseudonocardiaceae > Lentzea > Lentzea sp. NPDC004782. The sequence continues at coordinate 142,132 of NZ_JBEXJN010000007.1, forward strand.
TCAGCGGCTCCCGCACCTTCCAGTTCTTCGGTGAGCTGGTCAACCGGGTCGAGACGACCGAGAAGGTCGTGGCGCTGACGTTCGACGACGGTCCTGACCCCGCCGGCGCGCAGCAGGTGCTCGACCTGCTCGACCAGGAACGGGTCAAGGCCACGTTCTTCCTGATCGGCCGCGACCTGGAGAAGCACCCCGAGCTCGGCAGGAAGATCGCGGACGCGGGCCACGAGATCGGCAACCACACCTACCACCACGAACGCATGGTCGGGGTGCTGCCGAGCACGGTGGCCGGGGAGATCGAGGACACCGACGCGCAGATCCGCAGGACCGGCTACACCGGCGAGATCCACTTCCGGCCGCCCAACGGCAAGAAGCTCTTCGCGTTGCCGCACTACCTGAGCGAGCACCACCGCAAGACGATCATGTGGGACGTGGAGCCGGACTCCGCGGGCACGCCCACCGCCGCGCAGATCGAGCAGGACGTCCTCGACCGGACGCGGCCGGGCTCGATCATCCTGCTGCACCCGATGTACGCGAGCCGCGACCAGACCCGGCAGGCGCTCAAGCCGGTCATCGGCGAGCTGAAGGAGCGCGGCTACCGGTTCGTCACCGTGTCGGCGCTGCTGGCCGGGGCCTGACTCGGATCAGGTCGGCCGGCTCGACCCGGCGCAGGAACTCGCCGCGCACCCGTCGCGTTCACGACCTCGGCACCGCATGCCGAGGTTTCCCGCATGCCCGCGGAGACCGTGTGCCCGGCCGGCGCGCCGAACCCGCGGGACGCTCCGGTGACGACGATGACCTCGCCCATCAGATGATGCCTCCGTTGGCACGCACGACCTGACCGTTGATCCAGCGCGCCGGGCCCGCGAGGAAGGAGATGACCTCGGCGATGTCCTCGGGCGAGCCGATGCGCTCCAGCGGCGCCTGCTTCGCCAGGGCGTCGATCGTCGCCTCGTCCTTGCCCTCCAGGAACAGGGCCGTGGCGGTGGGACCGGGGGCGACGGCGTTGACGGTGATGTCACGGCCGCGCAGCTCGCGCGCCAGGACCAGGGTCAGTGCCTCGACGCCGCCCTTGGTCATCGCGTAGGCGCCGTACTGCGGGAAACGCAGGCCCACGACAGACGATGACACGTTGATGATGGCGCCGCCGTTGCGCAGCTTTCGCGCGGCCTGCTGGGCCACCACGAAGGTGCCGCGGCCGTTGGTGCGCTGGACGCGGTCGAAGACTTCGAGGTCCATGTCGGCGACTGTGCCCAACGGCATGATGCCCGCGGAGTTCACGACGACGTCCACGCCGCCGAACGTCTCCGAGGCCAGGTCGAACGCGGCCGCGACGGCGACCTCGTCGGCCACGTCCGCCTGTGCGGCGATGGCCTGGCCACCGGCCGCCTTGATCTCGCCGACCGCCTTGCCGGCCTCGGTCTGGTTGCCGGCGTAGACGATGACGACGGCCAATCCGTCTGCGGCGAGACGCTCGGCGGCTGCCCGTCCGATGCCCCTCGATCCTCCGGTGACGATCGCAACGCGAGTCATTCCAGTGCTCCCAGCTGCCGTTTCCAGTGATAACGCAGTCAACGTATCATCGATATCGAATCATCGCTACTCCTGATGTGTTATCGTTGTTACATGGACGCGAGGGAACGGTTGGTCAAGGCCGCGGCCGAGCTGCTGATCGAGGGCGGCAGGGAGGCCGTCTCCACGCGCGCGGTGGCGTCCGCGGCCGGTGTGCAGGCGCCGACGCTGTACCGGCTGTTCGGGGACAAGGACGGGCTGCTCGACGCCGTCGCGGCCTACGGCTTCGCCGACTACCTCGCGACCAAGCACGCGATGGGCGCGAGCGACAACCCCGTCGACGACCTGCGCCGCGGGTGGGAGCTGCACATCGGGTTCGGCCTGGCGCGGCCCGCGTTCTACCTGCTGATGTACGGCGAGCCGCGCAAGCGGGCGGCGCGGGTGGAAGCGGACGCGATGCTCCGCGAGATCATCAGCCGCATCGCGGCGGTGGGCCGGTTGACGGTCCCGGTCGGGCAGGCCGCGGAGTTCGTGCACGCGGCGGGCATGGGCGTCGTGCTGTCGTTGATCGCGACGCCGGAGGCCGAACGCGACCTGGAGCTGATCACGTTCTCGCGCGAGCAGGTGATCAGGGCGATCACGACCGACACCACGCCGGACGAGCCGACCGACATCCCCAGCCGGGCGATCGCCCTGCGGGTGGCACTGGAGGAGGACCCGCCCCTGATGCTGTCTCCAGCGGAACGGGCCCTCCTGGCCGAGTGGCTTGACCGCGTGGCCAAATGATCAGGCGTTCGGGTCGAACGGGATCCCGGCCGGCTTGGCGTTGGCCAGGTTGTAGCTGAACGCGCTGTCCTTGATCGCCAGCGACGCGTGGCCGAAGTCGGCGTTCACCAGGATGTCGCGCACCCCGGCCGGGAAGCGGTCCCAGCTCACCAGAGCGGGGTACTGGTAGACGCCGTAGTGGTTCTCGGCCGGCTCGTTGAAGCCCGCGAGGCGGAAGCAGTGCGTGCTCGCGCCGTCCTTGTGGTAGATGATCTTCGCGTGGGTGCCTTCCCAGTCGGCCTTGTCACGTGAGTAGGTGTGGAACTTGCCGTGCGCCGAGGTCGACACGTACTGGGCCACGTCGTTCTGCACCCAGATGACCACGTGCTCGATGTCGTGCCGGTGACCGCAGCAGTCCCAGCCCGGCACGGCCTGGTCCTTCTCGAAGTACAGGTCGTACAGGTAGGCGCACCAGCCGTTGTTGCACTTGGACCGGCTGTAGGAGTTGGTGTTGTCCAGGTCGGACCTGTCGTGGCATTGGCCGTTCAGCGCGCCGGAGTTCTTCAGTCCCGTCGCCACCTGACCGGTCGGCGAGATCGCCGGCGTGGGGTAGCAGCCGTCGCCGTCGTAGTCGAACGCCGGCTGCCACTTGCCGTCGTCCGCCGTGAAGTTGGCGGGGATGGCCTGCGGCGGGTCGGCGAGCGCGACGCCGGGGAGCAGTGCGGTGAGCAGGAGCGCGCCGGCCAGCGCGGGTAGGAGCTTCTTCCTCAACGGTGCCTCGTTTCCGGTTGGGCAGGGGAGCGGAGAGGCTTGCGAGGCAGAAGCTGGTACATGAACGGCGTTCACGTCCAGCCAGTTGGCCAAATCTTCGCCGAACCGGGAGTTCCCGCAGTGGTGCGGCCGGGTGTGATCTGCAAACGTTCACCTGGCCGAACGCGGTCTCCGGCGCGCTGAGGCGCAACTAACAGACCCCCGATGTGCATGCTCATACATCGTCGTGCATAATTCTCAACGTGTCCAAGGTGCTCACTTCACTTCCCGCCGGCGAACGCGTCGGCATCGCCTTCTCCGGTGGTCTCGACACCTCCGTCGCGGTCGCGTGGATGCGTGAGAAGGGCGCGGTGCCGTGCACGTACACCGCGGACATCGGTCAGTACGACGAACCTGAGATCGACACGGTCCCCGGCCGCGCGGGCACGTACGGTGCCGAGATCGCGCGCCTGGTGGACTGCCGGTCCGCGCTCGTCGAGGAGGGGCTCGCGGCGCTGGCGTGCGGCGCGTTCCACATCCGCTCCGGTGGCCGCGCGTACTTCAACACCACCCCGCTCGGGCGCGCGGTCACGGGCACCATGCTCGTGCGCGCCATGCTCGACGACGACGTCCAGATCTGGGGCGACGGCTCCACCTACAAGGGCAACGACATCGAGCGGTTCTACCGCTACGGCCTGCTCGCCAACCCGTCGCTGCGCATCTACAAGCCGTGGCTCGACGCGGCGTTCGTGACCGAGCTCGGCGGCCGCAAGGAGATGTCCGAGTGGCTGCTGGAGCGCGGCCTGCCCTACCGCGCGTCCACCGAGAAGGCCTACTCGACCGACGCGAACATCTGGGGCGCGACGCACGAGGCCAAGTCGCTCGAACTGCTCAACGAGGGCATCGAGATCGTCGAGCCGATCATGGGCGTCAAGTTCTGGGACCCGTCGGTGGAGATCGCCACCGAGGACGTGACGGTCGGCTTCGACCAGGGCCGTCCCGTCACGATCAACGGCAAGGAGTTCGGCAGCGCCGTAGACCTCGTGCTGGAGGCCAACGCCATCGGCGGCCGCCACGGTCTGGGCATGTCCGACCAGATCGAGAACCGCATCATCGAGGCCAAGAGCCGCGGCATCTACGAGGCGCCCGGCATGGCGTTGCTCTACATCGCCTACGACCGGCTGGTGAACGCGATCCACAACGAGGACACCGTCGCCGCCTACCACAACGAGGGCCGCAAGCTCGGCCGGCTGCTGTACGAGGGCCGCTGGCTCGACCCGCAGTCGCTGATGCTGCGCGAGTCGCTGCAGCGCTGGGTCGGCGCCGCGATCACCGGCGAGGTCACGCTGCGGCTGCGCCGCGGTGACGACTACTCGATCCTCGACACGTCCGGCCCGGCGTTCAGCTACCACCCGGACAAGCTGTCGATGGAGCGCACCGAGGACTCGGCGTTCGGCCCGGTCGACCGCATCGGCCAGCTGACCATGCGCAACCTCGACATCGCGGACTCGCGCGCCAAGCTGGAGCTCTTCGCGGGTCTCGGCATGGTCGGCACCCGGCAGTCGGCGCTCATCTCGGCCCAGCCGGAACCGACGAAGCTGATCGGCGACGTCCCGGACGGCGGCGCGGAGGCCATCGCCTCGCGCGGCGAGGTGTCCGCGGCCGACGCGCTGCTCGACGCGGCGGCGATCGAGTCGGGAACGGACTGATCCGGGTCGCTCCCGGTCCCTCTTGCGGGCGATGCCAGGAACTTGAGGGTGCTGGGGCGGGTTGTGTCCTGCCGGTTGGTGCCGCGCCCGAGGTGGCCGCAATGGTGGATGAAGGGCTCTTTGTTCCACCTGGGGTGGATGAAGGGCGCCTTCATCCACGTGGCCATACGTCTGGCGAGCCTGCCTGCGAGGGGCGGCGCAACGCGTCGCCCCTTGAGTTCCTGGCATTGCTCTTGCGAGGGGCCGGGAGCGACCGGCCGCCGCCTTCTGCTAGCTCTTACGCCATGGGCAAGGAGAACTGGGCGAGGCCCGCGGTCCTGCTGAACCCGCTGGAAGGCGATCCGACGGACGCCGACAGCCACATCGGCGGGCCGATGCTGTGGCCGATCGACGACCCGTGGCCGTGGTGCGACGCCGACGGGCAGCCGTTCGTCGGCGCGGTTCAGCTGTACGCGCGGGACTTCCCCGAGCTGCCGTTCCCCGAGGGCGCCGACCTGCTGCAGGTGTTCCTCTGCACGCTCGACCACGATGTGCCCGGCCCCGACGTGCGGCTCGTGTGGCGTGACTCGTCGTCGGTGGTCGAGCTGATCGAGGAGGAACCCCAGCCCTCCGAGCAGGAGGAGCTCTACGTTCCCACGGTCAACGTGCTCGAGCCGATCCGGTACGTCGAGTACCCGCACGCGTCCGAGCGTCCCGAGGAGCTGTGGGACCTGCCGCCGGCCTCGGACGGCACGAAGATCGGCGGCTGGACCGCGTGGCACGCTTCCGGCCCGCTGACGTTCGAGTGCCCGGGGTGTGCGGCGGTGCAACGCCAGATCCTGTCGCTCGGCACGTGCGAACCGTCCGGGGACGACGTCGAGTGGGTGTTCGGCAAGGAGGGCAACCTGAACGTCTTCGTGTGCCCGCAGGACGTTCGTCACCCGGTCAAGGTGCACATCGACTGAGCTGTCAGGACCGCCGTGGAGCGGCCGGCGCGGCCACCCCCGCCAGGACCACCAGCAGGATCGCGGCGAACCACGTCATCACGGTGGTGGCGTCCAGGAACCGCGTCGCGAGACCGATCGACAGCGACGGCACACTCATCCCCAGGTAGGCGACGAAGAACAGCCCCGCCAGCGCCTCGCCGCGCCGCGCGGGCGCGGTCGTCGCCGCGACGGCCCCGATCGCCGCCTTGAACTGCACGCCCGCACCGACGCCCGCGATCGCGCCGCCGAGAAGGAACAGCGGGAAGCTCGTCGCGTACATGCCGGCCACGACCAGCAGCACACCGCTCGCCTGGGCGGCCAGGCCGAGCCTGCGCCGTGCCGGGAGCGACAGGCCGCCGGTGAGGGTCTGGGCGAGCGCGGCGCCGCCGAACACGGTGAACACGACCAGCCCGGCCAGCGTCCGCGACGGGTGGTGCAGCTCGCCTGCCACGAAGCCCGGCGAGACGGACGTGAACACCCCGAACACCGCGAACGCGGAGAACGCACCCAGTCCGGCGGCACCGTGGCCCGTGCTGATCCGTTGCGGGCGGTAGCGGACCTGGCGGCGGGTGACGGTTTCCGGGACGAGCGCCACCGCGATCATGCTGACGACCAGCAGCACGGCCAGCACGACGTACGGGGTGCTCAGCGGCGAGCCCGCGTACTGCGCCAGCGCACCCGCCACCAGTGCGCCGACACCGAGGCCACCGATGTTCGCGGCGGTGGAGACGATCTCGAAGCGGTGCGCCGAGGAGTCCGGGCGGTGGTGTGCGTGCAGGTCGGCCAGGTACGCCGTCGCGGTGGCGGCGATCATGCCGACGCCCAGGCCGTTGACCACGCGGGCGAGGATCAGCACGGGCAGCCCGGTGCCGCTGAGGAACAGCAGCGCGGACACGACCTCAAGACCCAGCGCGGGGACGAGGATCGTCTTGCGGCCCACCCAGTCCGACACGTGACCGGCGAGCAGGAGGCTGATCACGACGCCGGCCGCGAAGGCGGCGAACACGACGGTGATGGCGAACGTCGAGAAGCCCTCGCGGGCGACGTAGAGGGGGAAGAGCGGCGCCGGGACGGTCGAGTAGGCCATCGCGGTCATGAACGCCGCCGCGACCACCCAGAAGCCGATGGCGTGACGCGGACCGGACACCGGTCGCCGGGCGGCGCGCGGTTCGAGGAGCAAGGACATGCCACCACCCTGCGCGCCTCGGAGTATCACGTCCAACGAAAGTTGCAACTAGTGATCATCACTTTCTGAGATACTCGCTGGTGTGGACCTCCGTCAGCTGGAGTACTTCGTCGCGATCGCCGAGGAAGGCAGCTTCACCCGTGCCGCCGCCCGCGTGCACGTCGTGCAGTCCGCGGTCTCGGCCGCGGTCAAGACCCTCGAACGCGAGCTCGGCACGACCCTGCTGGACCGCAACTCCAAGCGGGTCCTGCTGACCGACGCCGGCGAGGCGCTCCTGCCGAAGGCCCGGGCGGTCCTCGACGCCGCCACCGAGGCGAGAACCGCCGTCGCCCAGGTCAAGGGCGCGATCACCGGCACGGTCCGGCTCGGCACGCTCACCGCGATGACCCTGATCGACCTGCCCGCGCTGCTGGGCGAGTTCCACCGCCGCCACCCCGGCGTCCTGGTGCGCACGAGCGCGGCGACCTCGGGGTCGCAGGGGCTCGTGGAGCGGCTGCTGGACCGGGAGCTCGACCTCGCGTTCGTCTCGCTGCCGGGTGAGGTCCCGGCCGGGATCACCCTCGACGAGCTGGCCTGCTCGGTGATGGACCTGGTGGTGCCCGACGACCATCCGCTGGCCGGCCGGTCCGAGGTCGCGATCGGTGACCTCGCGGGCCTGGACTTCATCGACTCACCGGTGGGCTACGGCAACCGGGCCGTGGCGGACCGGGCGTTCGCGGCGGCGGTGGTGCCGCGGCGGGTGACCCTGGAGATGTCGGACATCTTCACCGGAGTCGACTACGTGCGGCACGGCCTCGGCGTCGCGCTGCTGCCCAACTACATCCTCGGAGACGCGCAGGGCGTCCGCACCCTGAAGGTCACCGGTGCGGACCTGAGGTGGCCGCTCGGACTGGCCAGGCCCGCCGGGCGCGCGCCCACCGCCGCGGCCAGGGCGTTGATCGCGGTGGTGCACGAGCTCTTCAGCCGCGATACGCCTCGCACGCCAGCGCGACGAGGTCGTTGAGGTGCTGCGGCGGCTGGTCCTTCCACCACGCGAGCCACACCGCGATCGGCGGCGCGTCCTTCACGGCCCGGTAGGCCACGCCGGGGCGCGGGTTCAGGTTCGCGGTGGCCTCGGACGTCATGCCGACGGCCTGCCCGGCGGCGATCAGCGTCAGCCACTCGTCGACGCTGTTCGTGTTGCGGACGACGGCAGGCGCGGCACCCGGTTTCCACAGGTCCAAAGTGGTCGTTCCGGTCCGGTCGTCGACGGCGATCCCGTACCGCGAGAAGTCCGCGAGCGACAGGGAACGCTTGCGCGCCAACGGGTTGTCGGTGGCGACCACGCCGTAGCGGCGTTCGGTGCCGAGCAGCGCCGTTTCGAAGCGCGGGTCGTCCAGGGCCTTGCGCACGACCGCGACGTCGGCGGTGCCCTCGGCCAGGCCCGCGGTCAGCGAGTTCGACTGCACGAACACCAGCGGCAGGCCGGGATGCGTTGCGGCCCAGGCCTTCTGGACGCGCCGGGTGTGCCTGCCCAGCGCGGACCAGGCGTAGCCGATGCGCAGCTCGGTCAACGACCGCGCGGCGACCCGGCGCAGGTGCGCGACCTCGTCCAGCACCCGCCGCGCGCCGGCGAGCACCTGGGTGCCTGCCGTGGTCAGTGCGACGTGCCGGGTCGTGCGCTGCAGCAGCCGCACGCCCAGTGAGGACTCCAGTGCGGCGACGGCCCGCGACACCGACGCCTGGGTGAGGTCGAGCTCCCGTGCCGCGTCGGTGAACGTGCCCGCGTCCACGACCGCGACGAACGCCCGCAGCTGCCGCAGATCCATGCGTTCAGCGTATAGCCGGAACGGCTCATGCATTTCCCGCATCAACGCCGGAACCGCAGGCTGGGCGGTGTGAAGAGCCTCGGTGGATTCGCCACGATGACCGCCAGTGCCGCCAGCAGCCAGCTCGGTGCGGCCGTGGGCGCGCACGCGTTCGCCACGATCGGCCCGGCCGGTGTGGTGGCGGTGCGCCAGTTCGTGGCGGCGGCCGTGCTGCTGCCGGTCGCCCGGCCCGATCCGCGGAGGTTCACGTGGGCGCAGTGGTGGCCGACGATCGCGCTCGGGCTGGTGTTCGCGACCATGAACCTCACGCTCTACACGGCGGTCGACCGGATCGGCCTGGGTCTCGCCGTCACGCTGGAGGTGCTGGGACCGCTCGCGGTCGCGTTGGCCGGGTCCCGCACCCGCCGCGACTTCCTGTTCGTGCTGATCGCGGCCGCCGGCGTCTACGTGCTGGTGCTGCCCGGCCCGAGCAGCGACTACCTGGGCATCGGCGCCGGTCTGCTCGCGGCGGCGTGCTGGGCCGCGTACATCGTGCTCAACCGCCTGGTCGGACAGCGGCTGCCGGGGCTGCAGGCGCCGGCCGCGGCGACGAGCGTGTCCGCCCTGCTCTACGTGCCGGTCGCGGCCTTCCTGATCGCGCGCGGACAGTTCACCGGCGCGGCGGTGCTGTACGCGATCGGGGCCGGGGTGTTCTGCAGCGTGGTGCCCTACGCGGCCGACGTGGTCGCGCTGCGGAAGGTGCCGCCGCGGTTCTTCGGGCTGGCGTGCAGCGTGCACCCGGTGCTCGCCGCGCCGGCGGGGCTGATCCTGCTGGGGGAGGCACTCGCGTTCCACCATTGGGCCGGAATCTTGCTGGTGGTCACCGCCAATGCACTCGCCGTCACTTGCTCGAAGTGGCCTGGATCACCTAGCGTGCAGTCCGAAACGTGAATCCCCTTCACTTAGCGGGGTGTGCATGCGGACTGCAGTCATGACGGTCGTCGCCGCACTCGTCGGAGCGGCCCTGGTCAGCGGCCCGTTCGCGTGGGCGGAACCCGAGCCGTACCTCGTCGGCCGCGGCATCTCCGACGTCACCGGCCCGGCCGCCGAGAACGGCATGATGGGCTACTCGAAGTTCGGCCAGAACACCACCGGCATCGCCCAGCGGCTGCGGTCGCGGGCCTACGTCGTGGTCGACCGGGCCACGAACAAGCGCGTCGCGTACGTCAACGCCGACCTCGCGATGATGTTCCGCGCGGTCCAGGAGGGCGTGCTCGCCAAGCTGCAGGCCAAGTACGGCGACACCTACACGCGCGAGAACCTGTTGCTGTCGGCCACGCACACGCACAGCGGCCCCGGCGGCTACTCGCACAACCTCGCCTACAACCTCTCGATCCTCGGCATGCAGCCGCAGGCGCTCGCCGCCGTGGTCGACGGCATCACCGAGTCGATCGTGCAGGCGCACGAGGACCTCAAGCCCGGTTCGATCAGCCTCGGCATCGGCGAGCTCACGAACGCGTCGGTCAACCGGTCGCGCGTCGCGTTCGAGCTCAATCCCGACAAGGGTGCGTTCCCGCAGGCGATCGACCCGCAGATGACCGTGCTGAAGTTCAGGCAGTCGGGCGACGAGGTCGGCGCGATCAGCTGGTTCGCCACGCACAACACGTCGGTCACCAACGCCAACACGCTGATCAGCCCGGACAACAAGGGGTACGCGGCCTACCAGTGGGAGCACGACGACAAGGGCGTGCGGTACCTGGACAACACCGCGGGTTTCGTGGCGGCGTTCCCGAACACCAACGCGGGCGACATGTCGCCGAACCTCAACCTGAAGCCCGGTTCCGGCCCCACCGAGAACGAGTGGGAGAACACCCGGATCATCGGTGAGCGCCAGAACCGCAAGGCGCAGGAGATCTACAGCGGACCGCAGCAGGCCGTGAACGGCGGCGTCGACTACCGCATGCGGTTCGTGGACATGTCGTCCGTTCGGGTCGACGGCCGGTTCACGCCGAACGGGCAGCCCGGCACCACGTGCTCGGGAGTCGTCGGCGCGTCGACGTTCGCCGGCAGCGTCGAGGACGGCCCGGCGATCCCCGGCTTCGAAGAGGGCATGCAGTCGCCGTGGAAGAAGCTGTTCGACCCGTTGCAGATGGAGGTCCCGCAGTGGCTGCGGGACTGCCAGTTCCCGAAGGCGTCCGTGGTGCCGACCGGCCTGATCGGCGCGACGCCCGACGTCGTGCCGCTGCAGATCGTCCGCATTGGACAGTTGCACCTCGTGGCGGTGCCGGGTGAGGTCACGATCACCGCGGGCCTGCGCATCCGCAAGGCCGTCGCGGGCGAGCTCGGTGTGCCGCTGCGGAACGTGCTGATCCAGGGCTACGCCAACGACTACAGCCAGTACGTCACCACGCCGGAGGAGTACGACTCGCAGCAGTACGAGGGCGGCTCGACCATCTTCGGCCGCAACACGACGCCCGCGTACCAGCAGGAGTTCGGCAAGCTCGCCGCGTCGATGAGGGCGGGCACCGCGCTGCCCGCCGGCCCGACGCCGGGCAAGCCGCCGTTCACCGAGATCAACCTGCAGACCGGGGTGGTGCTCGACGACAAGCCCGCCGACAAGAAGTACGGCGACGTGCTGACCGCGCCCAAGTCGTCCTACACGCGCGGCGAGACCGTCACCGCCGTGTTCGTCACCGGGCACCCTAAGAACAACCTGCACCGCAACGGCACGTTCCTCGAAGTGCAGCAACAGGTCAACGGGCAGTGGGTGCGCGTGGCCGACGACGGTGACTGGTCCACGCGCTACCGGTGGGAACGGATCGGCGTCGCGTTCTCGAACGCCACGATCACCTGGCAGATCCCGCCGGACACGCCCGCGGGCACCTACCGGATCGTGCACCACGGTGACGAGAAGAGCGGCTGGACCGGCAAGATCACCGGCTTCACCGGCGCCACCGCGGCCTTCACCGTCAGCTGAGGAGCTCGCCGCCCGCGGCGGTGGCGAGATCGGGGCCGAAGGCGGCCGCGGGCGTGTGGGCGCCGGGCTTGCCTTCACCCCTGACGAGCCGGGCGGCGATCTCCGCGGACACGGCGGCGGTGAAGTCCATGGCCTCGCCGATCCGCAGCCAGCCCTCCCGGCTCGTGCCGTCGGGCCAGGTGACCACCGCGTGGCCCCAGGAGTGCGCCCTCGGCCTCGGCGCGGCCTTGACCCTGGTGGCCGCCAGCCGCCGGATCATCAAGCGCCGCAACGGTTCCAAGGCCAGCAGCCGTTCGGCGACCGGGAGCACGGCGCGGACCGCGGGTGACGCCGGCATCATCGCGGTGGTGAGGATGACGTCGGGTGCGCCGCTGGCGCGCTGGGCGGCCAGCAGCTCCGCGGAGGGTGCTTCGGAGGAGGTGACCTGCTCACCGTCGGGCAGGAGCAGACGCTGTGCGCTCCCGCCGAGGCGTGACCTGACCAGCCTGCCGTCGCGGTAGCGGCGTCCGCCGGTCACCAGGACGTCGATGATCGACGCGGCCAGCGCGGTGCCCAGCAGGCCGTCCTCCACGGCGACGGAGGCCAGCGCGTCGACCCGCACCCCGGCGGGCGCCGGACGCCCCTCGCACAACGCCACCACGACCGCTTCCGTTGCCAGCACGCCGAAACCCGCGCCGGTGACGAGGGTGCTGCCCGCCGCGGCGGCCTCGTCGTGCAGGTCGAGCAGCCGGGTGACGGCGGTCAGGTCCGCCGCCTGGTCGAGGTAGTGGCCGCCGCCGCGCAGGCACGCGCGGGCGATGGTGGTCGCGGACTTGGCGTAGTCGCCGATGGTGTTGATGACGACGGCCGGCCGCTCGCGTTCGATCGCCGCCGCGATGCGGTCCGCGGTGTCGGCGATGACGACCCGCAGGCCGGTGGTCTCAGCCATCTCGCGCAGGCGCTCGCTCTCCCTGCCCACCAGCACGACGGTGTCGCTTCGGTCGAGCAGTTGCCTGGTCACGGCGCGGCCGACGCGTCCCGTGGCGCCCAGAACCCAGATGCTCATGCGTTGCCCCTCAGGGTGATGTCTCACTGTGTCGTCATCAACGCTAGCACGGTGACGACACAGTGAGACATCACTGTTAGGCTGGGTCGTGGCCAGGTGGGATCCCGGAACCGAGGACCGTCTCCGGCGGGCGGCGTTGGAGCTGTACGCGGAGCACGGGTACGACAACGTGACCATCACGCAGATCGCCGAGCGCGCCGGCATCACGCGCCGCACGTACTTCCGCTACTTCCCGGACAAGCGCGAGGTCCTGTTCGCCGGGGCGGACCAGCTGCCGCCCGTGATCATCGACGCGGTGCTCGCTTCGGGCGAGGACGCCGCGCTGGCGGTTGCGCTCGATGCGGCCCGCCATGTGGGAGGCCTGCTCGTGGCGCGCGCCGAGCAGACGGCCGAGCGGCGCGCGGTGATCGAGTCGAGTCCTGAGCTTCAGGAACGCGAGCGCACGAAGTCCGCCGCGATCACCGCCGCGCTCGCGGAAGGCTTGGTGCGGCGGGGGATTGAGGCAGGGGAGGCTCGGCTGGTGGCCCGGTTGGCCGCCGTCGCGTTGCAGGAGGCGTTCGAGCGGTGGATCGACACGGGCGAGGACTTCGCGTCGTGCCTGGACGCGGTCGTCGCGTCGATCCGGGAGGCGCTTTATTCCCCTGAGCGGTGAGGGAGTGATTACGTTGTGCGCGATTTAATCGCGCACTAGCTTTTGTGGCGTTCACCCCGGAACGCCAGGAGGAAGTCATGAAGCGCCCAGTCCTCGAACCCGCCGCCGCCGAGTTCGCCGCCGCCACCGCCCAGCCGCCGTTCCTGTTCGAGCTCACCCCCGAGGAAGGCCGCAAGGCCGTCGACGAGGTCCAGTCGGGTGAGATCGCCAAGCCCGCGATCGACGAGCACTGGGTGGAGCTCGACGGTTTCCGGGTCCGCGTGGTCAAGCCGGCCGGTGCCGACGGCCCGCTGCCCGTCGTCCTCTACCTCCACGGCGCGGGCTGGGTCTTCGGCAACGCCCACACCCACGACCGCCTGGTCCGCGAGCTCGCCGCCGGCGCGGGCGCGGCCGTCGTCTTCCCGGAGTACTCGCTCTCCCCGGAGGCCCGCTACCCGGTCGCGATCAACCAGAACTACGCCGCCGCGCGGTGGATCCTCAGCAACGGCGCCGACTTCGGCCTCGACGCGACACGCCTCGCGGTGGCCGGCGACTCGGTCGGCGGCAACATGGCGGCCGCGCTGACGTTGCAGGCCAAGGACCGCGGCGACGTCCCGCTGAAGGCCCAGGTGCTGTTCTACCCGGTGACCGACGCGTCCTTCGACACCGACTCGTACCTGCAGTTCGCCGAGGGCTACTTCCTGCGCCGCGACGGCATGCAGTGGTTCTGGGACCAGTACACGACGAACCCGGCCGAGCGCGCCGAGATCACCGCGTCCCCGTTGCGCGCCACGACCGAGCAGCTCGCCGGTCTGCCGCAGGCGCTGGTGATCACCGCCGAGGCCGACGTGCTGCGCGACGAGGGCGAGGCCTACGCGGACAAGCTGCGCGAGGCCGGGGTGCCGGTCACCGCCGTCCGGTACGCCGGGGCGATCCACGACTTCGTGATGCTGAACGCGTTGCGCGGCACGCACGCCGCCGAGGCCGCGATCAACCAGGCGAGCGCGTTCCTGCGCAAGGCGCTCAGGGGTTGATCCGCCGGGTGCTCTCGACGTGGAACGGCGTGCCCTGCTGGCAGGTGGTCATCCCACCCGGCTCGGGCCGCCCGGTCACCTCGATCCGGGCGCCGGCCACCGCGATCGCGGGGTCGGCGCCCAGCAGCAGGTACTGCGTGGAGCCGGTGTCGAGGACGAGACAACCCGACTCGACGCCGCTCGACACCGTGCCCCGCACCGTCACGTCCCCCGCGGACGCCCGTGAGAACGAGGGGTCGGGCGGCAGCGGCGTCGCAGGGCCCACCGTCGACGAGCGGACGACCGTGGAATGCGATGGAGGAGCGCCCGGCGGTTCCTGCCGTCCCGCGCAGGAAGCCAGCATCAGGCACACCAGCACGGCGGCTAACCCGCGCATCGAACGTCACCTCCGGTGGACCACCGCGACCGGGCACGGCGCGTGGTGGAGCACAGCGTGGCTGACCGAGCCCAGAATTGCACGCTTCACCGTCCCACGGCCGTGACTGCCCACCGCGATCAGTGCCGCACCGTCCGCCGCCTGGAGCAGTGCGCGGGCGGGTGCGTCGAACGCGACCTCCTGCGCCACGTGGACTTCCGGGTGGCGGGCGCGGTGCTGGGCGAGCTGCTCGTCCAGCAGCTTGGCGAGGTCGACCCGGATGTGGTCGAAGTCCTGCTCGGGCAGCTCGGTCCAGCCGACGTCGCTCCACGCGTGCACGGCGAGCAGTTCGCGGCCGTGCCGGGACGCGAACGCGAAGGCGAACTCGATGGCGTCGGCCGAGGTCTCGGAGCCGTCGACGCCTACGACCACACGACCGTCCACCGGGCCGGAACGGGTCACTACGACGGGCCGGCCGCCGATCGACACCAGTTCGGCGGCGGTGGAACCGAGGAACATCTCGGCGATGCCGGTGCGGCCGGACGAACCGAGCACCAGCAGCTCACCCTCCTCGGACGCGAGCACGTCGACCGGGCGGCCCAGCCCGACGCGGGTGTCGAGCTGGAGTTCCGGCCAACCCCGCCGCAGCTCCAGGGCCAGCTCGGCGAGGTGGTCCTCGGCGGCGTGGCGCATGGTCTCCTCGGTGACGAACTCCGGCACCGGCGTGGACATCGGGGTGAAGACGGGCTCGGGCAGGGGCGCGTGCACGGCCTGCACGACTCGCAGCGCCGCGCCGCACCGGGAAGCCTCCTCGGCGCCCCACAGGGCGGCCCGCCTGGAGAGGTCGGAACCGTCGAAGCCGACCACGACCGTGGACATGAGAACCACCTCCGGCCAGGGCATACCCGGCAGGAGGTGGTTCCAAAAGTGACCTAGTTGATGACGAACTGCGAACCGGGTTCGACGAGGACGTCGCCGTCGCGCGAGTTCGTGATCGTCACGTTCGTCAGGTGCGCCGAACCGCGGGCCTGCGCCATCGCGAGGATGCCGGACCCGTTGATGGACCTGTCGATCCGCACGTTGGTGATCGCGACGTCCGGCATCCCGCTGCCGCCGCCCTTGAACTGGATTCCGTCGTAGGTGGAGTCGTGGACCTCGGTGTCGCGGATGACCACGCCGGGGATCGGCAGGTTCTGCGAGAACAGCGTGATGGCGCCGAACTCCTGCGCTTCGCCCCAGAACGCGCCACCGGTGCGGTACAGGGCGTTGTTGGCGAGCGTCGTCGTCCCGCCGAACGGCAGCGGGTCGTGATCGGTCGCCAGCATGATGCCGGGGTAGTTCGCGGTGTCGGAGACGATGTTGTTCTCCGCGCGGTTGTCCGCACCTCCGTAGATGGCGATTCCGTTGGCACGCCACGGCAACGCGATCGTGTTGTTGAGGAACGCGTTGTTGCTGCCCACGTCTGCGCTCTGGTCCTTCACGTACTTCGACGCCCACACCGCCAACGCGTCGTCGCCGGTGGTGCGGAACGACGAGTTGAACACCGTGGAGTTGCGCGTGCCGTTGGTGAAGTTGATGCCGTCGGCGTAGGTGTCGCGGATCCGCATGCCGCTGAACTGCAGGCCGTCGCCGGGGTTCCAGCGGTCGGGCAGGTTCGCGTAGTCGCGGCCGACCCACACGCCGACGTTGGCGTGCTCGATCCACACGTTGGTGATCTTCGTGTTCTTGCCGAACCGGCCGTTGAGACCGACGCCGCCCTCGGCGTTGCCGTCACCGCCGCGGATCCGGCCGGAACCGAAGATCGCGATGTCGGAGATCTGGGTGTTGTCGTCGATGTCGAACCCGAAGTTGCCCTCGTGCGGGTGGTTGATCGTGTTCGCGTCCTGCGGCTGGATCAGCGAGAACAGCTGCGAGTGCCACATGCCGGCGCCGCGGATCGTGACGTTGCGGATGCCGACCTGGTTGTAGCCGCCGGAGTTGAACACCGTGAGGATCTTCTTCTCCTGCCGGAACCTGCCCTCCGGGATCCAGACGCACGGAATCTCACCGTTCTGGTCGGCGGTGACCGCGCGCTGGATGGCGTCGGCGTCGTCGGTCTGGTCGTTGGCCGTGGCGCCGTACTGCGTGATCGACACGCACTCGGCCGGCTTCTGCGCGGGCGGCGCGACCTGCTCCAGGTCGATCAGGTCGATGACGTAGAACTGCGCGGTGTCACCGGAGTCGCGCTGCAGCTTGAACCTCGTGCCCGCCGGATAGGTGTTGGCCAGCAACGACGACGACTCGTCGAAGAGCCTGCGGGCGTCGCCGCCCGGCCGGTTCGTGAGGCACTCCGGGTCGTCACAGGTCCCGTACAGCCAGCTGTGCCGTGACGACAGGGTCAGCTTCTGCACGAACTGGTCGTTGGCGTACAGGCTGATCGTCGCCTCCTGACCGCCACCGGCCGCCGCGTCCGGGATCGAGTTGCGGACCACGATCGAGTTCGTGCTGACCGTCGAGGTGATCTCCACGAACTGACCTTGCGCGTCGAGCCGGACCGACCTGCGGCCGCTCGACTCGCTCGCGAAGTCGGTGTGCCCGAACGTGCGCTTCGCGTCCGCCTCCAGCAGCTGGCCCTGGTAGCGGCCGTTCTCCGCTTCGTAGGAGGTGAACGGGACCGAGGCGCCGCGTCCGACCACAATGGACTGGGTCGCGGTGTTGTTGTTCTCGTTGGTCTCCGCGACCTGGCCGTTCGCGTCGGCGGTCGCGGTGGCCGTGGCGCCGCCGTTGGTGGCGGTCCACGTGCCGACGTTGACCGTTGCGGTCTGACCGGCGTTGATGACGGGAGTGTTGGCGTTCAACGTGCTTCCGCCGACGACCACACGCGTCACCGATGCGCCGGCCTGCACGGTGCCGCGGTTGGTGACCTGCACCGCGAACGTCACCTGCTGACCGGCCGCCGGGGACGAAGGGTTCGGGGTGATGCCGGTGATCTGCAGGTCAGGTCCGGGCGCCGGGCCGACGACCAGGGGAGCGCCGGAGGTGAAGGTGTTGTTGCCCTCGTTGGTCTCCGGCACCTGGTTGGCCGGGTCCACCACGGCCGCGGCCGCGTAGGACCCGGCACCCCTCCGGCCGGCGTCCACGCTGACGCCGGCGGTGGCTCCGGGAGCGAGCGCGCCGATCTGCGCCGTGCCCGCGTTGCCGCCGCCGAGCGTGACGTTGACGGTCGTCGCACCGGACGCCACGGTGCCGCCGTTGCGCACGGTGGCGGTGAGCTTGATCGCGTCGGCTTCGGTGGGGCTCGTGGGCGTCCACGTCAGGTTCGTGACGGTCAGGTCGGGCGCCGGTGCGGCGGACCCGAACACCCCGAGCTCGGCGACCTGGCCGCCGGGTGCGCCGGTGTTGCCGTAGAAGTGCAGCCGCACGTCCGCCACCCGGCCGCTCACCGGGATGGTGACGGTGTTGCCGGTGGCCGGGTCGAACCGGTAGTCGGCGCGGGCCTTCAGGGTCGCGAACGCCGTGGCGCTCGACTCGCGGCCCAGCACCTCGAAGTTCTGCGTGCGCGCGCCCCAGATCGGGTCGGGGTCGAGCTTCACGACGACCGACGACAGGTCCGCGGTCGAACCGAGCTTCACGGTCAGGTGGCCGGGGAAGCCGTTGGACTCCCAGTAGCTGCCGACGTTGCCGTCGACCGCGTTGGCCGCCACGAAGTCCTGCACGTGCCCGGACTCCTCGACCGGCTTGCCCTGAGCCAGGTTGTCACCGGTGGGTGGCGGGTCGACCGGGCCGGACTCGCCGTGCACCTCGAACTCGCTGAGCTGACCCGCGGGCCAGCCGGTGTTCGCCGTGATCGTGACGCGGACGTACCTGGTGCCGGTCGCCGCGAAGTCCAGCGTGACGGTGTTGTTCGAGCCGGGTGAGAAGATTTGGCCGCGCGAGCCCACGAGATCGCTGAACTGCGCACCGTTCCGGCTGCCCTGCACGGCCAGGGTCTGCGTGCGCTGCTCCCAGTTCGACGGCAGCCGCAGCACCACCTCGCTGACGTCCCGCACGGCGCCGAGGTCGGCCTGGATCCACTGCGGGAACACGTTGTTGGTGCTCTCCCAGTAGCTGCCCTGGTTGCCGTCACCGGCGTTTCCCGCGGTGTACGGGCCGTTGTTGCTCGACGCGGTCAGGTTCGCGGACAGCCGGACGACTGCTGCTCCTGCCGTTGGTGTGAGTCCGAGCAGTGCGAGAGCGCTGACGACGGCAGCGCTCACCGCACGCTTCAACAGCGTGGATTTCATGGATTTTCCTTCACGGCAGGGAGATCAGTTGATGGTGATCGTGAAAGTGGTCGTGGTGTTCCTGATGTCCTGGAAGTTGTCGCTGAACCGGATGCCGTTGATCGTCACGGCACCGACGGCGGGGCCCTGACCGGGTTCGGGCATCTCGTTGGCCCACAGGCCGAAACCGGACTTGGCGTCGAACTCGTCGCCGCTCTTGCGGGCACCCGAGATGCTGATGTCGGACAGCACGGTGTCCTCGAAGATGTTCTCGTGGGCGCCGTTGTACTTGGTCTGGAACATGATTCCGCTGTACGTCGGGTCGATGATCTCGACGTCGCTCACGCGGATCCCGGTGTACCTCTTGGAAGCCGAGAACATCCAGATCGCGCCGAACGTCTGCGCGCCCCAGAAATGGCCTCCGGACCGCACGAGCGTGAGCCCGCTGAACGTCGTCGGCTCCGGTCCGAAGTCCTCCATCGGGTAACCGAAGTCGAGCGAGCTGATCGTGACCGCGGAGTAGGTCAGCGTGTCCGCCACGGAGATGTTGCGGAACGTGTTGTTCTTGCCGCCGTAGACCGCGAGACCGGCTGCGCGCCAAGGAGTCTGCACCGAGAGGTTCTCGAACACGTTGTTCTGCTGGCCTGTGCCACCGGAGTCGGTGGCGGCGAACAACGCGAACGCGTCGTCACCGGTCGTCCGCGCCTCGATGTTCGCGACCCGGTTGCCCGCCGACCCGTTGGTCATGTTGATGCCGTCGGCGTACGTGTCGCGGATGCGGCTGTCCTTGATCGTGTTGTTGTCGACGTTGTTGCCCCAGAACAGGCACATCATGTGCTCGACCCAGATGTTCTCGATCGTCGTGTTCTGCACGCCGGCGAAGTTGAACACCTTGCCCGGCCCGTCGTTGCGCGAGGTGTAGTTGCCGAACACGGCGAACCCGCTGAACGTCGAGCCGTTCGCGGACGGCTGCGCGTCGAAGCCGATGTCGGTGTTCTCCTGGTTGGCCGGGGCCTGGAACCTGGTGAACCACGGTCCGGCGCCGACCACCTTGACGGCCTTGCCGTAGACGGTGAACTTCTGCCCGGTCTGGTAGGTGCCGGCGGGCAGGTAGACACCGATCAGGGTGCCGGTCGTGTCCATCCGGACGCGGTCGAGCGCGTTCTGCACGTCCTGGTGGGTGAACCCGGCGGGCACGGCATAGCGTGCGGCGTCGGGGTTTCCGGCCGCTGTCGCCTGTTCGAAGTCCACGAAGTCGATCGCGTAGTTCGTGGTGTTGGCCGCGTCCTTCTGCAGCTTGATCTTCGTGCCCGCCGGGAACGTCGAGTTCAGCATCACGTTGGCCTCGTCGTAGACGTGCCGCGGGCCGCCCGCGCCCGGCGAGTTGCCGGGGCTGGTCTCGTTGCCGTAGAGCCACATGTACTTCGACGTCAGGTCGACGGACTTGTGGAACTGGCCGTTGACGTAGACGTTGAGGGTGGCCGTGATACCGCCGCCACCGGCGCTGTCCGGGATGGAGAAGCGGGTGACGAGCGTGTTGGCCGGGGCGCTGGTCGTGAACTCGACCGACGCGCCGGTGGTGTTCAGCGTGACGGCACGACGCCCGGAGGCCTCGCCCGCCAGGTCACCGATCGTCCTGTTCGGACCGAGAACCTGCGCGCCACCGGCCGTGACGGCGTCCTCCGCCTCGACGTGCTGCCACGGCACGCTGGCGCCGCGGCCGATGAACAGCGGCTGCTCGCTGGTGTTGTTGCCCTGTTTGGCCGGGATCTCGTTGCCGTCGCCGGCGATCGTCGTGCGGATCGTGTACCGGCCGTCGGCGGCCTGCCAGCTGCCGAGGTTCGCCGCGGCGGTCGTGGCACCGGCGTTGATCGTGCCGGTGAAGCTGCCGGTCAGCGTGCGGACGGTGTGGCCGTTGCTCAGGATCGTGAGCGTGATGCCGTGCGCGCCCGCGGCACTGTTGATCGTGCCCTGGTTCTTGATCGCGACGGTGAACGTGGTGTTCTGGCCGTTGGCGGGGTTGCTCGGCGACCAGGCCGGCACCGCGACCAGGTCGGAGCTCGGCACGGGGGTCACGACGATCGGGTCGGGGTGCGGCCGCGAGTTGTTGGTCTCGTTCTGCTCCGCCACCTTCTTGGTCTCGTCGACCTTCGCCGTGTACTGGTACGACCCCTCCGGCCGGGCCGCGACCGTCGTGCTCACGTCGGCCTGCGCCCCCGCCTGCAGGGCACCGACCTGCGCGGTTCCGACGGCGGTGGTGCCGAGGAAGAACGTCACGTCGGTCGCGGTGCTGGCCGCCGTACCCGCGTTGCGCACCGTGGCGTTGAGCGTGATCGGGTCGGTCTCCACCGGATTCGCGGGAGTGAACGACGTGGCGGTGACGGTGAGGTCGGGGTTCGGGGCGGGGGTGCCGAACACCTGGATCTCCGCCACCTGGCCGCCGGGCGCGCCGGTGTTGGACGTGAACCGCAGCTGGACGTCCGCGACGCGGGCGGTGAGGCCGATCGTGACGCTGTTGCCGGTCGCCGGGTCCCAGCGGTAGTCGCGACCCGCGACGAGGCTGGTGAACCCGGTGGCGCTCTGCTCGCGGCCGAGCACCTCGACGTTCTGCGTGCGCGCGCCCCAGATCGGGTCGGGGTTGAGCTTGACCGCGACGGAGCTGACGTCGGCGTTCGCTCCCAGTTGGACGGTCAGCGTGCCGGGGAAGCCGTTGGACTCCCAGTAGGTCCCGACGTCACCGTCGTCGGCGTTGGCCGCGACGAAGTTCTGCACGTTGTTGTTGGCCGTGATGGGCTTGCCCTGCGCCAGGTTCTGGCCGGTCGCGCCTTCCCGCGTCACGGAGTTGCTGGCGGGTGACTGGTTGCCCGCCGCGTCCTTCGCGATCACGTAGTAGGTCACTCGCAGCCCGTCGGGCTGGCTGTCGGTGTAGGTGGTGCCGGTGACCGTCGTGCGGAGAGTTCCGTTGGCGTACACGTCGTAACCCGTCACGCCGACGTTGTCCGTGCTGGCGGTCCACGTCAACCGGATCTGACCGGACTGCGGCTGGCTGAGCGCGAGGTTGCCCGGCGCGGTCGGCGCCTGCGTGTCACCGCTCGTCGGCCCGTACACCTCGAACTCGCTGACCTGACCCGCGGGCCACCCGGTGTTCGCGGTGATCCGCAGCCGCACGTACCTCGTCGTGGCCGCGGTGAAGTCGATGGTGACCGTGTTGTTCGAGGCCGGGTTGAACTCGTATCCCTTGCTCGCCACCAGATCCGTGAAGCTCTGGCCGTCGGTGCTGCCCTGGACGGCGAGCGTCTGGGTGCGCGTGCCCCAGTTCGCGGTCGGCAGCTTCAGCACGACCCGGTCGGTCCTCACCGCGGCGCCCAGATCGGCCTGGATCCACTGCGGGAACGCGTTGTTCGCGCTCTCCCAGTACGTGCTCTGGTTGCCGTCACCGGCGTTGCCCGGCGTGTAGTTCTGGTTGCTGCTGCTCGCGCTGTAGGTGGCGTGCAGCAGCGCGTCGGCGGCGGCTTCGCGGACTTCGAGCTTGGCCGTGGTCTTTGTGGCGCGGACGTGCCGGACCAGCGTCGGGTCGACCCGGAACGTCACCTTGCCGTCGTGGAAGGCGTGCGGTCCTTCCGCGACGAGCGTCGACCAGCCTCTGCCGTCGAGGCTCGTCTGCACGGCGAAGGTCTCGGTGGCGGCCTTCGGCGTCGCGAGGGTGACCTCGTCGATGCGGGTCTGCCTGCCGAGATCGAGGCTCACGGGCGCGGCTTGCGCGGCAGGGGCCACGACGAGCGTTGCTGCCGTGAGGGCTGTTGCGGTCAACGGGGCTAGCAGGGAGCGAGCGCGTGTCGTCGATGACATGGCGTGCTTGGCCCTTCTCGGTGAGGACGCGAGGGGGTGTGGCGCGCCTCACCGTAGAAGTGCCCAGCAGATTACCGCAATATGTCGACGTGATTGCGCAAATTTGCGACATAGCCCTCTGAACAGGAAAGACGTATCGCTGCTCAGGCGCCTTGCTGGTGGTCTGGCGTCCGGCCATGGAGGTTCGTGTCCGAACGGATGCAGGAAATCGATTCGAGTTCGATGAGCTCGCTTGCGCGGCCTTGCGGCAGGTTTGCAGACCTTGCCGCAAGGCTTGCGCAAGTCCGTCAGCGAAGCGGGTACGCGTCGATGATGGTCTGCTCGACGGTCTGCCCCGAACCGGACGCCTTCGCGCGCAACGAGACCGACGTGGCGTTCGCGGGATGGGCGAGCAGCAGGCGGTTGTGCGTGACCGGCGTGTCCCGCCACGTCGCGCCGCCGTCGTAGGAGACCTCGACGGACGTGACGCGCACCGAGCCGGTCTGCGACTGGACCGAGACCGGCACCGCCAGCATCCGGCCCGCGCGGCCGTAGCCGTCGTCGTCGAGCTGCGGGGTGTAGCGGATCACACTGAGCGGCAACGCGGTCCGCTTCGCCGTGGTGTCGCTGCGGAACGTCCAGACGCCGGACACCTTGGTGCTCAACGAGGTGTCGCGGGTGGCGGTGGTTTCGACGCGGTAGTCCGCGGCACCGGGTTCGGCGTCGAACTGGGCCCAGCCCGCCTCGGGCGTCTCCGCCACCTTCACGTCGTTGCGGTACACCGTGGTCCGCGCGGAGCTGACCGGGCTGTAACCCTCGTTGCCCGCGTTGTCGCCGTAGAGCGGAACAGTGACGCGCATCAGGTCGCCGGTGCGGAACGTGTGCGGGGTGTCGCGGGTCCCGGGCAGGGCCGGGCCGAACACCGCGCGGTTGAGCTGTTCCACATAGGACCGGCCCGGTTTGTAGTGGCGCAGCGGCGTGATCAGGGCGCCGGTGCTGCCGGTCGGGCCGAAGAGGGTGAGCCTGCGCGACCAGTCGCCGCCCTCGCCGCCGTAGTACTCGGTGCGCGGGCCGGGCGCCAGGTTGTCCAGTGAGCCGTAACCCCAGTCGGTGCGGCCTTCCGGCGCCGAGGTGTGGCCGACGGTGGCGCTCTGGCCGTCCTTCAGTGGCGGCATGTCGACCTCGACGGTCGCGAGGTCCCGCGTCAGGACGGTTTTCGTCAGGCCGTTCGGCGCGTGTCCCCGCTGGTACCAGGCGAGTCCGTAGAAGTCGGGGCCCGCGGTCCAGAAGGTGGCGGTCTTGCCGGTGACCTCGGCCGAGTCGGGGCCTAGGCTCGCGACACCGAGGTGGTCGACCGTGCCGCCGACGGAGAAGTTGCCGACGGTGTAGGAGGTTCCGTTGACGACGCGTTCGAAACCGGTCTGCAGCAACGACAGTCGTGCTGGGACGGGCAGCGTCACCTGGACCGGCTTGGCCTGCCGGGCGTCGAGGGTGATCGTGGTGGCGCCGGTCACCGTCAGGTCCGGGTAGTTGATGACGTCGTGGGTGCTGGACGACAGGACACTGCCGGTCAGCAGGTAGCGGCCCTTGGCCAGGCGCGCGACCCCGGTCGCGGGGTCGGGCCAGACGCGGGCGCCGGTGTCGACGTCGATCAGGAACGCGGAGGTCGAGCTCGCCGTGGCGCCGGACCGGTCGATGCCGGTGATCTTGACGTCGTAGCTCTCCTTCTCCAGGTCGACGACGACGGCCGTGCGCAGGCCGCTCGCGACGACCGCGCCGCCGATCACGCCGCCATCGGGCCGCTCGGCGATGTCCGCGGTGACCGTGGCGGTCGCGGAACCACCCGCGGGGACGGTGAGCCTCGCGGGGGAGACGCGGAAGAGCGCGCCGGTCGTCTCGGTGGTCAGGTCGAGGGTGATCGGCTCCGTTCCCGCGTTGGTGTAGGTGATCTCCTTGCTCAGCGCGGGTGTGCCGGTGTGCGGCCACCGGTGGGAGCCGAAGCTGATGCTCGTCGGCGAGGACGTCACGTTCTGCCTGATCAGCTTGGCGCTCCCGGTGGGGCGGGCCTTGAGCTGGGCGCCGCTGAGGTCCGGGTGCTGCTGGTGCAGCAACGCCGCCGCACCCGCGATGTACGGGGTGCCGTCGAGCGAGGTGTGGCCGTCGGCGACCCGCGGGCCGATCCTGCCGTCGGAGTGCGGAGCGGCCATGATGCCGACGCCCGGTCCGGTGAGGCCGGGCTTGAGCGTGCTCGCCTCGGCCGGGCCGCGGCTGGAGAACTCCGCGAGCCGGTCCTGGCGGTCGACGGTGCCGACGGTGAGGGCCGCGTCCGGGACGCTGTTGTCGGCGGCGACCACGAACAGCGTGCCCTTCTCGGCGCTGAGGCGGTCGACGGCCTCTTCGAGCGGATCGGTCCCGGGGGTGTCGTAGCCGCCGAGGCTCAGGTTGACGATCTGGGCGCCCTGCTCGACGGCCCACTCGATGCCGGCGATGATGCCGCTGTCCTGACCGGAACCGTTGTCTCCCAGCACCTTCACGTCGAGGATGCGGGCGTCCGGCGCCACCCCGCGGTACTTGGCACCGGTGCCCGCGATGATCGACGCCACGTGCGTGCCGTGCCCGTGGTGGTCGCGCGCGTCCGGTGAGCTGCTGAAGTTGCGCTCGCCGATCACGCGGTCCTTCAGGTCGGGGTGGGTCTCGTCGACGCCGGTGCCGAGCACGGCGACCGTGGTGCCCTTGCCGGTGAAGCCCGCGGCGTAGGCGGCGGGGGCGTTGATCTGCCCGGCGCCGCGGCCGAGGCTCGCCCGGCGTCTCGCGTCGAGCCAGATCTTCCCTGCGCTCGGCAGCCCGCCTGCGAGCGGTGTCTTCGCGGCGTCGAACGCCACCCCGTTGATGCTGCGCAGCTGGCGGCCGGACTGCGCGCTGACGGTGCCCTCGGGGTAGGTGACGATCACCGGCAGGGCGCCGTCGTACGTGGCGAGCTCGGTGACGTCGAACAGGCGCTCGTCGAGCCGGCCGTTCGCGATCATCGGCACGGCGTCGTCCGGCACCACGAACTCGTGACCCTGGGCGGTGTAGGTGGTGAACGAGACCTGCTCGCGGCCCGGCGCGGGCCGGACGGCGCGCTGGCTCGTGAGCACCTGGTCGCCGGTGATGAGGGTGATCGTCGTCGCCGGTGGGGGAGAGGCGTGTGCCTGGGCCGGGGTGAGCAGGGCACCGGCCAGTACGACTCCGAGTAAGCGCACCCGGTCCTCCGCGAGTCTGTGAGAGCGTTCTCACGGACCGTAGTGAGTTGATCATGGCTGAGCAAGGTCTAAACCAATTCGCGGTCCAGGCGCGTCTCGGCACGAACGTCCGAGGACGGCGCACTACCCTGTGCGCCATGACTGGCCTGCGTGAACGCAAGAAGGCTGCCACCAGGGCGGCGCTCGGCGACGCCGCCTGGAGCCTCTGCGTCGAGCACGGCTACGACGGCGTGACGGTCGAGCAGATCGCGCGCGCTGCGGGCGTGTCGCTGCGGACGTTCTTCAACTACTTCTCCTCGAAAGAGGAAGCCGTCATGGCGGGTGACAAGCAGACCGCCGAGACGTTCGTGCGCGAGTTCGCGGCCCGTCCACCGGACGAGCCGGTGCTGGTCGCGCTGCGCGGGGCGCTGCAGTCGATCTATCCCCAGCACGTCGACCTCGAACGGCTGCGCCAGTCACGCGAACTGCGCCGCCACCCGGCGCTGCTGCCGCACGTGTTCGCCGCCTACTCCGCCCGCGAACAGGAGCTGACCGCGGCGATCGCGGACCGGTGCGGCCTCGACGCGACGGTGGACCCGTACCCGGCGGTGACGGCCTCGACGATCCTGGCGACGTTGCGCGCTGTTGTGCAGTGGTGGCTGGACGCGCCGGCGGCGTCCGAGCGGTACACGGCGGCGGAGCTGGTCGCGCGGATGATCGACCAGCTCGGGGCGGGGTTCACCCGATAGCGGTGGTGCCGAGCCGGCCGCCACGACCGGCTCGGCACCCGGTTCACCAGGTGACCGGCAGCGAGTGCACGCCGTAGATCGACATGTCGGTGCGCAGCGGCACCTCGTCGGCGGGCACGGCCAGCTTCAGGGTGGGCAGCCTGCGCACCAGCTCCGTGAAGCCGACCGTCATCTCCACGCGCGCCAGCTGCTGGCCGAGGCACTGGTGGATGCCGTGCCCGAACGCCACGTGGTGGCCGCGCGGGCGGTCGATGCGCAGCTCGTGCGGGTCCGGGTACTGGCTCTCGTCGCGGTTCACCGCGGGGACCGACACCACGACGGTCTCGCCCTCGCGGATGGTGACGTCGCCGATGGTGACGTCCTCCTTGGCGTGCCTGGCGACGCCCATGCTGATGATCGACAGGTAGCGCAGCAGCTCCTCGACCGCGTTCTCGGCCAGCTCCGGGTGCTCGCGCAGCATCGCGAACTGGTCGGGGTGCTCCAGCAGGGCGAAGGTGCCCAGCGCGAGCATGTTCGCGGTGGTTTCGTGGCCTGCGATGAGCAGCAGGTTCGCGATGCCGGCGAGCTCGGCGGAGTTGAGGTCGGTGTCGCGGACGAGTCCCGACAGCAGGTCGTCGCCAGGGTCGCGCTGCTTCTCGCGGACCAGGCCGAACATGAACTTGCGGAGTTCGGTGCCGACCTCGATCTGCTCCTCGATCGTCGTCTTCAGGTTCAGCAGCTTCGCCGTGCGGTGCTGGAACTCCTCGCGGTCGCCGTAGTCGACGCCCAGCAGCTCGCAGATCACCAGTGACGGCACCGGGAGCGCGAAGTCGTGCACGAGATCGGCCGGCGGTCCCTTCTCGATCATGGCGTCGAGCTGGGCGGTGACGATCTCGTGCACGCGTGGCGTCAGGTCCCGCATCCGGCGCACGGTGAACTGGCCGGTCAGCAGCCTGCGGTAACGGGTGTGCTCGGGTGCGTCCATGAAGATGAACGACCCGGCCTGCCGCTCCGGCGGGAAGAGCTTCGCGTGCAGCTCCGGCGAGATGAGCCGGCGCGCCCGCGGGCTGTTGATGCGGTCGGAGCTCATCCGCGGGTCGGACAGCACCGCCCGCGCCTGTTCGTGCCCGGTGACGAGCCAGACCACCTCGTCGTCGTGCTCGATCCGGTGGATCTGCCCCCGCCCGCTCAACTCGGTCAGCCCGGCGGCCGGGTCGAACGGGCACTTGCCTCGCTGCGTGAGCTCGGCGGGCAGCTGCGGCCGGATGAGCTCCTGCGCGCTGCGCTGTCTCTCTGCCGTGGTCATGGTGGCCCCCTCCTCGTCTGACCCGGCGTGACCGGGTCATGGCTCGGCGTCACCCACCACGCTACTCAAACTTGCGCATCGTGCAAGATTTTTGCCACGGCTTCAGGCGGCGAACACCTGCGAGTCGTCGGCGAACGCCTTGAACTCCAACGCGTTTCCGGCCGGGTCCAGCAGGAACATCGTCCACTGCTCGCCGCGCTCGCCCTTGAACCGCACGTACGGCTCGATCACGAACTTCGTGCCGGCGTCGGTGAGCTTCGCGGCCAGCTGCTCGAACTCGGGCACGGTCAGCACCAGCCCGAAGTGGGGGACCGGCACGTCGTGGCCGTCGACGGGGTTGTGCACCCGCTCGGTTCTGGGGGCGAGGTGCGTGACGAACTGGTGGCCGTGCAGGTTCCAGTCGATCCAGGTGTCGGAGCTGCGCCCCTGCTCCAGGCCGAGCGTCCCGCCGTAGAAGCGGCGGGCGGCGTCGAGGTCGTCGACCGGCATGGCGAGGTGGAAGCGTGGGATGTTCGGCATGTCGGAATGTTAACATTGTGACAAGTTGTGCGCTTGTGCGCTTGTTAACATTGCGACATGACGAAGATGGGCCCAGCTCGCCGCCGCGGCCTGAGCACCGAGGTGGCCGACGAGATCCGTACCGCGATCTTCGACGGCCGTTACCCACCCGGTGCGGCGTTGCGCGAGGTGGAGCTGTCCGAGGCGCTGGAGGTCAGCCGCGGCCCGGTGCGCGAGGCGCTGCAGAAGCTCGAACGCGAGGGCCTCGTCCGGGCCGAGTGGCACCGGGGCACCACGGTGGCCGTGCTGTCGGTGCAGGACGTGGCCGAGCTGGACAGCCTGCGCGGGGCGCTGGAGGCACTGGCCGTGCGGCGGGTGGTGGACCGGGCGTCGGATGCGGATCTCGCCGCGATCGAGAAGGCCGCGATCGCGATGGACCGCGCGGAGACCCCGCACGAGATGGTGCGGTGCGACATCGCCTTCCACGACGCCGTCTACGCCGCCGCGCACCACTCGCGGCTGGCGCAGGCGTGGGAGGCGATCCGGTCGCAGGTGCACCTGTTCCTGATCACGCGGGTCAACCTGAGCAGCGACGGCTACCTGGAGCTGATCCGGCAGGAGCACCGCGACCTGGTGGCGGCGCTGCGGCTGGGCAACGTCGAAGGTGCGCTGAAGCTGTTCGCGGAGCACCGCAAGCACGCGTTCGACGTGCTGACCTCAGGCGCCTAGGCGTCACAAAGGCGCCAGGTGCTCGATGAACGGCGCATTCGTCCACCTCAGGTGAACGAATGCGCCGTTCATCGACGGCGAGCGGCCTGCGGCCTCACAGCCAGCCGTGGTCGTGCGCCAGCTGGAAAGCCGCCGCGCGGTTCGCCACCCCGAGCTTCGCGACCGCGGCGGCCAGGTGGTTGCGCACGGTCCCCGCGGACAACGACGTGCGGGAGGCGATCTCCGCGACCGGCGTGCCGAACTCGGTCAGCCGCAGCACTTCCAGCTCGCGCTGGGTGAGCGGGCACGGGGGAGCGGCGAGCGCGTCGGCGGCCAGTGCCGGGTCGACCCAGCGGGAGCCGCCGTGCACGCGGCGGATCACGTCGGCCAGCGTGCCGCCCGGCGATCCCTTGGGCAGGAAGCCCTTCGCGCCCGCGTGCAGGGCCTGCTGCAGGTGCGGCGGCCGGCCCCGGCCGGTCAGGATCACGACCGCGCACGACGGCAGCACCCGCGCGAGCTCCTCGGTCACCTCCAGGCCGTCCAGGCCCGGCATCTGCAGGTCCACCACGGCCACGTCCGGGCGGTGCGCCCGCGCGGCCTCGACGGCGGCCCGGCCGTCGCCGGCGCGGGCCACGACCTCCAGGTCCGGTTCGAGGTCGAGCAGGGCCGCGAGCGCGTCGCGGATCAGCTCCTCGTCGTCGGCCAGCAGCACCCTGATCACGCGGGCACCACGACCTGAACGGTGAACTCGGTGGACGACCGCTCCACCGACACCTTCCCGCCGACCGCCGCCAGCCGTTCGCCCATGCCCCGGATCCCGTTGCCCTGGCGCGAAGGGTCGACCGCAACGCCGTCGTTCGTGACGGTCATCCGCACCTCCCCGTCGTGCTCGGCGATGTCGATCATGCACCACGTCGCGTGGCTGTGGCGCAGCACGTTCGTGCAGGCCTCCCGCAACGCCAGCGCGAGCTGCGTGGCGCCCTCACCGTGCACCGGGACGTCCGACACGGTGCAGCGGATGCCGGCCTCGCGCAGCACGTTGCGCACGGCCTCCAGCTGTTCGGGCAGGTTGACCGAGCGGTAGCCGTGCACGGCGTCGCGCACCTCCGCGAGCGCCGAGGAGGCGAGCCGCTGGGCCTCGAACGCCTCGGCGGCCGACCGCTCCGGATCTGACGCCGCCAGCCGCCCGGCGAGCTCGGCCTTCAGAGCGATCACGGTCAGCCGGTGCCCGAGCAGGTCGTGGACGTCACGGGCGAACCGCAGCCGCTCCTCGCTCACGGCCAGCTCCGCCTGGGCCTCGCGACCGGTCCGCGCCTGCGCCAGCAACCCGGCGAACCACGTCGGCAGGCCCGCCATCGCGATGATCGTCGCGCCGACCGCGGCCGCGATCATCTGGTACGTCGTGTGGTCACGGGTCACGAAGAACCCGACCAGCCCCGACAGCACGACCGCGCCGAACGCCGCCATCCACCGCCACACGCCGGTCAGCAGCAGCGGGGCGAACCCGGCGGCACCGCCGCCGATCCACGCCCACGTCGACAGCTCGTCCGGACCGACCGGCGCGACCAGCGGGATCGACACCAGCGTGGCGACCACGAGGGCTCGCAGCCTGCCCTCCCGCACCGCCACCGCGTACGCCAGGGCCATGATCAGCACGCCCAGCACCCCGAGCCAGCGGGAGGCGGACGGCTCGCGCAGCACCGAGACCAGCGGCACGGCGAGCGTGGCCGCCCACAGCACGTGCAGGGTCCAGCGCAGCGCGGCGTGCGGAAGATCGTTCATCGCCATCAGCCTAAAACCACCTCAGCAGGATCGTGACGGCGATGACCAGGTCGAACACGCCGCAGAACTCCGACCACCAGCGCGGCACCACGGCGTTGCGCAGGTGGTGCACGAGATCCCAGCCGGCGTGCGCGCCCCAGCCGAGAGCGATGAGCAGCACGCCGACGTGCGGAGCGTGTGGCGTCACCATGATCACCAGGGCGGCCAGGGCGGTGTAGGCGCTGAACATCGCGAGTTGTGCGCGTGGCGCCCGCCAGCCCCACAAGAGATAGGCCGCTTGGCACAGCAGCAGCGTCCACACGGGAGGCACGAGCGGTGTCTCCCAGAAGTCGAACGACACCGCCAGTGCGACGACCATCGGCCAACGGTCGACCAAGGCGCGCACCGGCGATGTCGTGTTGTGAGCTGTCTTGGAGGTCATGCGTCAAGAGTCGAAGCGACCCGCTGCAGAACCCATCCGTGCGGTGTCATGACTTTCCTGTGCGAAGTGCACAGGCGAGCTATGCGTCGATCTCCGCCCACACGGTCTTGCCACCCACCATCTCGCGCGTGCCCCAGCAACGCGAAAGCTGTGACACCAACAACAATCCACGCCCACGCGAGTCTCCGAGCCGTGACTCACCCACGTGCGGAAGCTCAGCCGGCGTGTGGTCGTCGACCTCGACTCGTATGTAGTCAAGGTGTCGTTGCACTCGTACGGCCCGTGGCCCTTCCGCGTGTTCGTATGCGTTGCTTGCCAGTTCTGTGCACACGAGCAACACGTCGAGCCGGACGTCCTCGGAGAGGTCTCTCAACAGAGTGCCGACCCACGCGCGCATCGCGACGAGATCGGGCTGATCTTCCGGCAGGGTGTGCACGGTCCTCGCGGAGGCGCTCAGCACCTCGGGAGTGTCCATCGGATCCCCACCTCGTTCGCTGCTGAGGCCCTCCTGGCTGCTCAAGACGGCCGTCAGGTCGCGAAATACCACCGTGCGTGCTACCTCAAACGTGTGGACGGGTACGGCTTCAACCTCGCGCTGGTCGTGGTTCTGGTGTTGGTCAACGCGGCGTTCGCGGGCAGCGAGATGGCGTTGGTGTCGTTGCGCGAAGGCCAGCTGCGGTCGCTGGAACGGGAAGGGCGGCACACGCTCGTCCGGCTGGCTCGCGATCCGAACAGGTACTTCGCGACCATCCAGATCGGCATCACGCTGTCCGGGTTCCTGGCGTCGGCCACCGCGGCCGTGTCGCTCGCGCAACCGCTCGTGCCGTTGCTGGGTTTCCTCGACGGCGCCGCGAACGGCGTGGCGATCGCGCTCGTGACGATCGTCCTCACGTTTTTCACGCTCGTGTTCGGGGAACTGGCGCCCAAGCGCCTGGCGATGCAGTACGCCCTGCGCTGGGCGAAGATCATCGTGCGGCCGCTGGACCTGTTGTCGGCGGTGTCCAGGCCGGCGGTGTGGTTGCTCAGCAGGGCGACCGACCTGGTGGTGCGGATCTTCGGCGGCGACCCGGACGTCGAGGAGGAGCAGATGTCGCCGGAGGAACTGCGTGATCTCGTTGAGGTGCAACAACATCTGAACGCCGAGCAGCGCACGATCATGACCGGCGCGCTGGAGATCCACGAACGGCGGCTGCGCGAGGTGCTGGTGCCGCGGCGGCTCGTCACCGTGCTGGAGGCAGGTTTGACGACCCCCGAAGCGCGGGAAGTCCTGGCGAGGTCCGGACATTCGCGGGCGCCGGTGACCGAGGACGGCCACCTGGACGACGTGATCGGCATGGTGCACCTGCGTGATCTGCTCGACGACACCGTGCCGCTGACCGAGGTGGTGCGGGTGCCGATGCACCTGCCGGACTCGGTGCGCGTGACGGACGCGTTGCGGCGCATGAGGGCCGAACGTGAGCAGATGGCGCTGGTGGTGGACGAACACGGCGCCGTCGACGGCATCGTGACGCTGGAAGACCTGCTCGAGGAGGTCGTCGGTGAGATCTACGACGAGACCGACTCGGACGTGGTGGCCGTGCGGCCGGACGCGGACGGGTCGATGGAACTGCCCGGCACGTTTCCGGTGCACGACCTGGCGGACGTCGGCGTCGAGCTGACCGGCCCGCCCGGTTCGTACGCCACTGTCGCAGGTCTGGTGCTGGTGCTCCTCGGGCGCATCCCGGAGGAACCGGGTGACGTCGTCGAGGTGTCCGGCTGGAAGATCGAGGTGCTGGCCGTCGAGCACCACGCGATCACGCGGGTGAGGCTGAGGTCACAGGCCGAACCGCGGAATGAACAGGACCTCTGAACCGTTACACATCGGTGCAGCCACTTCCGGCTGCCACTCCTGCCAACGGAAACGGGGGGATTTGTCATGCCTGCAGATCTGAAGAACCGCGCGTCCGGGCAGCAGGACTCCGACTCGGTCGGCCAGTACCTGCGCGAGGTCGGCCGCACACCGCTGCTGACCGCGTCCGAGGAGGTCGACCTGGCCAAGCGCATCGAGGCCGGAGTCTACGCCGCGCATCTGCTGGAGAGCGGTGAGACGAAGCACGACGCCCGCCTGCTGCGCCGGATCGTCGCGCAGGGCGAGCGGGCCAAGGACCACATGAT
Source organism: Lentzea sp. NPDC004782 (assembly GCF_040609115.1). NCBI lineage: Bacteria > Bacillati > Actinomycetota > Actinomycetes > Pseudonocardiales > Pseudonocardiaceae > Lentzea > Lentzea sp. NPDC004782. The sequence continues at coordinate 175,732 of NZ_JBEXJN010000007.1, forward strand.
CCGCGCGAACCTGCGCCTGGTCGTGTCGGTCGCGAAGAAGCACTCGTTCCGCGGGCTGCCGTTCGGGGACGTGGTGCAGGAGGGCAACCTCGGCCTGATCCGCGCGGTCGAGAAGTTCGACTACGCCAAGGGTTACAAGTTCTCCACCTACGCGATGTGGTGGATCCGTCAGGCCATCGAACGCGGTCTGGCCGACCAGACGCGCACGGTCCGCCTGCCGGTGCACGTCGTCGAGGAGGTCAACAAGCTCAAGCGCGTCGGGCAGAAGCTGTCCGCGGCGCTGGGCCGGGAGGCCACGGTCGAGGAGATCGCCGCCGAGGCCAAGACCTCGGTCACGCGCGTGCAGGACCTGCTCGACGCGTCCCGCACCTGCGTGTCGCTGGAGACGCCGGTCGGTGACGACGGCGGTTCCGTGCTGGGCGACCTGATCCAGGACACCGACGGCGTGTCCGCGCCGGAACTGGTGGAGCGTCAGCAGTTCGAGGAGGGCGTCCGCTCGCTGCTGGACGTTCTGCCCGAGCGGCAGGGCCGGATCATGCGCCTGCGGTACGGGCTGGAGGACGGGCGTGAGCGCACCCTCCAGGAGGTCGCCGAGGAGCTCGGCCTGACCCGTGAGCGGATCCGCCAGCTGGAGAAGCAGTCGCTCGCGCAGCTCAAGCAGTCCGGCCGGCAGGAAGACCTGTTCGCGCTCGCGGGCTGACGATCACCGCACCGGTGGTCAGGGGCGGTCCTGATCTCGGTGGCACGATGGTCGGTGTGAACGTCCCCGCCGTCCTGCGCACCCTGGCCCGGCTCAGTGCCGCCGAGCAGCCGCAGAAGGTCCAGCTCGACCTGTCCAAGGCGGCGGGCCTGCTGTGGTTCGGCGACCACGAGCCGGCGTGGCGGGCGATCACGGCGACGCAGCACGACCAGGAGTGGACGCCGATCACCTGGACCGCACCGAGGCACGCCCGCGAGCAGGTCCAGCACCTCGCCGCGTACGACGCGCTGCACCAGGAGGACCGGCTGCTGCGGGTCGGCTGGGCCTACCTGACCGGACTGGCCGAGATCGGTGGCCAGCGGCGGCGGGTGTGCCTGCCGTTGATCTCCCGGCCCGTGCGGCTGCATCGCGGGCTCGGGTTCACCTACGCCTTCCACGTCGCCGGTGACGTCGGCCTGTTCCCGCTGATCGACGACTGGGCCGTGGTCGCGGAACGCGAGGCGGCGCTCGCGCGGACCGAGGGCTGGATCGCCGAGACGGTGCGGCAGGCGGGGTTCGGGCACGTGCCGATCGTGCGCGCCGACCCCAGCTCGCTGATCCACGGCAGCGAGCTGGTCGTGGCGATGGGATGCGGGCTCAACGCCGGTGAGCCCGTCGTGACCACCGAACAGGGTTCGGCGCTGTACCGGTGGGCGGCCGCGGCCGGCGTCGACGACACCGCGCTGGCCGCCCTCTACGGTGCCGGTGCGCCCGCGGCCGACCGGGACGAGCAGATCACCTCGGCGTTGCCGTTGAGCCACAGCCAGGAACGTGCCGTCGAGCACGCGCGCCGGGCCCGGATCACCGTGGTGGGCGGGCCGCCCGGAGCGGGCAAGACGCACACCCTGGCCGCGCTGGCGCTGGACGCGGTGGCAGCCGGGCGGTCGGTGCTGCTCGCGAGCCGCACGCGCAACGCCGCCGACGTGCTCGGTGCCGCGTTGCGCCGCGCGTCCGGGCCGGTTCCGGTGCTGTTCGGCGACTCGGAGCTGCGGCAGGAGATGGCGCGCGAGCTGTCCGACGGGCTGTCCGCGCTGGCGAAGCCGGACGAGCTCAAGGAGCTCGACCGGGCCCGGCGGGCCGCGGCCGCTGGGGTCGCGCGGGTGGAACGCGCGGTCACCGCCGCGTTGACCGACGAGCAGCTGGCGGCGCAGGCAAGGCGGCATCAGGCCTTGATGGCCGGACATCGGTCGGTTGCGCCCCGGGCGTTCGAGGCCGGTGTGGATTTCGTTGCGCTGAAAGGACTTCTGCGGCCGCGCACCGGATTCCTCAGTGGACTGCGCACGGCGTGGGCGCTGAAGAAGGCGCGCAGGCTGACCGGCGCCGGTGAGGTGCCGGTCGAGGACCTCACGGCCGCGGTCGCCGCCGCCGAGCAGACCGCCGCGTCGGTGCGGCTCGCCGCCGGCGGCGGCACGACGTTCGCCGAGCTGCGGCCGCTGCTGTCCGAACAGGACAGTGCGAGCCGGGCCGCGACCGCCGCGTGGCTCAAGGAGCTCGCGGTCAGCCGGCGCGGGTCGGACGCGCGCCGGGCGGTGGCGGCACTCGCGAAGGCGCTGCGGTCCGGACGGGCGGCCCGCAGGCGTGGCCTGGCCGAGATCGACAGCGCGGACCTGGTGGCGGCACTGCCGTTGTGGGTCGGCACGTTGTCGGACGTGGAGGACATCCTGCCCGCCGTGCCGGGCATGTTCGACCTGGTGATCATCGACGAGGCGAGCCACGTCGACCAGCCGCTCGCCGCACCCGCGTTGCTGCGCGGCCGGTCCGCGGTGATCGGCGGCGACCCCCGGCAGCTGCGGCACGTGTCGTTCGTGGGCGACCAGGCCGTGCAGGCGGCCGTCGACGCCGAGGGCACCGGGGACCTGCGCGACCGGCTGGACGTGCCGAAGGTGAGCCTGTTCGACGCGGCCGCCGCGACCGCGGGCGTGCACTGGCTCGACGAGCACCACCGCTGCGCGCCGCACCTGATCGGTTTCGCGGCGCGGAAGTTCTACGACGGCAAGATCGCCCTGCTGACCACGCACCCGTCGATCGCCGACGTCGACTGCATCGACACCGAACGCGTCGCGGGCGAGCGGAACTCCAAGGGCGTCAACCACGCCGAGATCGAGGCCGTGCTCGCCCACGTGCGCAAACGGGTCGCGGCGGGCGTGCGGTCGATCGGTGTCGTCACGCCGTTCCGCGCACAGGCCGACGCGCTGGAGGAGGCGCTGCTGCGCGACCTGACGCTGGACGAGATCACCACGGGTGGTGTGCGCGTCGGCACCGTGCACGGGGTGCAGGGCAGCGAGTTCGACGAGGTCGTGATCAGCCTCGCCGCCGACTCCAGGCCGGGCGGGTGGCGGTTCGTGAACGACCGCAACCTGCTCGCGGTGCTGACCACGCGGGCGCGCCGGCAGGTGCACGTGATCACGTCGGCGACCGAGCCGCCGGGACTGATCGGCGAGTACCTGCGGCACGCGGACGTGCCGCCCACCGAGACCGCCGGGATCGCGCCCGAGGACGAGTGGACCGCGCGGCTGGCCGAGGAGCTCGCCGCCGCCGGGGTGACCGTGCGGACCGGCTATCCGGTGGGGCGGTGGCGGGTCGACCTCGTGGTGGGGGAGAAGGGCGGTGCGGTGGCGGTGGAGACGCGCCCGCACCCGGACGGGCCGCGGGCACATCTGGCCCGCTGGCGTGCGCTGGGCCACGCGGGGTGGCGGGTGCACGACGCGTTCGGCAGCCGGTTCGACCACGATCCCGCCCGCGCGGCCGTCGAACTGGCCCAGGAACTCCGCCGCTGAGCGTACGCGGGGGCCTCTCGTACTGCTGGAGAGTACGAAAGCTCCCCGCGTACTTCTGGCGTTGGTGGGTGTGAGTGGTGGCGGCGTTGCCGGCTGGGCGTACGCGGGGGCCTCTCGTACTGCTGGAGAGTACGAAAGGTCCCCGCGTACTGGATGGCTACCGGCGGGTGGGCTGGTACAGCGGTTCCGGGGCGGCGGCCGCCGTGGGCAGGAACGGGTTCGGGTTCGCCGGGCACACGGTCCCGACCGGCGGCAATGTGCCGTTGAGCAGGTACGCGTTGGTGTGGTCGGACGCGCACTTGCTCCGCCCGTATGCCGTGTGTCCCCAACCGGCGTAGGCGAGCAACCGGCTGCCTGCGAGCTGCCGGTTCACCGCCTGGGCGCCGCGGAAGTCCGTCACGCCGTCGAAGTGGTTGCCCACCACCAGCACCGGCGCGCTGGTGCGGGTGTGCCAAGGGCCGGTGAAGCGGTCGGCGTTGACCGGCCAGTTCGCGCAGGCCGCGTTGCCCCACCACCACGCCGGACCGAACTCCGACCCCGCCGCGGCGTAGCGGGCCGTCGAGCGGTAGGCCTCGAAGGAGTGCGGGAACTCGATGTCCGCGCACACGTTGCCGTTGTAGGCGTCGAAGCCGTTGTCGTAATCTGGTTCCGCCGCGACGGAGACCGCGGCCGACGCGTTCGACAGCTGGTCGAACAGCGAAGCCGCGGACGGCCAGCTGTTCGGGTTGTACATGGCACCGATCGCGGCGTTGACCACCGCGTCGTAGGTGTAGAGCCGGTCGCCGAGCTGGATCGGCTTGGCGCGCACCGAGGCCAGCAACGCGTTCCAGCGCTTCTCCGACTGCGGGCCGAAGACGCACTTCGCCTCGTCGCAGTTGCGGAGGAACTCGCGGAACTCCTCCTTCGTCGCGATCCGGTCGGACTCGACCTGCCGCCCGCTCGACCACAGCTCCGGGTTCAGCACGCCGTCGACCACGAGGGCGCGGATGTTGTTCGGGAACAGGTTCGCGTAGGTGGCGCCCAGGAAGGTGCCGTAGGAGAAGCCCAGGTACGAGATCTTGCGGTCACCCACCGCGCGGCGCAGCAGGTCCAGGTCGCGGGCCACGTCGGCGGTGCTCATGTGCCGGGCGATGGGCTGGTCGTCCAGGCATTGCGGACCGAGCGAGCGGTACCTGTCGTAGAACGGCCGCTCCTGCGCCGCCTGGTACGGGAAGGCCGGCACGCCCTCGAAGAACTTGGTGAGGTCCTCTTCGCTGGCGAAGCAGTGCAACGGGTCGGACCGGCCGATGCCGCGCGGGTCGAAGCCGACGACGTCGAACCGGCCCTGCAGGTTGGCGGACAGCCTGGTACCCGCGCTGAACGCGAAGTCCACGCCGGAGCCACCCGGTCCGCCGGGGTTGATGAACAGCGATCCGATCCGGTGCGCCTGGTCGGTCGCGGGCTTGCGCGCCAGCGCGATGGTCGTGGTCGCGCCGTGCGGGTTGTCGTAGTCCAGTGGCACCTTCACCGAGGCGCAGTCGAAACCGGTGTGGTCCTGTCCGCACGCCTGCCAGTCGATCCGCGGTATCCCGGGGTCGGCGAAGGCGGGGGTACCGGTGACCAACAGAGCGACTGCCGCCGCGAGCACGGTGAAACGCATCGACAAGCTCCCCTCTTGTCCGCAGAGGGGCCTTTCCTACTCGCTCGCGTGCGGGCCGTCGACCACCGAAAGTCGCCGAATCGGCGGTCAGTCCGGCCGGCGGTGCTTCTGGCGGACTCCGAGCCGGTCGGCGATCTGGTCGTGGATGGGCGTGCTCATCACGATCGGGTTCGGTGGTGGTGCCGGCGGTGTCGGTCCGGGAGCGTCCTGGTCTTCAGGCATGCCAGGAGCGTAGGCATGATCGTTGAGCCGACAAGCACGCTGATCAAGAAATCACACTCGCCGTACCCCAAGAGGTGAATCCGGACCGGCCGATCTATACCGAGGGTGCGACCCCGTGCCCGCCAGGTGACTACCTGTGGGTGTGCCCGATGGTGGTACGCGGATTTGCCCGGCAACGTGGAATCTCATCGGACGGACCCAGCGTTTGCGTGATCTCGCCGTGATGCTGAACGATCGGGTTCAACACCGGACGAACGTGGAGCGTGACGTGGCCAGTGGCAAGCCGGGCATCGCCAAACGGCAGCTCATCCTGCTCACCGGCAGGGCGCACCCGGAGCTCGCGGAGTCGGTCGCGAAGCACCTCGGTGTCGCGATCACCCCGCAGGCCGCCTACGACTTCGCGAACGGCGAGATCTTCGTGCGGTTCGAGGAGTCCGTGCGCGGCGCCGACGCGTTCGTCATGCAGAGCCACAGCGCGCCCATCAACGACTGGCTGATCGAGCAGCTGCTCATGGTCGACGCCCTCAAACGCGCCTCGGCCAAGCGCATCACCGCGGTCGTGCCGTCGTATCCCTATGCGCGGCAGGACCGCAAGTACGCCGGACGTGAACCGATCTCGGCACGGCTCGTCGCGAACATGTTCAAGACAGCCGGCGCGGACCGGATCGTCACCGTCGACCTGCACACCGCGCAGGCCCAGGGCTTCTTCGACGGCCCGGTCGACCACCTGCACGCGATGTGGCTGCTCACCGACCACGTCCGGGCGCGGTACGCGGGCGAGGACCTGACGATCGTCTCCCCGGACGCCGGGCGCACCCGGCTCGCCGAGAAGTGGGCGGACCTGCTCGGCGGGTGCCCGATCGCGTTCATCCACAAGACGCGCGATCCGTTGCGCCCCAACGAGGTCATGGCCAACCGCGTCGTCGGCGACGTCGAGGGCCGCACGTGCGTCGTGGTCGACGACATGATCGACACGGCGATGACGAGCACGGGTGCGGCGCGGCAGCTGCTGGAGCAGGGCGCGAAGGACGTCGTCCTCGTGGCCACGCACGGGGTGCTGTCCGGGGACGCGTACGACCGGCTCATCGCCAGCAAGGCCCGCGAGGTCGTCCTCACCGACACCCTGCCGATCCCGCACGAGAAGCGGTTCCCCGGCCTGACCGTGCTGAGCATCGCCCCGCTGCTGGCGCGGGCGATCCAGGAGGTCTTCGAGGACGGCTCCGTCACCAGCCTGTTCGACGGAAACGCCTGAGCACCTGGGCAGTTACGTGGATGAAGGGTTCCTTCCTCCACCTGGTGTGGATGAAGGAACCCTTCATCCACCTCGTCAGACGGCGAGTTGCGAACACGAATTCTGGCTACCTGATTTGCCGGGAAGCAGACGGGGCCGGTCCGTGTTGCCATGAGGCATGGACAACGAGCAGCGTGGCCGGGTCAGGGTCGAGCACTCGGCGAAGCGGGTCCGTGCGTACTTCGGTGGCGAGCTGGTCGTGGACACGACCGCGCCGCGGCTGGTCTGGGAGGTCCCGTACTACCCGGCCTACTACCTGCCGCTTTCCGCGGTCCGCGCCGAGCTGAAGCCGACGGGGGAGACCAGGCGCTCGCCGAGCAGGGGTGAGGGCCTCGTGCACGACGTCGTCACGCCCGGCGGCACGGCCGGGGGCGCGGCGCTGGTCTACCGGGACTCGCCGATCGAGGAGCTGCGGGACCTCGTCCGGTTCGAGTTCGCGGCGATGGACGAGTGGCTCGAGGAGGACGAGCCGATCTACGTGCACCCGCGTGACCCGTACAAGCGCGTCGACGTGCTGGCCAGCTCACGGCACGTGCGCGTCGCGCTGGACGGGGTGACGCTGGCGGCGTCGGCGCAGCCGCGGATCCTGTTCGAGACCGGGCTGCCGCCGCGCTACTACCTGCCGTTGAGCGACGTCCGGTTCGACCTGCTCAGGCCGTCGGACACGCAGACGCACTGCCCGTACAAGGGCACGGCCACGTACTGGTCGGTCGAGGTCGGCGGGAAGGTCCACGACGACATCGTGTGGATCTACCGGGCGCCGCTGCCGGAGAGCCAGAAGGTCGCCGGGCTCGCGTGCTTCTACAGCGAGCGGGTGGACCTGTTCGTCGACGGCGAGCTGCAGGAGAGGCCGAAGACGCCCTGGTCGTAGGGGTTGCATTTCACACTCTGCAAACTTGCAGGGACTGCAAAACAATCGTGTACGCTCTCCCTGTGAACCAGCCGGGGGAGAGCCTGCGCGACCGCAAGAAGCGCCGCACGCGTGCCGCGCTCGAACGGGCGACCGTGCGCCTCGCCGCCGAGAAGGGCTACGACCACGTCACCGTGGAGGAGATCGCCGCCGAGGCCGACGTCTCGGTGCGCACCTTCTTCAACTACTTCGCGTCCAAGGACGAGGCGCTGATCGGCGCGGACCCCGAGGCGGGGCCGCGCATGGCCGAGCGCGTCCTGGCCGCCGCCGACGAGGTCACGCCGTTCGAGGCGTACCGGTCGTCGGTGCTCGCCGAGATCACCGACGAGCTGGACAACGCCCGCGACCTGTGGCTGCTGCGCAAGGAAGTCCTGATGCAGCGGCCGGACCTGCTGGTCCGCGCGTTCGCCACCAGCGCGGAGTCCGAGCAGCTGCTCGCGAGCGCGGTGGCGGCACGGGCCGGGCTGCCCGAGTCGCACCTGTACCCGCGGCTGCTCGTCGCCGCGGGCAGTGCCGCGTTCCGTTGTGCGGTGACGCGGTGGGCTCTCGACGACAACGTCGCGTTGGGTGACCTCGTGGGTGACGCGCTCGACCTGTTCGGCGCCGGGCTGGCTCACGTGCCGTCGCACCACCACGAAGGGGGAACGTCTTGAGCACCGGAACCGATGCTCCGACACCGGTCCACAGCAAACGCGAAGTCACGCAGGCGATGTCGGGTCTCATGCTCGGCCTGTTCGTCGCGATCCTCGCGGGGACCGTCGTCTCGAACGCCTTGCCGCGCATCGTCGCCGAGCTGAACGGCTCGCAGTCGATCTTCGCGTGGATCGTCACCACCGAGCTGCTCGCGATGACGGCGACCGTGCCGTTGTGGGGCAAGCTCGCCGACCTCTACAGCCGCAAGCTGCTGATCCAGGCGTCGCTGGGCCTGTTCGTGGCCGGTTCGCTGATCGCGGGCTTCTCGCAGAACGTCGAGATGCTCATCGTCAGCCGCGTGGTGCAGGGCCTGGGCGCCGGTGGTGTCACGGCGCTCGCGACGATCGTGATGGCCGCGATGATCCCGCCGCGCGAGCTCGGCCGCTACTCCGGCCTGTTCGGTGCCGTGTTCGGGGTCGGCACCGTGGCCGGCCCGCTGATCGGCGGCGTGCTCGTCGACACCTCGTGGCTGGGCTGGCGCTGGTGCTTCTTCATCGGGATCCCGTTCTCGCTCACCGCGATCTGGCTGTTGCAGCGCACCCTGCACCTGCCGGTCGTGCGCAAGGAGGACACGAAGATCGACTTCCTGGGCGCGTTCCTGATCGTGTCCGGGGTGTCGACGCTGCTGATCTGGTCGTCGCTGGCCGGCGACAAGTTCGAATGGTGGTCGGGCTGGACCGCGGGCCTGGTGGCGCTGGGTGTCCTGCTGCTCGTGGCGGCCGTGCGCGTCGAAGCCACCGCGCACGACCCGATCGTGCCGCTGTCGATCTTCCGCAACCGGACGGTCGCGCTGACGGTCGTCGCCAGCGCTCTGGTGGGCGTCGCGATGTTCGGCAGCACGGTGTTCCTGTCGCAGTACTTCCAGCTCTCCCTCGGCAAGACACCGACGCAGGCCGGTCTGCTGGGACTGCCGGTGATCCTCGGCATGCTGATCTCGTCGACCGCCGCCGGTCAGCTGATCACGAAATACGGCAGGTGGAAGGCCTATCTGGTCTCCGGCGGCGTGGTCATGGTCGGCGGCATGCTGCTGCTGTCCACCATCACCGCCGGGTCGACCGTGTTCATGTTGTCCGTGGACATGTTCGTGCTCGGTGTCGGTGTCGGCCTGCTGATGCAGAACCTGGTGCTGGTGGCGCAGAACGACGTGCCGGCCCGCGACCTCGGCGCCACCACGTCGGCGCTGACGTTCTTCCGCTCGCTGGGCGGTGCGATCGGTGTGTCGGCGCTGGGCGCGGTGCTGGCGAGCGAGGTCTCGTCGCTCGCCACCGAGAAGTTCGGGCCGACGGGCGGCTCGGGCGAGGCCAAGGTGCCGGACCTCTCGGTGCTGCCACCCGAGATCAAGGCCGTGATCGCCGACATCTACGCGACCGCCACCTCCGAGCTCTTCCTCGTCGGTGCGCCGTTCGCGGCGCTGGCGCTGCTGGCCGTGCTGTTCATCGAGGAGAAGCCGCTCAAGGAGCAGAGCGGTGACGACCGGCTGGCCGCGGAGATGGCCGCGGGGCACTGATGCCCGAGGCGGACCCCTGACTTTCGTCGGGGGTCCGCCCGGTCTTCCGGGTCGGGTTTCCCTCGCCGACGCCGCATACGTTGCGAGGCATGACGATCTGGGGTGCAGCTCTCACTCTGCTGGTGTCCACCTACACGGGTCAGGCGTCGGTTCCCGGCGTCGCGGTGGCGATCACCAAGGACAACCAGGTGGTGGCGGTCCAGGGGTTCGGGCACGACTCGGCCGGAGCGCCGATCACCGAGCACTCGAAGATGGCGATCGCGTCGGTCAGCAAGTCGTTCACGGCGCTGGCGGTCCGGCAGCTCGCCGACGCCGGGCGGATCGACCTGGACCGGCCGGTGTTCGACTCGCGCGTCACGCCACGTCAGCTGCTCGCCCACACGTCGGGCATCAGCGACCGGACGTTGCCCGAGAAGAGCCTGCCGCAGCCGTCCTCGCCGGCGGAGGCGGTGGAACGGGCGCGGGAGGTCCTGCGCACGGCCGTGCCCGACGGCCGGTACCGGTACACCAACACGAACTACCACCTGGCCGCGCGGCTGGTCGAGCTGGCGTCCGGCGAGGAGTTCAACTCCTACTTGAAGAAGCACGTCTTCGAACCGCTGGGCATGACCGAGACAGTCGCGATCTCCGTGACGCCGCGCGATCTGCCCGCGGACTACCGGCGCGGACACGGGTACGCGTACGGGTTCTCGGTCGCGCTGCCCGAACCGGAGCGGTTCGTCGGTGGTTCCGACGGGGTGATCACCACGGCCGCGGACATGGGGAAGTGGCTGGCGGCGCAGAAGAAGCTGGCGCCGGCGGACGGGACGGGCTGGGCGGCCGACGCGCAGGGACGGTTGCGGCACAACGGGATCTGGTTCACCAGCACGGCCGGGCAGCTGCTGACGCCGTCCGGCTACGGCATCGCGGTGATGTCCAACAGCGGGTTCACGCTCGGCCACGAGGGCACCTACGAGTTGGAGAACGCCATCGCGGACACCCTCGACGGCAAGCCTGCCGAGATTTCGTCGTACCGGTTGCCGATCGACCTCGTGCTGGCCGGGCTGACGGTGTTGTCGTTGGTGCTCGGTGTGCGTGCGCTGCGACGGCCGCGTAAGCGCCACCGGGCGTGGCAGGTGCTCAGGCTCGTGCCGCTCGGTGTGCTGCTTGCGCTGCCCACGCTGCTGGGGATGCTGTACGGCGGTGGGCGGGACATCACGTTCTACCAACTGATGCACTACTCGCTGCCGCTTGTGGTGTGGTTGGGCGTGTCGAGCGTGGTCAACATCGGTGTGGCGGTGTCGAGGTGGCGGTGATCAGGATCCTGGCGCTGGCGGCGTGTGTCGCCGCCGCGTTCGCGGTGTCGTTCTACATGCACGAGAACGTTCCGCCGTGGACGGTCGCGGTGTGCGTGGTGCTGTTCGTGGCCGCGTTCCTGCTCGGCCGCCGGATGGCACCCGGCTGGCCGGCGATCTTCTTCCTCGCCGCGGGGCTCATCTCGCTCGTGCCGCTCGTCGTCGTGGGGCTGGCGGTCGCGCTGCCGTGGTTCCTCGGCCGCATCGCGCACCAGCAGGCCGCGTTGGCCGCGGCCGGCGTCGAAGCCGCTCACCTGCGGGAACGCACGCGGATCGCGCACGAGGTGCACGACACGCTGGGCCACGAGCTGAGCCTGATCGCGCTGCAGGCGGGCGCGCTGGAGATGACGCTGCCCGCCGAGCACCAGGCGGCCGCCGCTCGGCTGCGGAGGGCGGCCGCCGATGCCACGGAACGGTTGGCGGACCTCGTCTTCCTGCTGCGCGACGGCGATCCGGTTTCCGTGGTGGACCCGCGCGAGCTCGTGGACCGCGCGGTGGCGTCGGGGTTGCAGGTGTCGTACACAGTGGAGGGACGTGTTCCGTCCACTGTGGAGCGGACAGTGCACCGGATCGTCCAGGAGGCGTTGACGAACGCCGCCAAGCACGCGCCGAAGTCCCAGGTGGTGCTGAGGATCACCACGGCGGATGCCACGACGGTGGTGGAGGCGAGCAACGACCTCGGCCTGCGCCGCGGTGCGGGCAGCCGCCTGGGCCTGATCGCGCTGCGCGAACGGGTGCGGCTCGCGGGAGGTACGCTGCGCACCAGCCGGGACGACGGCCGGTTCGAACTGGTGGCCACGCTGCCGCACACGGGGGAGTCGTGATCCGCGTTCTGCTCGCCGATGACGAGGCGATGGTGCGCGCGGGGGTGCGCGCCATCCTCGGCTCCGACCCGGCCCTGTCGGTCGTGGCGGAGGCGGGTGACGGCCGCGAGGCCGTGGACCTGGCGTTGAAGCACCGGCCGGACGTGGTGCTGCTGGACATCCGGATGCCCCGCCTCGACGGCCTGGCGGCCGCGCGGGAACTGGCCCGCCTGGGGTTCGGCGTGGCGATGCTGACGACGTTCAACGACGACGGCTACCTCGAACAGGCCCTGGACGGCGGCGCCCGCGGGTTCCTGCTGAAGTCGGGCGACCCGCGCGAGCTGATCGCGGGCGTGCACGCGCTGGCGTCCGGCGGCGCCTACCTGGCGCCCAAGGTGGCCGCGCGGATGATCACCCGGTTCCGCGGCGGCCGGGTCGTGCAGGCCCGGTCCCGCGTCGAGACGCTGACCGCGCGGGAGCGGGACGTGCTGGCGCTGCTCGGCGAGGGCCTGTCGAACGCGCAGATCGCGCGGCGGCTGGACCTGGTCGAGGGCACGGTGAAGGGGCACGTGAGCGCCATCCTGAGCCGGCTCGGTGCGGAGAACCGGGTGCAGGCGGCGATCGTGGCGCACGAGGCGGGCTTGGTCGCGGGCTAGGAGCGCGGCGTGCCCGACGTGGATGAAGGGCGCCTTCATCCACGTGAGGTGGATGAAGGCGCCCTTCATCGAGCACTCGGCGCGCTGTGGGCCGCGCGCTCAGAACGGGAAGTGGTTCGGCTGGCCCGCCACCGTCACCCAGCGCGTGGCCGAGAAGGCCTCGATGCCCCACCGGCCGCCGAACCGGCCGTAGCCGCTGGCCTTCACGCCGCCGAACGGGGCCTGCGGCTCGTCGTCCACGGTCTGGTTGCCCACGTGCACGATGCCCGTGCGGATGCGGCGCGCCAGGTTCAGGCCGCGCTGCGGGTCCTCGGTGATCACGCCCGCGGTGAGGCCGTGTTCGGTGTCGTTGGCGATGGCCACGGCCTCGTCGTCGTCCGCGACGGTGGTCACGACCACGGCCGGGCCGAAGATCTCCTCGTGGAAGATCCGCATGGCCGGGGTGACGCCGTCCAGCACGGTCGCGGTCCCGTCGCCGCCCGCCCGCACCCGCGCGCCGGACTCGACCGCTTCGGTGATCAGGGTGGCGACGCGGTCGGCCGCCCGCTGGTTGATCACCGGGCCGATCGCGGTGGAGGGGTCGGCCGGATCGCCGTGCGGCAGGGAGGAGACCTTGGCGGCCAGCTTCGCGGTGAACTCCTCGGCCACCGTCTCGTGCACGAGGACGCGGTCGGCCGACATGCAGATCTGGCCCGCGTTGTAGAAGGCGGCGAAGGTGGCCGCGTCCACCGCGTAGTCGAGGTCGGCGTCGTCGAGCACCAGCAGCGAGTTCTTGCCGCCGAGCTCCAGCACGCAGGGCTTGAGGTGTTGCGCCGCGAGGGTTCCGACGATCCGGCCCACCTCGGTCGAGCCGGTGAAGTTCACCGCTCGCACGCGCGGGTCCGTGATCAGCGCGTTTGCGACCGACGCGGCGTCGTCCGGGGCGTTCGTCACGACGTTGAGCACGCCGGGAGGCAGTCCGGCCTCGTGCAGCACCTCGGCGATGAACAGGCCCGCGGCGATCGGCGCTTCCTCGCTCGGCTTGAGCACCACGGTGTTGCCCGCGGCGATCGGCGCGGCGACGGCACGGGTGCTGAGAATGATCGGCGCGTTCCACGGCGCGAACGCCGCCACCACGCCGAGGGGTTCCCTCACCGCGAGCGACAGCTGGCCCGGCGTCTCGGTGGTCAGCACCTCGCCCACGGGCTGGGTGACCGCCGCGGCCGCCTCGCGCAGCACGTTGGCCGCCAGCATGATGTTGAACCCGGCCCAGCCCGCGACGCCGCCGACCTCGCCGGCCATGATCGCGATGGCGTCCGGTGTCCTCGCTTCCAGGCCGTCGGCCGCGCGCAGCAGGATGCCGCGCCGCACCGACGGTGAGGTCGCGGACCAGTCGGCGAACGCGGCCTGCGCCGCGTCGACGGCACGCGTGACGTCCGCCGCCCCTCCGGCGGCGACGACCGCGTGCACCTCCCCCGTGAAGGGGTTGAGGTCGTCAGTGGTGCGGCCGTCCGCCGCCGGAACGCTTTCGCCGCCGATGAAGAGCTCACGTGTTTTGCTTGCCACAGAGGGGATTCAAGCGCTCAGTGACGCCCGTCACCAACCCTTGTTTCCGCTGGGTGGAAACCCTGCTCCAGCGTCCGCCCGATCCCGCGTGCCGCCACCTGCAACGCCGCCACCAGCCGCGCCCGCACGTTGCGCAGATCCGGCACCACGATCCCCAGCGCGGCCACCACGTGCCCGTCCACCTCGACCGGCACGGCCACGCTGCACGCCCCGAGCGTCATCTCCTCGAACGTCTGCGCGTACCCGTCCCTCCGGATCCGGTGCAGCTGCGCGCGCATCCGCTGCGGATCGGTCACCGTGTACGCCGTGAGCCGCGTCAGGCGGTGCCGCAGCACGTCCTCCTGCACCTCGGCGGGCGCGTAAGCCAGCAACACCTTGCCCACGCCGGTCGCGTGCAACGGCAACCTGCTGCCCGTCTGGCTGACGATCGGCACCGACGCGTGGCCCGACACCCGGTCGAGGTACAGCACCTCGGTGCCCTCGCGCACGGCCAGGTGCACCACCGCCCTGGTCGCCGCGTGGATGTCGTGCAGGAACGGCTCGGCGACCCGGCTGAGGTCCACCTCGCCCGCCGCGAGCAGACCGAGCCGCCAGATCCGCCGGCCGATCACGTACTCGCCGGACTCCAGCCTGCGCACGGCACCCCACTCGACCAGCTCGGCCAGCAGCCGGTGCGTGGTGCTGATCGGCAGGCCGCTGCGGCGGGCGATGCCGCTCAGGGTCTGCCTGCGGTGCCGGGCGTCGAAGGTGCCGAGCAGCGACAGCAGCTTCGCGGACACGGTGGTGGCCATCCGCGAATTCTGCCCGGTTCACCCCGGCCCGGCCGCCGCCCGTGGCGTACCGTGCTGATCACTCGTGGTTGGTCACCGTTCCGTCGTGCGGCAACGGCTGATCTTGGGAGTTCCGCGCATGACGTACCTCGGCGAGGGCTGGGACAGCCGGGCCGAGCTGGTGGACGGCCGGTGGGTGGACCGGCGCCCGCGCCGTCGCGAGATCGGCCCGCAGCTGCGCCGCGAGACCGTGGTGATGCCGTGGCTCGCGCCGCAGCTGCCGTTGCCCGTTCCGGTGCCGGTCGTCGTCTCCGAGGAACCGCTGGTGGTGCGGCACGAGCTGGTTCCCGGTGCCGAACTGGCCTCGCTCAACGCCGTTCAGGGCCGGCAGCTGGGCGAGTTCCTGCTGGCCCTGCACGCGGTCGACGTCGCGGAGGCCGTCGCGCGCGGCGTCGGCCCGAGGCCGTTGCCCGTCGAGCGCTTCCGCGCCGAGGTGCGGGTGCCCGGAGGCGAGGAGCTGCTGGCCGGGGTGAGCGGCCTGCCCGCGGACACCCTGGTCCACGGCGACCTCGGTCCCGAGCACGTGCTGGGTGCCGACGGCGTGCTGACCGGCGTGATCGACTTCGGCGACCTGCACGTCGGCGATCGGGCGGCCGACCTGGCCTGGGCGCTGCACGCCACGCCACCCGAGTTCGCGGCCGCGGTCGCCGGGACGTACGGCGTGACGCACGAGCTGCGCGAGCGCGCGTTGCTCTGGCACCAGCTCGGACCGTGGCACGAAGTGCTGTACGGCAACGACATCGGCGACCCGCGGGTGGCGGCGGAGGGGCTGGCGGGCGTGCGTGAGCGGCTGCGGATCGGGGTATCCGAAGCCGACGCCTGAAAGGAGAGTGTCGAGAATGCCCTGGGTTCGACGGCACCGTCGCAGCGCCCCGTACAGCTGGTTCCGCACCACCACGGTCCGCAGCCACTACCGCAGGCCACCCGGTGGGTTCCTGATCCCGCTCCTGGTCGCGATCGCCGTGATCGTGCTGCTCATCGCGCTCTTCTGAGGGTAGGGTCGACGCCATGGGACAGTTGGGTGAGTTGTTCCCGGGACGCAAGCTCCGCAGCGAGGCGACGGACTCCGGCACCGGCGAGGACTTCGAGGAGACCGGTCCGCTCGACCTGACCACCGGAGCCGTGCGGCTGAGGCCGCGGCCGAAGCGCGCCCCGGAGTCCGCTCCGGAGGTCGGCCGCACCGAGTGATCATCGGTACTACCCTGGGCCGGTGCTCGCCGCCCTGCTGTTCGTCATCCCCGCGATGTTCTTCCTCGTCGGGATGGTGCGCGACCGCCGCAGGCTGAGCAACGCGGTCTGGCTCGGCATCACGCTGGTCATGCTGCTGCTCCTGCTGGCGCGGGCCGGCCGGGACAACCCGGTGATCAGCCTGCCGCTGCTGCTCGCGTTCGTGCTGGCGCTGCTCGGCCTGTTGCTGCTGCCGCTGGCGTTGCTGGCGAACGGCCTGGTCATGGTCCGCCGCGAGGGCCGGTCGCTGGGCAACCTCCTGTCGTTGCTGGCCGGGCTCGCGCTGATCGGCGAGATGGCCTACTTCGCGTGGGGCATCGGCCAGGCCAACGACTGGGTCCGCGGCAGCGCGATCGGCCTTTTCCTGGTGTCGGCGTACATCGCGTTCCTGTTCGTGAGCCTGCTGCTGTACTCGGTGATCTACGGCCGCACCGGCCGCCGAAGCGGGTTCGACGGCATCGTCGTGCTCGGCGCCGGCCTGCTCGGCTCACGGGTTCCGCCGCTGCTCGCGTCCCGGCTGGACCGAGCGCTGCGGCTGTACCGGCGCGACCGCGAGGCCGGGCGGACGCCGGTGATCGTCGTCTCCGGCGGGCAGGGCGAGGACGAGCACGTCTCCGAGGCGTACGCGATGCGCGAGTACCTGCTCGAGCGCGGGGTGCCCGACGCCGACGTGGTGATGGAGGACCAGGCGACCACGACCGAGGAGAACCTGCGCTACAGCAGGGAGTTGCTGGCCGGACGCGGGCACACCGGCCGGGTCGTCGCCGTCACGAACAACTACCACGTGTTCCGCACCGCCGTGCTGTCGCGCAAGCAGGGGCTGCGGCTGCAGGTCATCGGCGCGCCGACCGCCTGGTACTTCGTGCCGAGCGCGTTCCTGCGCGAGTTCGTGGCCCTGCTGGTCCGCAACCCGGTGGTGCACGGGCTGGCGTGCGTGCTGCTGATGGCGGGCGGTCTCGCGCTCACCCAGGTGGGTTGAACGGGGCCCCGAAGCGGGTTCCCGCGTCGTGCGACACACCCCACCGGGGTATGGGTTGATACACATACCCCCTAGGGGTATGGTCGGCTCGACCTGAGGAGGAGGACGAGATGGACCACGCTCCCGCGAGCCTGACCAGGCAGGCGGTCTCCGCGACGCTGCACTGCCTCACCGGCTGTGCGATCGGCGAGGTGCTCGGCATGGTCATCGGCACGGCGCTGGGCTGGGGCAACCTCGCCACGATCGTGCTGTCGGTGGTGCTCGCGTTCGTGTTCGGCTACTCGCTGACCATGCGCCCGGTGCTGCGGTCGGGCCTCGCGTTCAAGGCCGCCTTCGGTGTCGCGCTGGCGGCCGACACGGTCTCGATCGCGGTGATGGAGATCGTCGACAACGCGGTGGTCCTGGCCGTGCCCGGCGCCATGGACGCGGGCCTGGGGACGTTGCTGTTCTGGGGGTCGCTGCTGGTCTCGCTGGTCATCGCGTTCGTGGTGACGGTGCCGGTGAACCGCTGGATGATCGGGCGCGGCAAGGGCCACGCCGTCGTCCACCAGCACCACCACTGACCAACGGGAAGGGCCCGGGACGACGCACGTCCCGGGCCCTCACGCCGCCCTGCTCACTGCTCCTTGCCGGTCACCCGCGTGCCGTCGGTGCCGGCCGGAGTGCCGATCTCGCGGTTGTCGACACCGGTGACCCGAGTGCCGTCGGTGCCCGCGGGAACGCCGAGATCCCGGTTGCCCACCCCGGTGACGCGCGTGCCCTGCCGGCCGGCGTCCTCCGCCGCTGCCGCCGTGCCCACACCGAGCACGAGCGCGGCCGCCGCGAGCACCAGCGCGCCCGCAGTCTTCTTCCCCATCACGAGACCTCCCCAGTTCGGTCTGACGGGGGTCAGCATGCCCGGGAGACGTTGCAGGAACATTGAACGGCAGGTCAGGCCGCATGCGCGCGGGTGAAGCGCATGACCCAGTTGGTCTCCCAGGTGTTCCCGCCGTCGTAGGAGAACTGCTGCTGCCAGACGGGCTCGTCGCCCGCGGTCCAGTCGAAACGGACCTTCACCTCGCGGCCGCCGACCACGTCGTCGCCGAAGAACACCCCGTGCCCGCCGGTGAACCGGCCTTCCAGCGGCGGGTCGAGCCGGCCGGGAGCGCGGGAGGAGGCCCACCAGATGCGCCAGACGTCCCGCTCGGGGTCGTACTGGCGCAGGGTCAGGCCCTCCCAGTCGGCGGTGCGGAGGGTGTCCACGTTCGCCCCGCCGCCCAGGACCGGCCGGACCTCGCTCTCCGCCTCGAACTCGACCCACTCGGTGCCGCGGCCGGGGATGTCGGCGATCTTGCGGTTGGCCACGTGCCAGCGGCCGTGGAAGAAGTCGAAGTCGTGCTCGCTCATGGGCAGAAGCTAGATCGCGATCACTGACAACCGATGTCAGTGATCGACTGTGTCGTCTTGCCGTGCAGCGGCCGAGTCAGGAATCTGTCAGGCGCGGGTCTTACGCTGTCCGCTGTGACCGCCCAAGACCCGCGCCTGGAGGAGCTCCGCCTGCTCCGCAAGGTCCGCGACCGGATCGATCGCGAGTACCGCGAGCCGCTGGACGTGGCCGCGCTGGCTCGTGGCGTGCACCTGTCCGCGGGGCATCTCAGCAGGGCGTTCCGGGCCGCGTTCGGCGAGTCGCCCTACAGCTACCTGATGACCCGCCGCATCGAGCGGGCGATGACCCTGCTGCGGCGCGGCGACCTGTCCGTCACCGAGGTCTGCTTCGAGGTGGGCTGCACGTCGCTCGGCACGTTCAGCACCCGTTTCTCCGAGCTGGTCGGCATGTCGCCGAGCCAGTACAGGAAGGTCGCCGCAGCCGACGGCCAGGGCATCCCGAACTGCCTGGCCAAGGCCGTCATGAGGCCGATCAGGAATCGAGAAGCGGCGGCCGGTCCGTCCGATTAGGTTGGTCGCCATGTCAGTCATCATCGCCGCGGCGTTCCTGCCCGCAGACGATCCCGAGAAGTCCCTCGGCTTCTTCCGCGACGGGCTCGGCTTCGAGGTCCGCCAGGACGTCGGCCAGGGCACCATGCGCTGGATCACCGTCGGACCGCCCGACCAGCCGGAGACCGGCATCGTGCTGCACCCGCCCGCCGCCGACCCCGGCGTGAGCGACGAGGAGCGCCGCACGATCGCCGTCCTCATGGCGAAGGGCGTCTACACGGCCATCTCGCTCGCCTCCAAGGATCTCCAGGCCGCCTTCGACCGCGCGCGGGCGTGGGTCGAGGAGTCCGGTGCGGGCGAGGTGCTGCAGGAACCGGAGGACCAGCCGTGGGGCGTGCGGGACTGCTCGTTCCGCGACCCGGCCGGCAACCTGGTGCGCATCAACCAGCTGTGACTTCGATCCGGGCGGGCAGGGTGCGCAGCGTCCGGCCGCTCGCGAGCCAGGCGAGCGCGACCGGCGCGAGCACCGGCCCGCGCTCCCCGGCGTCGTCGAACCGCACCTGGTCGTCCCTGGTTCCGGCCACCCACGTCCGGGCGTCGACCGGCCCGGTGGGCACGGCGCCGTGCCGACGACCTGACCGTCACACCGTGACGGTGGTGCCCGGTGCCGCGCAGGTGACCTGGCCGCGGTACCGGGCCGCGGCGCGGGTGACAGCGTCCCGCGGGGTGAGGAAGCGGCCGACGTGCGTGACGACCAACCGGCCCGCCCCGGACGCGGTCGCCGTCTCGCCCGCGTCCTCCGGCGTGTGGTGGACCATGTCCGCGGTCTTCTCCGCGCTCTCCGCCTCGCACAGCAGCACGTCGGTGTCGCGGGCCAGCTCGACGAGCCCCGCGCAAGGCGCCGTGTCGCCCGAGTACGTGAGAGAGCCGCCTGCTTCGACCCTCACCGCGAACGCCGGAAGGCCGTGTGCGACCGAGGCCGTCGTGAGCCGCATCGAACCGACCGCGACCTGCAGCCCGTCGTGGAGCTCGGTGATCTCGAACGCGTCCTCGACGGGGCTGCGCCGCGGACCGTTGGTGAGGAACCCGGCGAGGCGGTCGGCGATGCCGGGCGGGCCGTACAACGGGATCGGGGCGCGTGAGATGTCCGCGTACAGCAGGGCGTAGTAGGCGGTGAGCAGGTCGGCGCAGTGGTCGGCGTGCAGGTGCGAGATCCAGATGGCGTCCAGCTCGGCCAGGCTCACGTGGTGCTGGAGCGGGCCGAGCGTGCCGGTGCCGGCGTCCATCCACACGCGAGTGTCGCCGTGCGACACGAGATAGCCGGAGCACGGGTTGTCCGCACTCGGGTACGGCGTCGCGCACCCGAGCACGGTCAGGCTGAGTCCCATCGGACGACCATAGATCAACGGGCGCGCGTGCCCTTGAGCTTCACCAGTTCCGACTCGTGCAGGCCCTCGACGACCTTGAGCGTGCCGGGCGTCTGAGGGTCCGGCCGGCTCATGTACGACTGGGTCGCGGACGGCCGTCCCACCAGCGAGAACCGCAGCTCGCCGGTGAGGTTCTTCGTCGACAGCCCGGTCGTGTCGTGGAACGCGCGCAGCACCCCGTCGCGGGTCAGATCCCTCTTGCCGCAGGCCTTTTCGAGCACGGCGACGTACGCCATCGCGACGGTGTAGCCGTGCACGGTGTTCAGCGTGCCCTCCTCGCCGGGGAAGCGCTGGTGGTAGCCGTCGCGCAGCTCGCGGACGCCGTCGACGTCGGCGCTCCACGGCGCGACCGGTGAGGTGAGCAGGACCTGCTTGGCGAACACCGGCGCGACCGGTGACTCCATGATCGCCGGGTCGTAGCTGACGGCGCTGGACAGGATCGGCACCGACCAGCCGAGCTGCGCGGCGATGCCCACGGCGGCCGCGGTCTGCGGTGGGGTGAGGCTCAGCACGAGCACCTTGGCGCCGGCGGCCTTCAGGGCGGTGACCTGGTCGAGGAGGCTCGCCGTCGTCTCGGTGACCGCCTGTTCGGAAACCTTCAGGCCCCAGTTCTCGGCGGCGAACCGGCTGCCTTCCAGCGCGTTCTCGCCGAAGCTGCCGCGCAGGTGGAGGTGGCCGATCGTGTCTCCGTTCGCGAGCGCGCCCTCGCGCTTGTAGTGGTCGAGACCGTTGATGACGTCGAGGTCGTAGGTGGTACCGACGATCATCATGTGCGGGTTGCCGAGCAGGGAGGCCGCCCAGGAGCCGGGCACGGTCAGCGCCCGCGTCTGCATCAGGTCGGGCTCGATGGCGGCGGTCATCGGCTGGCCCGCGACGTCGATGAAACCGAGCACCTGCGGTTCGAGCTCGAAATAACCGTCGAGCGCCTTCTGCACGTCGTAAGCGTGGTCCTTCTGCTTCAGCTCGATGCGTCGGCCGCAGACTCCGCCGCGTTTGTTGACAGCGTCGAGATAGAGCTCGTAGCCGCGGATCCGGTAAACCGACGACCCTTTGAACGGACCTGTCATGTCTGTCAACACGCCGAGCGAAATCGATTCAGCGGAGACGCCGGGACCTGTGCGAACAGGTTGTGTCAGCTCGTCATCGGACGCACACGCGGTGGTCGTGGCGAGCAGCAGGGAAGTGGATAAGAATAGATGTCGAATGGACATTCCAGGCCTCGTCGCAGGGGAGGTTACTCGCGGGTAGCGCGCAGTATTGGGTAACAGGTCCGGTGGCGTCCAATTTTGTGGTCCTGAACACCCCGCGAGGTGATTGGTCGCCATTACCGGGCCAAACGCCGCCGGGTACCGTGACCAGGTGGAAGAGCCCGTGTGGGAGGAGTGGCGGCGGCCCGGACCGACGCAGGTCCAACGGCGGCGCGACGTCGGCCTCGCCCTGCTCGTGCTGGTCTGCGCGTTCGAGGCCACCGTACTGATCAACAGCATGGGCGCCTTCGCGTTCGGCCAGGCGCCGGAGCTGCGGGAGCAGCTGGCGTGGGTGCTGCCGATGGCCGTGCCGCTCGTGGTGCGCCGCCGTTGGCCGCTGGCCGTGCTGCTGGTGGTGTCGGCGTTGTTCATCGCCGCGCAGTGGCGGCAGGTCGGCGACAACCTCGTGCCGTCCGCGATCCTCTTCCTCGCGATCTACACCGTCGGCGCGTGGGAGCAGAACCGCCTCGTCGCGCGGTGGTCCCGCATCGGCGTGATCGCGGTGATGTTCCTCTGGCTCGGCTTCGGTCTCGTGCGCGCCCTGATCGGCCCCGAGGCGCACTTCCCGAACGCCTCGGGCCCCATGGACCCGATGCTGGCGTCTGTCTTCTACGGGCTGGAGTTCAACGTCTTCTTCTTCGTCTTCGCTTACGCGGTGGGCGAAATGGCGTGGACGGCCGCGCGCCGCCAGGCCCAGCTGGCGTTCCAGGCGGAGGAGCTGCGCCTGTCGCAGGAACGGAACACCCGTGGCGCCATCGCCGCCGAACGCCTGCGCATCGCCCGCGACCTGCACGACGTCGTGGCGCACCACGTGTCCGTGATGGGCATCCAGGCCGGTGCCGCGCGCCGCGTCCTGGACACCGATCCGGCGACCGCGCGCGACGCGTTGCAGACCGTGGAGCACACGGCGAGGACCGCGATCAACGAGCTGCGCGGGCTGCTGGGCGTGCTGCGGGCGGGCACGGAACCGGAGCTGCGGGCGGCTCCCGGCCTCGACGACCTGCCCGAGCTGTTCGACACCGCCCGCGCCGCCGGTCTGGAGGTCTCGCACGGCGTCTACGGCACGCCACGAGAGGTGCCGCCGGCCGTAGCGCTGTCGGTGTACCGCGTAGTGCAGGAAGCGCTCACGAACGTTGTGAAGCACGCGAGCGCGCAGCACGTCGACGTGCGGATGCGGTTCCTGGAAAGCGCGCTGGAAGTGGAGATCGCCGACGACGGCCGCGGCCAGGCCGCTGCCTCCGGTTCGGGTTTCGGCCTCGTCGGGATGCGCGAACGTCTGGCCGTGCACGGTGGTTCGCTGGAGACAGGGCCACGGCGTGATGCGGGCTACCTGGTGCGTGCATCGCTGCCCACGGTGTCATCGGAGGAGAAGGCGTGAGCTTGCGAGTCGTGCTGGCCGACGACCAGGACCTGGTCCGGGCCGGGTTCCGGGTCATCCTCGGCACCGAGCCGGGCGTCGAGGTGGTCGGCGAGGCGGGCGACGGTGCCGAGGCCGTGTCGCTGGTGGCGTCGCTGCAGCCGGACGTCGTGCTGATGGACGTGCAGATGCCGCGCATGGACGGCCTCGAAGCCACCCGCCGGATCCTGTCCGCGGGCCACGGCACCCGCGTGGTCATCCTGACGACGTTCGACCGCGAGGACTACCTGTTCGAGGCGCTGCGGGCGGGCGCGAGCGGGTTCCTGCTGAAGAACGCCTCACCGGAGGACCTGATCGAGTCCGTGCGGGTGGTGGCCCGCGGCGACGCACTGCTGTCGCCCGAGGTGACCAGGCGGGTGATCGCCCGGTTCAGCGCCTCGTCGCGCGAACGGGTGCGGCCGCCGTCGCTGACCGACCGCGAGTTCGAGGTGCTGGTGGAGCTGGCCAAGGGCGCGTCCAACGCGGAGATCGCGGCCGCGTTGTTCCTGGGGGAGACGACCGTGAAGACGCACGTGTCGCGCGTGCTGGCGAAGCTCGGGCTGCGCGACCGCACGCACGCGGTGGTGTTCGCCTACGAGCAGGGCATCGTGACTCCCGGCGGCTGACCTCGCGGTGCTGTACTGGTGCCGTGGATCCGGTGGACGAGGCGGTGGCCGCCCTCGGCGAGGGCGACTGGGCGCGGCTCAAGCCGCTGCTGCACCCGTACCTGCACTGGACGCGGGACGGGGTGACCGTCCGCGGCCGCACGAAGGTGCTGGTGCATCTCGCCGGCGTGCCCGCGACCGGCTGGCCCGCCGGCCTCACGCGGGCACGGTCCACCGCTGGTCGGCACCGCCGGTGCAGGACCAGATCTGCAGCTTCGCGCCATCGGCGGTGTTGTTGCCGACGACGTCGAGGCACTTGCCGCTGCCCACGTTCACCAGCGTCCCGTTCGACGCGGTCCAGCGCTGGTTCGCGCCGCCGAAGCAGTCCCACAGCTGGACCGGTGTGCCGTCCGCGGTCCCGTCGCCGGTGACGTCGAGGCACTTGCCCGGCCCGCGGACGGTGCCGTCGGACGGCAGCGTCCACGTCTGGTTCCGGTTGCCGGGGAAGCACGTCCACAGCTGCGGCCGGTTTCCGTTGACCGTCGAGCCGTCGGTGACGTCCAGGCACTTGCCGCCCGGGCCGGTGATCCGGCCGGTGCGGCCGGGATCGAGCGTGCCGGGCCAGGTGAACGTGGCCATGGCGTCGGCGGGCAGGGTGTAGCCGAACGTCTGACCGCCGTAGGAGACGCGGAAGTCCTGCGTGCCGCCGGAGTTCAGCGCGACGAGGACGATCCGGCCGTCGGGGTTGCGGAAGGCCACGTTCTGGATGCCGCCCTCGCCGTACCCGGTCGAGTCGATGCGGACCGCGCCCGGCTGCACGAACTTCGACAGGTGGCCCAGCACGTAGTACTCGGCGTTGTAGGTGACGTTGCCGCCGTTGGTGGTGACGACGCCCGTGCAGTTGCCGCAGCTGCCGATGACCGGGCCGTGGTTGTCGTCCAGGGCCATGTTCCAGATGGCGACGCTGCGTGCCCAGTTGCGGGTGGCGCCGATGGCGAGGTTGATGCCCTGCCACCGCAACGTGTCGCGGAACGTCGCCGCGTCGTCGCCGGACGTCGTGCCGGAGCACTCGGTGAAGAAGACGTCCTTGCCGGGCTGGGCGTTGTGCACCACCGACTGTCCACTCGGGTCGCCGCGGTAGCAGTGCCACGCGGAACCGATGACGTTGCCGCCCGCGCCGTTGTTCACCGTCTGCGGGTAGGTCGTGTCGTCCCAGTTGTGGTCGTAGCCCAGGATGCGGGCGTTCTGGCCGGCCGCCCGCAGCTTCGGCGCCAGCGTGTTGATCACGTCGACCTGTTGCTGCGCACCCATCCTCATACCGGGGTAGCCCGGCGGCTCGAAGTTCGGCTCGTTCTGCACGCTCAGGTAGTCGATCGGCGCGCCCGCCGCCTGGTAGGCCTGGGTGAACCTGACCAGGTAGTCGGCGTAGACGCCGATCCTGCCGTCCTGCAACGAACCGCCGATGAGGCTGCCGCTGGTCTTCATCCACGCCGGGGCGCTCCACGGCGTGGCCATGATCTTCAGCTGCGGGTTGAGCTGCTTGGCCTGCCGGACCAGCGGCAGGACGTAGGCGTCGTCGTGGGCGGTGGAGAACCGCGACAGCGTCGGGTCCGCCGCGCCGTCGTCGTAGGTGTAGAAGCTGCGCGAGAAGTCGGTCGCGCCGATCGGCTGGCGCAGGAAGCTCAGGCCGATGCCGGTGCTCCTGCCGAAGAGCTGGTTCATGATCTCGTCACGGCGCGGCGAGTTGAAGACGTTCCACGCGGCCGAGTCGGTGAACGACGCGCCGAAGCCGACCACGGACTGGTAGGTGGTGCCGGGGTCGACCGTGATCGTCGGACCGCTGCCGCCCGAGCCGAACGACACGTCGGCCTGCTGCCGCAACAGGTTCGAGCGGTCGGCCGTGGTGAGCCACACGCTCGCGCCGGTCGCGGCGGTCGCCGACGGGGTGGCCAGTCCCGCCAGCACGACGGTGGAGACGATCATCAAGCCGCGCAACCGCGTCGTCGTCATCGACATAGCGCTCCTCGCAGGGTTCGGACGCCCGTGTAACACTGGTTCTTCACCATGTAACGCTTGCTTTCAGGATGAAACACCCGCTGATACCGACGGTCAACGGTCTGGGCGAGTTCCGGTACATTGACCTGGTGGAACGCAAGATCGAGAACGTGAAACAGCGCGCGAGTCTCCGTGCCATCGCCGCGGAGACCGGCGTCTCGGTCGCGACCGTTTCGCGTGTGCTCAACGACCACGTCAACGTCGCCCCGCGCACCCGTGACCTGGTGCTTCAGGCCTTGGAACGGCGCAGGCACGAGACACGGGTCAGGACCGTCTACGTCCGCTGCCCGTACGTGCTCACCGACTACTTCGGCCTGATCGTCTCCTCGATCGCGGAGACGCTGAAGCTGCACGGCCTGCGCCTGCTGCTGGACGCGGGCGAGTCCGGCCGGCACACCGACGCGTTGCGCGGCCTGCCCGCCGAGCCCGGTGTCGACGCCGCGATCCTCATCCTGCCGCCGGAGGAGGGCGACGCGCTGGTCGCGCTGGCGCGGTCCGGTTTCCCGTTCGTCGTGGTCGACCCGCGCACGCCGCCGCCACCGGACATCGCCGCCGTCTCGGCCGCGCACTCGTCCGGCGCGCGGGCCGTGGCCGACCACCTGATCGGCCTGGGGCACCGCGACATCGGCGTGATCGCGGGACCGGAGGAGTGGCTCGCGGGCGACGCGCGGCTCGCCGGGCACCGGGCCGCCCTGGCCAAGGCGGGCGTCCTGCTGACCCCGGACCGCCTGCGGCACGTCGAACCCACGACCGCGCAGGGCAGGCGCGCGGCCGCGGAGCTGCTCGACTCCGCGCCCCGGCCGACCGCGATCGTCTGCTTCAACGACAAGGTCGCGGTGGGCACGTTGCAGGCCGCGCGGGACCGCGGGCTGCGGGTGCCGGAGGACCTGTCGGTGGCCGGGTTCGACGACATCGACCTCGCGGAGGCGACCGATCCGCGGCTCACGACCGTGCGGCAGCCGTTGCAGGAGATGGGCAGCATCGCCGTCACGCAGCTGATGCGGGTGCTGGACGGCCATCGGCCCGAGGCGTTGCACATCGAGCTGGCGACGACGCTGGTCGTCCGGGAGTCGACCGCCGCGCCGTAGTTTGCCCACACCCCGCAGGGGTATCCAGGTGGCGGAGGGTGTTCGGCCGACGGAGGCACTCGCAATGGACCTGGACCGCGACCTGGATCTCGACTTCGACAGCGATTTTCTCTCGCGCCGGGTTCGGCATTACGTGCGCGAGGTCGTCACGGGGCTCGGACTGAGCGGTGACAGCTCGTTCGTCGAGATCGACCCGCGCGCCGCCGCCTACGTGGCACTGGACGGCCGCCTGCCCGACTTCCCCGACCACTACGTGGCGCTGCTGTGGAACGAGCTGAGCGGCTGGAGCGCGGCGGTCGAGGACCGGTTCGGCGAACTGGTGGAGGTCGCGCGGCTCGGTGGAGAACCGCGGCCGCCGGCCACCGCGGTGGTGCGCTGGGTGTCGGGCCTGCTGCGCAAGGAGCAGGCGGACGAGGCCAACCGCGACTTCGCCGCGTTCGTGCCGTCGCAGCGCGGCACCGTTCTCTCCTGACTCGCTTCGCCCGCAACCGACCGGGTGAAAGCGTTCACACGCGCCGCATCGGGGTAGCCGTCCGGCATGAGCACCGAACGGCAGTACGACGACGCGAGCCGCACCTCGTTGGAGGAAGCGGAATCCGCGAACGACGAGACCACGCCGGGTCGCAGCGGGTCCGGCTCCACCCATCCCGAGCCGAACCCCACCGGCAACGTCGGCCTGTCCGACTTCTCCGTGTCCGACGATCCGGACCGAGGCTGAGCCCGGCCTCGTTTGCGCGGCCCTCCGCCGGGTAGCTCGTGGGCCAGGACACGACTACGAGCTGAGGAGTCGGCCGTGACCGAAAACCAGATGGGCGGGGTGCGCAGCGCGGCCCAGGACGAGGGTTCCGAGGTGGCGCAGCACGCGAAACAAGCCGCGGAACAGGTCGGGAGCACAGTTCGCGACCAGGCCTCGCACGTGACCCACGAGACCGCCGCACAGGCTCGCAACGTCGTTCGCGACGTGCGGGAGCGTGTTGCGGCGGAGGCGGAGGACCAGGCGGTGCGGGTGTCGAAGCAGCTCGGCCGCATCGCGGACGAGCTGGGTGAGATGGCGAGCACCGCGCCGCCGAGCTCGATGACGGCGGGTGCGATCCGCGGCGCCGCCGACACCAGCAGGCAGGCCGCGCGGTTCCTCGACGAACGGGGTGCGCAGGGCCTGCTCGACTCGGCGCGGGACTACGCGCGGCGCAAGCCCGGCACGTTCCTGCTGGGTGCCGCCGTGGCGGGGTTCCTGGTCGGCAGGATCGCGAAGAGCGCGACGGGTGGTGAACCGAGCCGGCCGCGGTCGCAGGGCGGCGGGGTCGTGCCGGTGGCGTCGGAACGTTCTGACGTGGCACCGGAGTTCGGTGCGCCGGGCGCTGTGCCGGTGGCGTCGGAAACTCCCGCGGTGGCACCGGACCACGGCGCGCCGCTGACGCCGAGCGCGTCGCCTGCCGTGCCCGCGGCGGGGGTGCCGCATGTCGAGCCCTGAGGTGCCACCGTCGCGAATGGACACCACGGGCGAGTCGCTCGGCGACCTGGTCGCCGAGCTGACCGGTGACCTGTCCAAGCTGATGCGGCAGGAGCTGGAGCTCGCCAAGGCCGAGATCCGGCAGGAGGCCGTGAAGGCGGGCAAGGCGACCGGGATGCTCGCGGCCGCCGGGTTCGCGGGCTACCTGACCACCGTGCTGCTGAGCCTCGCGCTGGTGTTCGCGCTCGGCGCGGTCATGCCGCTGGGCTGGGCCGCGCTGATCGTCGCGGCGCTCTGGGGGATCGCGGGCGCGGTCCTCTACTCGACCGGTCGCGCCCGGCTGCGCACCGTCAACCCGACCCCCGAACGCACCGTGGAAACCCTGAAGGAGGACGCGGAATGGGCGAAACACCCGACCAAATAAGGCGTGACATCGAGGTGACCCGCGGCGAGCTGCGGGCCGACGCCAACCGGTTGGTCGAGCACACCAGTCCCAAGGCCATCGCCGGCCGGCAGGTCCGCGGCGTGCGGCGGGGACTGGCCGCGATGAGGGAGAGAGTGATGGGCACCGCCACGCACGCCGCGTCGACCGTCCGCGAGCAGGGCCAGGAGACCGGGCAGGCCGTCGCCGAACGGGCGGAGCAGGCGGCGCACGCGGTGCAGGAAGCGCCGCAGCGAGTTGCCCGGCAGACGCAGGGCAGCCCGCTCGCGGCCGGGCTGATCGCGTTCGGCAGCGGCCTGCTGCTGGCGGCGGTGCTGCCCCGCACGGACGCCGAACAGCAGGCGGTGCGGCAGTTCTCCGACAGCTTCGGCGACGCGCTGGAACCGGCCAAGGAGGCGATGGCGGAGTCGGCGCAGCACCTCAAGGAGGACGTGCGGTCCTCCGTCGGCGACGCGGCGGACGAGGTGAAGCAGGTCGCCTCGGACGCCGCGCAGACCACGGCCGAGCAGACGAAGCAAGCGGCCCAGGACGTCGGCGGGCACGCCCGCGAGTCCGGGCAGCGGGTGGCCGGCGAGGCCACCTGACCTGACCGCCACGACGGCGAGCGAGTCCCGCGGTGCGGCGAAGCTGCCCGGCACGTCGGTGCCGGGCAGGCACGCGCTGGGACCCGGTGGACCGCCTGCTGCCTCCCCACCACGAGTACCGGGAGGCGGCGGGCGGTTCGGCCGGGCGGAGCGGGGTATGCCGCAGTCGACATCCCTGGTGGCGAAGGAGAAACGTCATGACCGAACCCAGGCAGGACGAGGTGGAACGCGATGTGGCCGAGGAACAGACCCCGGCCGAGGAAGAAGCACCGAGCGGTCCGGGCGCCGGCCTCGACGGCGGCGGTCGCTACGGCGACGACGACGGCTGAGCGATGCCCGTTCCCGTGCAGAAGCTGAAACTGCTGCTCCAGTCGACCCGTCCGGAGGCGGCGCTGGTGCTCGTCGCCGGCAGCTACGTGGTGGCGGGCGGCCCCGAGCTCGCCACCGAGGCCCTGCGCGGCGCATTGCGCGTCGTGACCAGGGCTGAACTGCTCGACCGGGTCGGCGGCTGGCCGGTCACCGAGCAGGACCTCGAACAGGCCGCCGCGACGCTCACCTCCGCCGTCGACAACCGCGGCGGTTGAGCACCAGAGGAGCACTCCCATGCGCAGTCGTGTTCGTGCCGCCGGCCACGCCGTCCACCCGATCCTGATCGTGTTCCCGCTCGGCCTGCTGACCACGTCGGCCGGTTTCGACGTGCTGTACCTGATCACGGACCGGGTGAGCTTCGGCTTCACCGCCGCCCACCTGATCGCCGCGGGTGTGCTGACGGGTCTGCTCACCGCGGCGACCGGCTGGCTGGACTGGTGGCTCGTCACGCCGCGCGGCACCCGTGCGCGCCGGATCGGGCTGCTGCACGGGCTGGTGAACGCCACCGTGCTGGTGCTGTTCGCGGTGAGCTGGTTGCTGCGGCTGAGTCAGCAGGACTGGACGCCGACGTGGCCCGCGCTGGTCGCGGCCTGGCTCGGCGTGCTCGTGGCCGGAGCAGGCGGCTGGCTCGGCGGAGAACTGGTCGAGCGGCTCGGCATCAGCGTGGAGGAGGACGCGCACCCGGACGCGCCCAGCTCGTTGGGCGGTGCCGCCGCATCACGCCGGTGAGTCCGCCGGCGCGGGCACAGCAACCGCGCCGGCGGTGATCACCGGAGTGGCTCTCGCGACCGGACCGCAGGTCAGTCCGGCGGTTCGCTCGGATCGCCGGTGGTCTCCTCGGCCACGTCGGGTTCCTCGGTGTCGAGGTCGTCGAGGCTCGGCGTGCCGGGGGAGTGCGGGGCTTCGGGGTTGGCCGGATCGGTCATGCCGCCCGGTTACCCGGTGCGGCCACGGGTACTCCTGGCACTCGTGCTTCCGAGAGAGGCTGTTACATGAACACAGCAGGGAAAGCGCTCCTCGCCGCTGGGGTGGCGACCGCGGTCGCGGTGGTCAGGCGGCGCCGTGCGCCCCGCCCCGACGACTCCGGACGCCGGTTGGCGGTGACGGTCGACCGCGCACCGGAGGAGGTCCAGTCGTCGCTGCAGGAGGAACTGGCGCGCTGGCGGGACCGGGCCGAGATCAGCATCCGGCCAGCCGCGGGCGACAAGGGCACCGAGCTGGTCGTCACGCCCATCGGCGACGTGTCACGTCATGAGCTGAGGCTCGCGTTGCGGCGGGCGAAGTCCGTGCTGGAGGCGGGTGAGGTCGTCCAGCCCGACACGGCGCCCACGCATCCGGGTCCGCTGGGCAAGGCGCTGCGGCTCGTCACGAGCCGGGCCGGCGGCGGTGGTCGGCTGTGAAGGCGTTGTGCTGGGAGGGGATCAACGACGTCCGGGTGCAGGACGTGCCCGACCCCCGGTTGCTGAACGACCAGGACATGATCCTCAAGGTCCGGCTGAGCACCGTGTGCGGCTCGGACCTGCACCTGCTCACCGGGCACATCCCGTTCATGCAGGCGGGAGACGTGATCGGGCACGAGTTCATGGGCGAGGTGGTGGAGGTCGGTCCCGGCGTCACCCGGCACCGGCCGGGCGACCGGGTCGTCGTGTGCTCGTTCATCGTCTGCGGGCGGTGCTGGTACTGCCGCAACGAGCTGTACTCGTTGTGCGACAACACCAACACCAATCCGGCGATCACGCAGCACCTGTGGGGCGCCGATCCCGGCGGGATCTTCGGCTACTCGCACGCGATGGGAGGCTTCCGCGGCAGCCACGCCGAGTACGTGCGCGTACCGTTCGCCGACCACACGGCCATCCCGATCCCCGAGGCCGTGGACGACATGAGCGCCCTGTTCGCGTCGGACTCGGTGCCGACGGGCTGGATGGGCGCGGAGCTGGGCGGGGTCAAACCGGGTGACGTCGTCGCCGTGTGGGGCTGCGGTGCCGTGGGCCAGATGGCCGCCCGCGCGGCCCAGCTGCTCGGTGCCGAACGCGTGCTCGTGATCGACCGCTTCGACTACCGGTTGCGGCAGGCCGAACTGGCGTACGGCGTCGAGACGATCAACTACGCCAACACTTCCGTCGGCGACGCGCTGCTGGAGGCCACCGGTGGCCGCGGCCCGGACGTGTGCATCGAGGCGGTCGGCTGCGAAGCGCACTCCACCGGTCCGCAGTACGCCTACGACCAGGTGAAGAGCAAGCTGAAGCTGGAGATGGACCGCCCGATCGCGGTGCGCGAGGCCATCTACCACTGCCGCAAGGGCGGATCGGTGTTCGTGCTGGGCGTCTTCACCGGCCTGGTCGACAAGTTCCCGTTGGGCGCCTTGATGAACAAGGGGCTGACCGTGCGCGGCGCGCAGC
Organism: Lentzea sp. NPDC004782; assembly: GCF_040609115.1. Classification (NCBI taxonomy): domain Bacteria; kingdom Bacillati; phylum Actinomycetota; class Actinomycetes; order Pseudonocardiales; family Pseudonocardiaceae; genus Lentzea; species Lentzea sp. NPDC004782. The sequence continues at coordinate 207,860 of NZ_JBEXJN010000007.1, forward strand.
AGCACGGGCAGCGCTACATCCCGATGTTGTTGGACCGCATCGCTTCCGGCGAGCTCGTCACCAGTCACCTCGCGACGCACGTCATGCCGCTCAGCGAAGGCGCGCGCGGCTACGAGCTGTTCAAGAAGAAGGAAGACGACTGCGTGCGCTCGGTCTTCCGGCTGTAGTGACGGATCACGGCACCACGAGCACCGGCCAGTGACCCGACCTGATCAGCTTCGTGGCCACCGACCCGGCGAACCGGTGCCCCGCCTGCTGGGACGCCCCGACCACCACCATGTCGGCCTGGCACCGGTCCGCCGAGTCCTTGAGGATCGTGTACGGGTCGCCGAACGTCTTCACGAACGTCACCGGCACGCCGAGCTCCTCCGCCGCGGCACGGATCTGGCCGCTCAGCTCGGCGTGCAGCCGCGCGGTCGCCTCGTGCTCGAACACCGACGCGACGGCCGGGCTGAGCGCCGCCAGGGTGGAGTGGCTCGCCACGAACGTGACCACCAGCCGGGCGCTCCCTCGGCGGGCCATGCCGAACGCGAAGGCGGCGGCGCGCATCGCGGTGTCGGAACCGTCCACGCCCACCAGGACGGTGCGCGCGGACGGTTCCGGCCGCGGGCCGAAGGAGTCCACTGTGGATTCGAACGCGTTCGTCATCGTCGTCATCGCACGGTCGCCGAGTCCTTTTCCTTCTGTTCCAGGTCGATGGTGGTGCGCAGCGTGATCGGCCTGAGCAGCAGCGCCGCGATCACGCCGACCACGCCGACGGCCGCGGAGATCAGGAAGATGTGCGCGGTCGCGTCGCCGTAGACGGTGTGCACGACGGTCTGCACCTGCGGCGGCAGGGCTTTGAGGTTCAACGCGCTGGTGCTGCCGGTCGACTGGCCCGCCGGGACGTGCAGCGCGGCGGAGAGGTCGGCCGTGACGCGGTTGGCCAGGACGGCGCCGAGCACCGACACGCCGATCGTGCCGCCCAGCGACCGGAAGAACGTCACGGACGCGCTGGCGGCGCCCAGTTCGCTCAGGGGCACGCTGTTCTGCACGGCCAGCACGAGGTTCTGCATGGTCATGCCGACACCGATGCCGACCACGGCCATCGCGACGCCGACGAGCCACAGGGCCGTGTCGTGGTCGATCAGGCCGAGCCCGAGGAAGCCCAGGACCAGGATGACCGTGCCGGACACGATGTAGGGCTTGACGGCGCCGGAGCGGCTGATCAGGCGCCCGGAGATCGTGGACGACACGAGCACGCCCGCCATCAGCGGGATGGTCAGCAGACCGGCCTGGGTCGGGGTGTAGCCGCGGCCGATCTGGAAGTACTGGCCGAGGAACACCGCGCCGCCGTACATCGCCATGCCGACCGCGAGCGAGGCGATGATCGCGAGCGCGGGCGTGCGCCGGACGACGATGTGCAGTGGCACCACGGGTTCGCTGACGCGCAGCTCGACCAGGACGGCCGCGCCGAGCAGCACCAGACCGCCGGCGACCATCGCCGCGGTCTGCCACGACAGCCAGCCGAACGAGTTGCCCACGAACGACACCCAGATCAGCAGCACGCTCACGCCCGCGGCGATCAGCGTCGCGCCGAGGTAGTCGATGCGCACGTTCTCGCGGCGCACGGTCTGCAGCTTCAGCGTGGCCTGCAGCACCACGAACGCGATCGCGGCGATCGGCACGGCGACCCAGAAGCACCAGCGCCAGCCGAGCCACGACACGTCCACGATCAGGCCGCCGAGCAGCGGGCCGCCGACCGTAGCGACCGCCATGACCGCGCCGAGGTAGCCGTTGTAGCGGCCGCGTTCGCGCGGCGGGATGATCGCCGCGATCACGACCTGCACCAGCGCCTGCAGACCGCCGACACCGACGCCCTGGAACGCGCGGGCGGCGATCAGCTGACCGGTGTCCTGGCTGAGCCCGCTGAGCAGCGAGCCCGCAACGAAGATCACGATCGCCGCCTGGACCAGCGTCTTCTTGTTGAACAGGTCGGCGAGCTTGCCCCAGACGGGGGTGGTGGCCGTCGCCGTGAGCAGGGTGGCGGTGACCACCCACGTGTACTGCGTCTGGGTGCCGTTCAGCGAGCCGATGATGCGCGGCAGCGCGGTGGACACCACCGTGGAGCTGACCATCGCCACGAACAGCGCGAGCAGCAGCCCGGACAGCGACTCGAGCACCTGGCGGTGCCCCATCGCCTGAGTTTCGATCTTCACGTCCCGCCCCTTCGTCACCCCAATTCTTGCGCGTCGTGCAAATTTGCGCAACGAGCAACTTGGGGAAGGGGTCTAGAGCGTGTAGATCTGGCCGGTCTGCCGTCCCTCGATCGACCGGACGTAGGCTTGCGCCACGTCCGCCAGCGGCACCGGCTTCATGCCGGGGAAGAAGTCGCCGTAGACGTCCATCGCCTCGGTGAACACGGTCGGGCTCACCGCATTGATGCGCTGCGGTGCGATCTCGATGGCGGCCGCGCGCACGAACGCCTCCACCGCGCCGTTGGCCAGCGACGCGGCAGCACCGGTGACGATCGGTTCGCGGGTGAGCACCCCGGTGATGAGCGTGAACGAACCGTGCGGCGCCACGTGGGTGAGGCCTTCCTTCACGAGCGCGACCTGGGACAGGACCTTGCCGGTCACCGCGGCCTGGTAGTCCTGCACGGTCAGCTCGGCCAGCGGCTTGAACGGCACGCTGCCCGCGGCCGACGCGACCGCGTCGACCTGGCCGACGGTCTGGTACAGCTCGGCCACCTGGGCCGGGTCGGTCACGTCGTACTGCAGGTCGCCGCCGGTGCGGGAGACGGTCACGACGTCGTGCTTGCGCGCGACGAGCTCCTGGTGCACGGCGGTGCCCAGCAGGCCGGTCGCTCCTACGAGCAGAATCCTCATGCCTCCGACGTTAGAGCTCCCCGGCCGGGCACGGAAATGCCGTTCGCGCAGCACTTATGATCGGCGGTCATGAATGTCGAGCTGCGTCACCTGCGGGCGCTCGCCGCGATCGGCGACCACCGCTCGATCACCGCCGCCGCGCAGGAGCTGCACGTCACGCAGCCCGCCCTGTCCCGCACGCTGGAGCAACTGGAACGCCGCCTGGGCGTGCGCCTGGTCGACCGCACGACCCGGCACGTGGCGCTGACCGACACCGGCCGGCGCCTGTGGGAGCACAGCCACCGCATCCTCGCCGAGCTCGACACGGCCCTGGCCGAGGCCGTCCAGCCGCAACCGTTGCGGCTGACCTTCGCCTGGGCCGCGCTCGGCCGGTTCACCATCCCGTTCCTGCGCGAATGGCGCGCCGAGCACCCGGACGTCCTCGTGCGCATCCGGCGCTGCGACGACCCGGAGGCGGCGCTGCGGCGCGGCGAGGCGGACGTGGCGGTGCTGCGCACCAAGCCGTCCGGTGCGGGCGTCGGCCACGTGGCGTTGATCGAGGAACCCCGTCTGGCCGCGGTCGCGGACGACCACCCGCTGGCCGCGCACGACGCGATCACCCTCGGCGACCTCTCGGGCGAGGTCGTCTCCGTGTGCGAGACGGCCGCGACGACCACCGCCGACCTGTGGCCCGTCGGCGCGCGGCCGCGCACGGTGGACGTGCCCGGCGTGGTCGAGTGGCTGACGTCGATCGCGACCGGCGCGACGGTCGGCGTCACGGCCGCCGGGACCAGCCACCACAACCCGCACCCCGGCGTCACCTACCTGCCGCTGGCCGACGCCGACCCCGTGACCGTGCACCTGGCCTGGCCGTCCCCGCCGGCGCACCCGTCGACCGAGGCGTTCGTGGCGCTGGCGCAACGCCACCTGGCCCGCTGAGCGCGCTCGCCGTCGATGAAGGGCGCCTTCATCCACTCCAGG
>NZ_JBEXJN010000008.1:0-208382 GCF_040609115.1 Lentzea sp. NPDC004782
CGGATGCGTTGAGAGGCGCACGTCCGGTTCGGCGGGCGACCTTGAGAAACGTGCCCGAGGAAACTCGGAAGGCGCGCTCAAGGTCGACCCATCTGTGGCAGACCACCCAAACAATGCGACGCCCATCATGTCCATCACTGGGCGAATGGTGGCGACACGTCGGTCAAGAATGCCGTGCTGCTGTGCCGCCACCACCACACGCTCATTCACCAGAGTGAGTGGGAAGTGAAAATGGTGCACGGCGTCCCGACGTTCTACGCACCCAGCTGGCTCGACCCGCAGCAAAAACCGAGACGTAACGTCATCAACACGGTCGCGTGATCGGCCTAATGCCGACCCAGGTAGCGATGGTGACGTGCCCAGCCCACGCGATTGGGGCTTGACTTTGAGTGCGAGATGCTACTGTGCCCGGCTTTTGAAGGCCGACAAGCATCTCGCCAGAGGCTCGAAGTCAAGCCCCGATCGCAATCGTCGCGAAGCGGCGATGAAATGACCCGGCCCGTCAGAACGACCCGACCCGACCACCGACGCAAGGTGACCGCCCGCACGGCAGGCGACCGGCCGCGGCGGCCGATGCCCGGTGTCCTGCACCACCACAACCCTGCACGTCAGCCCACGAGAGATATCCTCACCCCCGTGGCACACATCTTCACCGGACTCCTGGTCCTAGTGACAATCGCAGTCATGTGGTTCGCGGGCTACGTCGTCTACCGCCTCTACTCCGACCAGCGATGACGACCACCCCGGGCGCCGCCCCCATCCCCGGCAGCGGCGACGAGGCCATCCGCCTGGCCGAGGAACGAGCGGCGGCGACGCGTGAGCGCAACCTCCCGCAGTTCACCGACATGCCCATCCCGGGCGACACGGCGAACCTGCGCGAGGGGGCGAACCTCAACGACGCGCTGCTGTCGGTTCTTCCGCTCGTGGGTGTCTGGCGAGGCGAGGGCGAGATCGTCTACCCGACGATCGACGGGCCGTTCCGCTTCGGTCAGCAGATCACCTTCGCGCACGACGGGCGGCCGTTCCTCGTCTACGAGGCGCGCAGCTGGCTGCTCAACGAGGCCGGCGAGGTGATTCGGCCCGCCGCGCGTGAGCAGGGGTTCTGGCGGCCGCAGCAGGACGACACCATCGAGCTGCTGCTCACCCACAACACGGGAATCGTCGAGCTGTACTACGGCAAGCCGCGGACGAACACCTCCTGGGAGTTCGAGACGGACGCGGTCGTCCGCACCGCGACCGCCAAGGAAGTCGTGGGCGCGCAGCGCCTGTACGGCATCGTCAACAGCGGTGACCTCGCGTACGTCGAGGAGCGGGCCATGGTCGGCCAGCCGATGCAGCCGCACGCGTCCGCGCACCTCAAGCGCGTCGTCGGCTGACGCACGAAACTCCGGGTCGTGGGATTGTTCAACAATCCCACGATTCCCCGTAGCATAGGTCCATGCTGCTACGGCGCTGCGGAACCGATGCGCTCCTCGTCGAGGTCGACTCACTGACCGAGGTGGCGGCCGTCCGGGCAGTCCTGCAGGGCCTCGACGGGGTCGAGGAGCTCGTGCCGGCCGCCAGGACGGTGCTGGTCAAGGGCGCTCTCGCCCAGGTCAGGGACGTTCTCGCCACCGTCGACCTCACGCACGTGCCCGAGACGAGGTCCCGCGAGGTCACCATTCCGGTCACCTACGACGGGCCGGACCTCGACCTGGTCGCCGAAACGGCGAACGTCAGCCCGGAAGAAGTCGTCAGGCTCCACACGGGCGCCACCTACGAGGTCGCGTTCTGCGGCTTCGCGCCCGGCTTCGGCTACCTGACCGGCCTCCCGCCCAGCCTGCAGCAGCCCAGGCTCGACTCGCCGCGCACCAAGGTCCCGGCAGGCAGCGTGGGCATCGCCGGCGAGTTCACCGCGGCCTACCCCAGGGCCACCCCAGGCGGCTGGCGGCTGATCGGGCGCACCGACATCACCCTGTTCGACCCGAAGGCCGAGACCCCGGCACTTCTCCAGCCGGGCGACCGGGTCAGGTTCGTGGTGGCGTGAAGCGCACCGTCACGATCATCCGCACCGGCCCGCAGGCCCTGGTCCAGGACCTCGGCAGGCCGGGTCACGCCCACCTCGGCGTGCCGCCGTCCGGCGCGCTCGACGCGCACTCGCTCACCCTCGCCAACCGGCTCGTCGGCAACGAGGAGACCGCCGCAGGGCTCGAACTGCTGCTGGGCGGTGCGGAGATCACCACCGACGTGTCGTGCACGGTCGCGGTGACCGGTCCCCCGGTGCAGGTCTGGATCGACGACCGGCTCGCCGACTCCCATCAGCCGCTGCACCTCCCCAAGGCCTCGACGCTGCGGATCGGCACCCCGGACACCGGCCTGCGCACCTATCTCGCGATCTCGGGGGGCGTCGACGTTCCGGAAGAGCTGGGCAGCCGGTCGACCGACCTGCTGTCCGGAATCGGTCCAGAACCGTTGCGGGACAACGACGTTCTGCCACTCGGTAAGCCGAACGTCCCCACCGGCGCGGACGTGGTGCCGCCGGTCCGAGCGCTGCAAACGTTGGTCATCCCGATCCGGCTCGGCCCGAGGGACGACTGGTTCGAGGACGCGGAAACCCAGCTGCGCCAGGGGGCCTGGACGGTGTCCGACCGCAGCAACCGGGTCGGGGCACGCCTCAACGGCACGAAGCTGAATCGTCGTGACGGCGAGATTCCCAGCGAAGGGATGATCACCGGCGCCGTTCAGGTGCCGCCCGACGGGCAGCCGGTGGTCTTCCTGAACGACCACCCCACGACGGGCGGGTATCCCGTCATCGGTGTCGTCGACCGTGATCACCTGCGGTTTCTCGGCCAGGCGCGGCCGGGGACGAGCGTCCGGTTCCGCCCGATCAGCTGAGGTCCACAACGTTGACGTAAGTGGTCCAGACCAAATACCGTAACTGCCGGGCCGCCGCGGAATCTCTACCAACCTGGAGTTCCGCATGCGCCGAATCCCCGCCCTGCTGGCGGTTCTGGTCGCCGTGCTCGCACTGGCGGTCCCCGCACAGGCCGCCACGGGCATCACCGCGACGTTCTCCCGCACCGGCACGAGCGGCAAGTTCGTGGTCGCCAACGCGAGCACGGCCGCGCTCAACGGGTGGTCGATCAAGTTCGACCTGCCCGCCGGAGTCACGGTGAGCAACGTCCAGAACGCCACCACCACCCAGAACGGCACGAGAGTGACGCTCACTCCTGCCTTCTACATCAACAACATCCCCGCCGGACGCAACACCGAGCCGTACAGCCCGACGTTCACGCTGAGCTCGGCGGCCGACCCGACCACCTGCACGATCAACAACATGGCGTGCGACGGCAGCGGTGACCCCGCGCCGGCGCCGAGCGGTGTCACGGCCGACTACTCGGTCGCCGGTGGCACGGCCAAGTTCATCGTGCGCAACAACACCACCGCCGCGATCTCCGACTGGTCGATCGTCTTCACGCTCCCCGCGGGCGTAACCGTCAGCAACGGCCAGAACGGCGCGGTTTCCCAGTCCGGCAACACGGTCACGCTCACTCCCGCCTACTACAACAAGAGCGTCGCGGCGGGCGGCAGCACCGAGCCGTACAGCCCGACGTTCTCGATCAGCTCGAACGTCGACCCGGTCACCTGCCGGATCAACAACGCGAACTGCAGCGGGGCGCCGGACACTCCGCCAAGCGCCCCAACGGGTCTGACGTCACCGTCGAAGACCACCCGCACGGTGACGCTGCAGTGGAACGCCTCCACCGCGGGCTCGCTGCCGATCGCCGGCTACGACGTCTACAACGGCACGGCACTCGCCGGCAGTTCCACCACGACGTCGACGATCATCACCGGGCTGAACCCGAACACCGCGTACTCGTTCACGGTGCGGGCCAAGGACACCAAGGGCACGCAATCGGCACCGAGCACGGCCCTGAGCGTGACGACGAACAACCCCGCGAACGACACGACACCGCCGACCGCGCCGGCGAACCTGCGCTCCACCGCCAAGGACGCGGGCAGCATCTCGTTGGCGTGGAACGCATCCACCGACAACAACGGTGTCGCGAACTACGACGTCTACGTCGGCACGACCGTGAAGCTGACCGTCTCCGGCACCACTGCGACCGTCTCCGGTCTCGGGCCGTCGACCAGCTACACGTTCACCGTGCGAGCCCGCGACACCTACGACAACCTGTCCGGACCGAGCAACGCGCTGACCGAGAGCACGAGTGACATCGTCGGCGGCTACGCCCGTGTCGGGTACTTCGTGCAGTGGGGCATCTACGGTCGTCAGTACTTCGTGAAGGACATGGACGCCGCGAAGCTGACCCACGTCAACTACGCGTTCGGCAACATCGACCCGGTCAACCTCACGTGCCTGCAGGGCGTCACGAAGGGCACGACGTCCAACCCGCAGGACCCTAGCCAGGGTGACGGCGCGGGGGACGCGGAGGCCGACTACAGCAGGCCGATGAGCGCGGCGCAGTCCGTCGACGGCGTCGCGGACTCGGGCTGGGAACCGTTGCGCGGCAACTACAACCAGCTCCGCAAGCTCAAGGCGAAGTTCCCGGACCTCAAGGTGCTGATCTCGATCGGCGGCTGGACGTACTCGAAGTACTTCTCCGACGTCTCGGCCACCGACGCGGCGCGCAAGAAGTTCGTGTCGTCGTGTCTGGACGTCTACATCAAGGGCAACCTGCCCACCTACAACGGTGCGGGCGGTCCCGGCAGCGCGGCCGGCATCTTCGACGGCATCGACCTCGACTGGGAGTGGCCGGGCGCGGAAGGCCACGCGGGCAACCACTTCGGGCCACAGGACAAGGTGAACAACTCGCTGCTGATCGAGGAGTTCCGGCGTCAGCTCGACGCGCTCGGCGTCACGACCGGCAAGCGCTACCAGCTCACCGCGTTCACCCCGGCGGACCCCGCCAAGATCGCGGCGGGCTGGGAGCTCGGCCGGGTCGCGCAGTCGATGGACGTCTTCAACGTCCAGGGCTACGACTTCCACGGCGCGGGCAGCGACAACTCGTGGGAGCCGAACCGGACCGGCCACCAGGGCAACCTGTACGCCGACACCGACGACCCGTACTCGTTCCACTTCAGCGTGGAGAACGCGGTGCAGCAGTACCTCGACGCCGGCGTGCCGCCGCGCAAGATCACCGTGGGACTCGCGTTCTACGGTCGTGGCTGGCAGAACGTGACCGACGGCGGCAAGAACGGCGAGTGGCAGGCGGCGGGTGGCGCGGCACCGGGCCAGTTCGCCGAGGAGGCGGGCACCCGCGGATACGCCAACCTCGTCGCGTCCGTGCCGAACTGCACCGTCCACCACGACGAGCAGGCCGTGGCGACCTACTGCTACACCGGCAACCAGTGGTGGACCTTCGACGACGCGTGGTCCATTCAGAAGAAAACCGCGTGGTTGAGGTCGAAGAACCTGCTGGGCGCGATGATCTGGGAGATGTCGGGCGACCGCGGCCCGTTGATGACCGCGGTCGACTCCGGACTCCGTTGACGATGAAGGGCGCCTTCATCCACCTCACGTGGAGGAAGGCGCCCTTCATCGACCTCAGTACTCGGACTCGTACAGGCCCTGCAGTTCGGTGAGCAGGGCCGAGGAGTCGGGCAGCTGCTTGCCGTCCAGCGTGGTCACGCGCGTGATCTTGCGGACGCTGGACGCGAGGAACACGCCCTCGGCGTCGTAGAGCTCGCCGGCCTGGATCGGCTCCACGAGCACGGTCCAGCCGGCGCGCTCGGCGGCGCGGAACAACGCGTACTGAGTGGTGCCGGGCAGGATGCCGAGCTTCGACGGCGGCGTGACCAGCGTCTTGCCGCGCACCAGGATCACCGTGGAGGTCGGGCCTTCCAGCACCGAGCCGTCCGAGGTCGTGAAGATGACCTCGGCGGCACCGCGGCGCTCGGCCTCGCGGACCGCGGCCATGTTGATCGCGTACGACAGCGACTTCGCGCCCAGCAGCAGCCACGGCGCCCGGTCGGCGAGGTCGGCGTCGATGCCGCGGTCCAGCGTCACCGCGGACAGGCCCTCGGCGCGCTGCGTGAGCACCTTCGCGCCGATCTCCATGCCGAGCGCGAAACCGGTGGGCGTGCCGTCACCGCCCTCGATACCGCGGGTGTAGACGAGCTTGAGAGCGAACTCCCTGCCGCCGGCCCAGTTGCCGATGACGAGCTCGACCGCGCGCTCGAACTCCGCACGCGGAGGGGGCTGCATGTCGAGCATGGCCGCGGACCGGTCGAGCCGGTCCAGGTGCGGCGTGAGTTCGCGGGGCTTCCCGTCGACCACGAGGATCGTTTCGAACACGCCGTCACCGCGCATGAGCCCGAGGTCGTCGACGCGGATCTGCGGCGAGTCGGGGTCAGCGAGGGTTCCGTCGAGCAGTGCGAGCACGCGCATGGAAGGAGCCTACTAACATCGGTGGTGTGGAGACCGCAAGAGGGCTGCGCAAAACGCTGCACGACCGCGGCATGCGGATGACGCCGCAACGCCAGCTCGTGCTGGACGCGGTCAGGTCGCTCGGGCACGCGACGCCCGAGCAGATCTGCCAGCGCGTCCAGGAGACCGCGCCGACGGTCAACATCACCACGATCTACCGCACGCTCGACCTGCTCGACCGGCTCGGGCTGGTGCGGCACACCCATCTGGGTCACGGCGCGCCGAACTACTCGGTCGACGACCACCAGCACGTGCACCTGGTGTGCCACGTCTGCGGCCGGATCGACGAGATCCCGTGTGAGCTTCTCGACCCGCTGGTCGGAACATTGCGGGAGCGCGACGGGTTCGAACTGGATGCGAGCCACCTCGCGCTGTCCGGCACGTGCCGCGACTGCCTGAAGCAGGAGCAGGAGACAGAGTGACCTTCCCCGGAGCCGTCCCACCGCCCGACGATTCCACCGACGCAGGCGTTGCCTGGCACTACGGCGACCCCTTTGCCGAGCAACGTTCGGCGGCGCGGTCGGTCGTGGTCGTGGATCGCTCCAACCGGGGTGTCATCGCGATCCCCGGCGAGGACCGGCTGAAGTGGCTGCACCAGCTGACGAGCCAGCACTTCGAGCAGCTGGGCGAGGGTGCCGCGACCGAGGCGCTGATCCTCGACGCGCAGGGCAGGCTGGAGCACCACCTGGTCGTCGCGAACGTCGGCGGCACGGTGTTCCTGGACGTCGAGAAGGTCGACGACCTGCTGGCGTACCTGAAGAAGATGGTCTTCTGGTCGAAGGTCGAGCCGCGCGACGCCACGGCGGAGTTCGCGCTGCTGTCGGTCATCGGACCGGACACGCCCGCGTTGCTGGAGAAGCTGAACATCCCGATGCCGTCGGACGTCGACGCGCTCGGCGAGGGCTTCGTCCGCCGGACGTCGTGGCCGGGCCAGGTCTCGGTCGACCTGCTGGTGCCGCGCGGTGAGCTGGCGCAGTGGTGGCAGAAGATCACGGACGCGGGCGCGCGACCGGCCGGCAGCTTCGCGTTCGAGGCGCTGCGGGTCGAGGCCCTGCGGCCGCGCCAGGGCGTGGACACCGACGAGCGCACGATCCCGCACGAGGTCAACCTGGTCGACCAGGCCGTGCACCTGAACAAGGGCTGCTACCGCGGCCAGGAGACGGTCGCCAAGGTCCACAACGTGGGACGCCCGCCGCGCCGGATGCTCCTGCTCCACCTGGATGGTTCTGCGGACGCCCAGCCGGAGACCGGTGACCCGGTGACGCTGGACGGCCGCGTGGTCGGCCGGGTGGGCAGCGTGGTCCTGCACCACGAGCTGGGCCCGATCGCGTTGGCGCTGATCAAGCGGTCCGTACCGATCGAGTCGGACCTCGTCGCCGGAGCTCCCGAACGGGAGGTCCAGGCACGAATCGACCCCGACTCGGTGCCGCCGGACACCCCCGGTCTGGGCCGGGAAGCCGTTCGCAACCTGCGGGGATGAGGCCCAGCGGGTCGACCACCAGCCTTTGCCTGCGCTTTCGACGTTCAGACGGGCGCATCGCGGTGCCGGCCCCGCGCCCTCATATCGGGCATATGGGGGCGCGGGGCCGGTGCCGTGAGGTGCCCTGCTGAGCGCCGAAAGCGACGGTGAAGGCTGGTGGTCGGCCCGCTACAGTCCGAGGTTATGTCCTTGGGCACGCTCATCACCGTCGCTCCCACCGGAGCGGAACACGCGAAGGCCGACGTCCCGCAGCTTCCAGTGACCCTGGAAGAGCTGGTCGCGACGGCGCAGAGCTGCGAGCAGGTCGGCGCAGCCATGATCCACGTCCACATCCGCGGCGAGGACACCAAGCCGACCCTGGACCTCGGCCGCCTGAAGGCGACCGTCGAGGCCCTGCGCTCGGAGACCAACCTGGTCGTCCAGCTGTCCACCGGCGGGTCGGTGCACGACCCCGAGTCGGACCGGCTGCGCGTGCTGGAGGCGATGCCGGACTCCGCGTCCTGCACGATGGGCACGGTCAACTTCGGCGACGACGTGTTCCTGAACCGCTGGGAGTTCATCGTCGCGCTGCATAAGGGCATGCAGGAACGCGGGATCGTGCCGGAGTACGAGATCTTCGACATCGGCCAGCTCGCGTCGTTGAAGCGGCTGCTGGACCAGCACGGCCTGCCCGCGGGCGGCCACGTGCACGTGGACTTCGTCATGGGAGTGCCGGGCGGCATGCCCGGTGATGCCGCCACACTGGTCGCCGCGGTCAACGCTCTGCCAGACGGGGCAACGTTTTCCGCCACCGGGATCGGTCGTACCACTCTTCCGGTGATGTTCACCGCATTGGGTGCGGGGGGCCATCTCCGAGTGGGTATGGAAGACACCATCAGCTACTCACGTGGCGTGCCGGTGAGGGACAACGCACAGCTCGTAGCGCGTGCCGCTGGTCTGGCCAAGATCGCACAACGACCTGCTTTGACGCCAGATGAGACGCGAAAGCTCCTAGGCGTGCACATTTGAGACAAGTTTGGTGCATGGGATGTGTTGGCGGGTGAGGAGGATCTACCGCAGGATGGACACGTGATCGAGGTGCGTCCTGGCGGGCGCCGCCGAATCGACCGGGTGCTCGCCCCCGACTACACGGAGGGCGTCGAGCAGCGCCCGCTCGTCGAGGTGCGCGAACTCCGCGACGAGGCAGCGCAGGAAGAGACCGACCTGTCCTACCTGCGGCGGCTGCTGCACGCGCGGATCGACATCGTGCGCGCGGAGCAGGAGCGCCGCAGTTCCGGTGGCTCGGCGGTGGTCGAGCAGCTGGCCACGATCCTCTCCACGAACGCCGTTGGTCCGGCGACCGGCCTCGGCCGGTACCAGACCCATGAGCCGTCACGTGCTGATGCACATCAACGGCACGTTGAGGCTTTGGTCTCCGACGTGGACCTCTCCGACGTGAGCAAGTTGTCCGACGATCGGCTCGCCGAGGCGTTGGAGACGTTCATCTCGGAAGAGGCCTCGGTATCGGTGCGGCGGCGCGAGGTGCAGGTGGTCGTGGACAAGCTCAACGCCGAGATCGCTTCCCGCTACCAGCGCGGGAGCGCGTCGGTGGACGAGCTGCTGGCGGCCGAGCGTGGCCACCACCGTCCCAAGAGATGAGAAGTACGTTCCACTTTTTGAACAGCAGACCTAGCGTGCCCTCATGGGGTACCGCTGGGTCGTGCTGTGCATCGGAGCTCTGGCGCAGGGTGTGAACGCGGCCGTCTTCCTCGGCCTGCCGGCGATCAGCCCCCAGCTCCAGCAGCACTTCTCCCTGACGTTGCCCCAGGTGGGGTTGCTTCTCGGCGCCGTGAACCTCGGCACCATGGTCGCGCTGGTCCCCTGGGGAGTTTTCGCGGACCGCCGCGGCGAACGGGTCGCCATGACCATCGGCGGTGCCGGCGCGGCCGCCTGCCTGCTCGGGGTGGCGCTCGGCAACGCGTGGCTCGCGGGTGTGGCGTTGCTCGGCGCCGGGCTCTTCGGGGCGAGCGTGAACGCCGCCAGCGGCCGTGCGGTCATGTCCTGGTTCAGCGCGGGCAACCGCGGGCTGGCCATGGGGGTGCGGCAGACGGCGACCCCACTGGGCGCGGCGCTCACCGCGGCGTTCCTGCCGGGGGTCGCGATCGCCCGCGGCGTCCCGGCGGCGTTCGTGGCGTTGGCCTCGGTGACCGCTTTCGTGGCGGTGGCCGTGGCACTGCTGGTCCGCGAGCCGCCCGGCGCGACCAGGGCGGGCAGCGACCACGGCCTGATCCTCTCCGATCCGAAGCTGCTCAGGTTGTCGCTGGCCAGCGGGCTGCTCGTGGTACCGCAGTTCACCGCGACCGCTCTGCTCGTGCCGTTGCTGAGCACCCACGGCATGACCGTCACGGCCGCCGCGGTGGTGTTCGGCGTGGCGCAGGCGCTGGGCGGCGCCGGGAGGCTGGCCGTGGGCGTGTGGTCGGACCGGGTGCGCAGCCGCGTGGGGCCGTTGAAGATCGTCGCGGTTGCCACGGCGGTGGGGTTCGCGCTGGTCGCGGTGCTCGACCAGGCACCGATGCCCGTGCTCGTCGCCGTGCTGGTCCCGACGACCGCGCTGGCGGTGTGCTGGAACGGTCTCGCGGTCACCGAGGCCGGTGAGCTCGCGCCGGACGGCCGCAGCGCCACCGCGATCGCCATGCAGAACTCGGCCAACTACCTCAGCGCGTCGATCACGCCGTTCGTCGCGAGCTGGGTCGCGGTGCACGTGGCGTGGCCGGCGGCGATGCTGCTTGCCGCCGTCGCGGCGGTGGCCGCGAGGGTGCTGCTTCAGCCGTGGCGTTCCCTGCGGGCCAGCTCGCCCCAGAACTCGCGCAGCGTCTCGTAGCGCAAAGCGACCTCTTCGGCGTCACCGGTTTCGAGGGCGTCCACGATGGCGTTGACGTCGGCCGCCGAGCTGTCCTCCAGGAGGTCCTTGTCCTCCAGCAGCTGGACCAGGCCGCCGTAGTCGAGCTCGACCGCCGAGTGCGGGTGGAAGTGCTCCAGCCAGCGTCCGGTGTCGGCGAGAACCTTGGCCGGCCCCTCCTCGCCCAGCGACGCCTTCACGACCTTCAACGCCCGTGCGATGCGGCGGCGCGCGTCGGCCATGGCAACGCGCCAGGAGACCTGCCGTTCCGGGTCGTCCTGGGCGCTGGCGAGCACCACGCGGCGCTGGGCCGGGTCGACGAGGGCGAACCAGGGCAGCGGCACCGTCCAGGTCGTGGAGATGACGTGGACCGCCCCTCCCGCGAGCTCCGCCATCACGGCGGACGCGCGCGCTCGCACCGTCTCCGGAGAAACGTTGAGGGCCGCGTCCTGCAGGATCGGCGGAGAAGAAGCCAGGAAGCCCACCAGAGCCGCCGCGGACCGCGCCCTGAGGTCGAGCGGGCAGACGAGGGGTCCGGGGCCGACACGCGCGGCGTCAGACGTCGGAACCTCGGCCGGACTGATCGTCATCACGTCGAAGTGGGCGTCGCCGGGAAGCATCTTCTCGGCCAACTGTGATCGCAACCACAGCTCCCGTTCCAGGTCCCCGACCTCAGATCTAGGTATCGGGCCTGTTTCCAGGGCTTTTCGGACTTTGTCCGCTAGCGGTGCGTCCATTGCCGATAACGGTTCGTACACCCGAAGGTAGGCGACGAACGGTCTGGGCACCTGTGCATCCTTCCACGCGGGGGTGGCGGCGAGATTTGGCGGTACGTGTCACGCCTACCGCGTCGCGAGGAACCCCATCGGCACGGTACGGTAGTTACCAGGAACTAGTTGTCGAGACGAGTGGGGCCGCCGTTCCCCCGGCCGCCCCCGTCCCTGTGCGAGGGGGTCGAGCCATGGGGCGCGGCCGAGCGAAGGCCAAGCAGACGAAGGTCGCCAGGGAGCTCAAGTACAGCTCCCATGAGACCGACTTCGCTGCTCTGCAGCGCGAGCTGTCTGGCGAACCGTCGTCGAACGGGAGTGGTGGCGAAGAACGCCACGACGACCCGTACGACGACTATGACGACTACCGTCGCTGAATTCAGCCTGAAGAGTTCAAGGGTTGGGCAAAACCGATCATCGGTGCCCAACCCTTGAACTCTGAGGGCGCCCTCAGAACGCCCTGGCGTACTGCCTCGGCGCCTTGACCTCCACACCCAGTTGCTGTGCCGCGTGCAGCGGCCAGTACGGGTCGCGGAGCAGTTCGCGCGCGAGCAGGACCAGGTCGGCGGAACCGTCGTTCAACACCTGTTCGGCCTGATTCGCCTCGGTGATCAGGCCGACCGCACCCGTGGGCACGTCTGCCTTGCGTCGCACCGCCTCGGCGAGCGGCACCTGGTAGCCGGGCCCGATCGGGATGTCCGCCTGCGCGGTGTTGCCACCGCTGGACACGTCGATCAGGTCCGCACCCGCGGCCTTGAGCGCCTGCGCCAGCACAACGCTGTCGTCGGCGGTCCAGCCGTCCTCCACCCAGTCGGTGCCGGAGATCCTGACGATCACCGGCACGTCCGGGCCGACCGCTGCCCTCACGGCGGCGGTGACCTCGACGGGGACGGCGATGCGTTCCTCGGTGCTGCCCTCGTTCGTGAGCGGCGAGTAGTACTCGTGGAGCAGGTAGCCGTGGGCGGCGTGGATCTCGAGCACCTCGAACCCGGCCTCGACCGCCCTGAGTGCACCTTCGACGAACGCCTTGACGACGCTGCCGTGCTCGGTGAGCTTCTCCGGCGTGTTCAGGCCGGGAAACGGCTCGGTCGTCGGCGCGACCGGGACCCAGTCGCCGAACGCCTTGCGGCCTGCGTGCGCGAGCTGGATGCCGGGGACGCTGCCCTGCTCCTTGACGAACGCGGTGATCCGCCGCCACGCCGCGACCTGCTCGTCGTTCCAGATGCCGACGTCCTGCGCGGAGATCCGGCCACGCGGCTCGACTGCCGTCGCCTCGGCGATCACCAGGCCGGCGCCGCCGACGGCGCGGGAGCCCAGGTGGACGAGGTGCCAGTCGTTCGGCACGCCGTCGGTGGCCGAGTACTGGCACATCGGGCTCACCGCGATGCGGTTGGGCAGGGTGACCGACCGCAGGGTCAGCGGGGAGAAGAGCAGGCTCACGAGAAGCTCCCTCGAACAGTTCGTAGACCTAACTAACTGTTCAAGGGAGCTCGTGCGCGCGTTGTTCCCCTGCGTGCGGTTGTCTCAGTCACTGGGCGGTGACGCTCAGCTCAAGTAGCGCACCTGCCGCGCCTTGCCCTCCAGGACTTCCTCGCGCGCTGCCGCGATCTCCGGCCGGTGCGAGACCTCCGGCACACCGACCTCCCACCACGCCCCGGCCTCGGTCCACGACGACGGGTGCGTGCGGATCACGACGACAGCCGGGCGCTTCTCGCTGACCGCCACCTCGCGGGCCTTGCGGTAGGCGCCTTCGAGGTCGCCCAAAGACTCCACGGGGAAGACCGCGCAGCCCATCGCGGCGGCGTGGGCGGCGAAGTCCGTGCGCGGGGGTTCGGCGTGACTGGTGGTGCAGTCGGCGTAGAGGTTGTTGTAGCCCGCGCCGCCCTGGCCCGTCTGCAGGCGGTGGATGACCGCGTAGCCGTCGTTGTCGCAGACGACCGCGACGAAGCCGTGGCCCGCGAAGGCCGCGGAGAACAGTTCGGCGTTCAGCATCAGGTACGAGCCGTCGCCGAGCAGGGTGGTGACCACGCCCTCGGTGTGCGCGATGGCGGCGCCCCAGGCACCGGCCAGTTCGTAGCCCATGCAGGAGAAGCCGTACTCGACGTCCATGGTGGCCTCGCCGGTCGCGCGCCAGCCCCCGATCAGCTCGCCGGGCAGGCCGCCGGACGCGGTCATCACGTAGTCGGTGGGACCGCTGACGTCGTTCACGACGCCGACGACCTGGGCGTACGTGGGCAGGCCCGCGGAAGGCTCGCGCAGTGACGTGATGTGCCGGTCCCACTTCGCGCGTTCGGTCTGGGACCGACGAGCCCAGTCGGCGGGGGCCTGCCAGGTGCCGAGGACGTCGGTCAGTTCGCGCAGGCCCTCGTCGGCGTCGGCGACCAGGGCGAACGAGCCGTGCTTCACGGCGTCGAAGCGGGCCGCGTTCAACGAGATCAGGTGCACACCCGGCGCGAAGACGGTCCAGGACGCCGTGGTGAAGTCCTGCAGGCGGGTGCCGACGGCGATGACCAGGTCCGCCTCCCCCGCGAGGACGTTGGCCGACGTCGAACCCGTGATGCCGAGCGGGCCGGCGTGCAGCGGGTGGTCGTGCGGGACGAGCGTGCGGCCTGCGGTGGTCTCGGTGATCGGGATGTTGTGCTGCTCGGCGAACCGCAGCGCCCGTCCGGCAGCGCCGGAGTAGCGGACGCCGCCGCCCAGGACCAGCAACGGGCGGGACGCGCCGCGGATCGCCCGTGCGGCGTCGGCCAGGGCGTGCAGGTCCGGGCGTTGCCGTTGCAGGCGGTGCACGACCGGGGTGAACAGCGCGTCGGGGAAGTCGTAGGACTCGGCCTGGACGTCCTGCGGCAGCGCCAGGGTCACCGGACCGCAGTCGGCCGGGTCGGTGAGGACGCGCGCGACCTGCGGCAACGTCGACAGCAGCTGCTCGGGACGGGTGATGCGGTCGAAGTAGCGGCTGACCGCGCGGAACGCGTCGTTCACCGTCGCGGTCGGGTCGTGGAAGTGCTCGACCTGCTGCAGCACCGGGTCGGGGGCGCGGCCGGTGAACGTGTCACCGGGCAGGAGCAGCAACGGCAGGCGGTTCGCGTGGGCGACGCCCGCCGCGGTCACCATGTTCAGCGCGCCCGGTCCGATCGACGAGGTGGCCACGCCGACGTGGCGGCGGTGGGTGGCCTTGCCGATGCCGACCGCGGCCAGCGCCATGCCCTGCTCGTTGTGACCGCGCCAGACCGGCAGGCGGTCGCGGACCTCTTCGAGCGCGTTGCCGAGACCGAGCACGTTGCCGTGACCGAAGATCCCGAACACGCCGGGGAACAGCGGCGCCTGCGTGCCGTCGAACAACTCCGTGCGCTGCGCCAGCATCCAGCGGACCAGCGCCTGTGCGGTCGTGAGCTTCACTTGACCCGCCCCTCTGCGGTCGTGACCGGGCAGCGCGGGTCCAGTTCCTGCGTCGCCCAGCTGTCGCGGACCCAGGTGTGCGCCGGGTCGTCGCAGAACGCCATCGAACGCTCGTCGCCCGGTCCGGCCAGCACGTTCAGGTAGTACATCGGGTAACCCGGCGCCGCGACGCACGGACCGTGGTAGCCGCGCGGGATCAGGAACACGTCACCGTCGCGCACGGTCACGTCCTCGTCGATCGTGCCGTCGTCGGTGTACGTGCGGTGGAAACCGAAACCCGTGCGGGACGGGGTGACCTGGTCGCGGTCGGCGATGCGGAAGTAGTAGATCTCCTCGTTGTTCACGAGGCACGGCTCGGTGTCGTCGTGCTTGTGCGGCGGGTACGACGACCAGTTGCCGTCCGGGGTGATCAGCTCGCACGCGTTGAGCTTGTCCGCGTGGTCCCACACGCCGGGCACGCCGAAGTTCGTGACCTGGCGGGTGGCGTTGCCGGAACCCCTCACCTCGACCGGAACGCCGTCGGCCGGGCCGTACTTCGGCGTCAGCCGCCGCGAGCACCGAGCCATCGGCAGCGCGACCTCACAACCACCCACAGAGGACAGCTTCACCGAGGCGTCACGCGGCACGTAGGCGAAGTCCGTGACGCGGGTGAACACCGAGTCACGGCCCTGCAGCTCGTACCTCTCGTCGTCGACCTCGACCGTCAGCGATCCGGCGAGCGGCAGCACGAACGCCTCGAACTCACCGGTCTCGATCGTGCGCACCCAACCGGCCTCGATCCTCAGCACGCGCAGTCCCGTGCAGGTCCAGCCCGCGTCCTCCGGTGTCAGGTGGATGACGTCCGTCGAGGTCGAGAGCGTCCCGTGTGGACGGTGCAAAGTCATACCGTGATTCCCCTCGCGGTGCGCAGAACTTCAGCGGCGGCGGCGACCGCGGCGGCGACGTCGCCGTCCGGCGGGTAGAGCAACGCGCGACCGACGACCAGGCCGCGCACGGTCGGGTGGCGCAACGAGCGGCCCCACGACGCGAGGTCGTCCTCCGGCCGTTCGGACGGCACGCCACCGAGCACCAGCGCGGGCAACGCGGTGGTGTCCAGCACGACGTCCGGCTCGTCCGGCGCGGGCAGCTTCAGCCAGGTGTAGGCGGAGGTCGCGCCCAGCCCGGCGGCCACGGCCGAGGCACGCGACAGCGCCGCCGCGTCCTTCTGCAGCACCAGCTTGTCGTTGTGATCACGCTTGTACGGCAACGGTTCCACCATCGCCATCAACCCGTGCTCGGCGAGCTCGGTGACGGCCCGCGCGCAGCCTTCCAGCGTGGGGATCGTGCCGGGGTCCGAGTCGACCAGGCGCAGCAGCATCTTGCCGCCGTCCAGCCCGAACGCGGCGATGGACGACGCGTCGTACGCGGTGAACCTGTCGTCGATCTCCCAGTCCGCGCCGGCCAGGCCACCGCGGTTCATCGAACCGATGACCACGCGTTCGTGCAGGCCGTCCAGCAGCAACAGGTCCTCGATGACGTCCGGCGTGCCGAGGACGCCGTCGACCTCGGGGTTCGCCAGCGCCGTCAGCAACCTGCCGAGCAGCGACCGCCGGTCGGCCATCGCCAGCGGGTCGCCGCCGACGCCGAGAGCACCGCGTGCCGGGTGGTCCGCCGCGACCAGGAACAGCGTGGACTTGCCGTTCAGCAACGAGTTCCGCCGCCTCCGCGCCTGGTACGCCCGCCGCATCGCGCCGGGGTCGGTCGCGCGGGTCTCCAGCAAAGAAGCCCACTGCTCGTCAGTGATCACAGCAGTTCCTCGATCTCTTTCTGGTCCGGCATGGCGTCCGCGCAGGCCAGCCGGGACGCCACGATCGCGCCGGCCGCGTTGGCGTAGCGGGCGATCTTCACCGGGTCCCAGCCCGACAGCAGGCCGTGCACCAACGACCCGCCGAACGCGTCACCGGCACCGAGGCCGCACACGACCTCGACCGGGTTCGGTTCCACGGTCCAACGACCTTCCGGCGTGGCCACGAGAACGCCCTCGGCGCCCTTCTTGACCAGCGCCAACGAGATTCCGCGAGCCAGCAGCCGGTCGGCGGCCTCGTCGGGATCGGACGTGCCGACCGCGATCTCGCACTCCGTCCGGTTGCCCACGGCGACCGTCACGTGGTCGAGCATCCAGCTGATCTCGGCACGCGCGGTCTTGACGTCCGGCCAGAACATCGGCCGGTAGTCGAGATCCAGCACGGTGTGCCCGTGCCGGGCCCGGCTGCCGAGCATCGCCCGCTGGGTCGAGCGGGCCGGTTCGGCGGACACCCCGGTGCCCGTCACCCACAACAGCGGGACGTCGCGCACGAGCGACCACGGCACGTCGTCCTCGTTCAACGTCAGGTCCGGCGCGATCGGCAGCCGGTAGAACAGCAACGGCGGGTCCGCGGGCGGGTTGAGCTCGCAGAACACCACCGGCGTCAGCAGGTCGGGCGAGGTGCCGACGTGCTCGGACGACACTCCGAAGCTCTCCAGCGCCTGCCGCACATAGGTTCCGAACCCGTCCGGACCGACCTTCGTGAGCACGCCGGCTTTCCGCCCCAGCCGAGCGGCGGCGACCGCGACGTTGGTCGCGGTGCCGCCGAGCGACTTGGCGAAGGTGCTGACCTCGGCCAGTGGCACCCCCGACTGCTCGGGGTAGAGGTCGACCCCGACCCGGCCGACGGTCAGCACTTCCAGAGACGTCACGCCTCGACACCCCGCAGTTCGTGAGCCAGCGCTTCGAGTTCCGCTCCACCTGCCATCTGCCGCGTCAGCTCCTCCAGGCCGATCTCCGACTTCTCGTAGCTGCCCAGCGCGCGGCCGCGCTTGAGCAGCAGGAACCGGTTGCCGACCGGGTAGGCGTGGTGCGGGTTGTGCGTGATCAGCACGACGCCGAGGCCGCGATCACGCGCCTGGGCCACGTACTTCAGCACGACACCGGCCTGCTTCACGCCGAGCGCCGCGGTCGGTTCGTCCAGGATCAGCACCTTGGCGCCGAAGTACACGGCACGGGCGATGGCGACGCACTGCCGTTCACCGCCGGAGAGCGTGCCGACCGGCTGCTCCACGTCCCGCAGGTCGATGCCCATGTCGGACAACGCCTTCTTGGTGATCTCCCGGCCCTTCTTCCGGTCCAGGAAACCGAACCTGGTCGTCGGTTCGGAGCCCAGGAAGAAGTTGCGCCACACCGACATCAGCGGCACGACCGCGAGGTCCTGGTACACGGTCGCGATGCCGTGGTCCAGGGCCTCGCGCGGCGACGAGAACCTGATCTCCTCGCCCTCGACCTTGAACGAGCCCTGGTCGTGCTGGTGGACTCCGGCCAGGATCTTGATCAGGGTCGACTTGCCGGCCCCGTTGTCGCCGAGCACGCAGGTGACCTCACCCGCGTTGACCACAGTGGACACGTCGCTCAACGCGATGACGCTGCCGTAGGTCTTGCCGATGTTCTCGACTTCGATCAGGGACGTCATCGCTTCACCCTTTCCGCCCGGCGCCGCAGCATGTTGTTCACCAGCACGGCGGCCAGCAGCATCACGCCGAGGAACAGCTGGAACCAGTCGCTGTTCCACCCGGCGTAGACGATGCCCTGCCGGGCCATGCCGAAGATCAGCGCGCCGATCGCCGCGCCCACCGCGGAACCGAAACCGCCGGTCAGCAGGCAGCCGCCGATCACCGCCGCGATGATGTACTGGAACTCCAGGCCGATGCCCTGGTTCGCCTGCACGCTCGCGTACCGCAGGATGTTGATCGACCCGACCAGCCACGCGGCGAACGCGGTCGTCATGAACAGCAGGATCTTCGACCGCACGACCGGCACACCGACCGCGCGCGAGCTCTGCGCGGCACCACCGATCGCGAAGATCCAGTTCCCGAACTTGGTGCGCACCAGCACGGTCGAGGCGATGACCGTGAACAGCACCCACCAGATGATCGACACGTAGAAGCTCTGGCCGCCGATCTGGAACGTCGAAGCGAACAGGAAGCCCGCCGACTCGTAGCCGACGGTGTCCCGCATGCCCGACACCTGCACGCTGCCGGTCATCAGGCGCGTCACGCCGAGGTTGAGGCCCTGCAACGCGAGGAAGCTGCCCAGCGTGACGATGAAGCTCGGCAGGCCCGTGCGCATCACGAGCCAGCCGTTCAACGCGCCCACCGCCAGCGCGAAGGCGAGCGAGACCAGCAACGACAGCCAGACGTTGAGACCCAGCTGGGTGGAGAGGATGGCCGTGACGAGCGCCGTGGACGCGGTCATGACGCCGGCGGACAGGTCGAACTCGCCGCCGATCATGAGCAACGCCACGGCCACCGCCATGATGCCGAGCATCGAGGCGTCGTCCAGCCACGTGGCCGCACCGCCCAGGCTCAGGAACTGCTCGGTGACCACGGAGAAGAACAGGAACACGAGCAGTGCACCGAGCAGGGCGCCGATCTCCGGACGCACGACCAGCTGGTCGAGCAACCTCGGCTTGCCCAGCCGTTCGTCGGCAGCCGGTGGCGCTTGAGCCGTCACGGTCATCTCTCCCTGTCCTCCCTAGCGCTTTCCGGCCTTGGCGTACTCCGCGACCTTGTCCACGTTGGACTTGTCGACGAAGCCGGGACCGGTCAGGACGGGCTTACCACCGCCGAGGGTGTTGGCGTTGTCGTGGAAGAGCTTCAGCATCACGATCGGCAGGTAGCCCTGCTCGTACTGCTGCTGGTCGACGGCGAACAGCACGTCACCGGACTTGATCGCGCTCACCACGTCGGCGTTCAGGTCGAACGTCGCGACCTGCGCCTTCGAGCCCGCGCCCTTGATCGCCGACGCGGCGTTCACGGCCACCTGCGGGTTCAGCGCGAGCACACCGTCGAACGACGTGTCGGACTGCAGCTTGGCCTTGATCCGGGACTCGATGTCGGTCGGGTTGGAGATGTCGACCTGGAGGTTCTCCACCGTGCCGCCGAAACCGGTGCGGGCACCGTCGCAGCGCTGGTTGAGGCCCGTGTTGCCGGCCTCGTGGATCACGCACAGGAGCTTGGTCTTGCCGGCCGCCTTGAGCTTCTTGCCGGCCTCCTCACCCGCGATCGACTCCTCCTGGCCGACGTGCGCCATGGCGCCGAACTCCGCGCTCTTCGCGCTGCCGGAGTTGATCGTGATGACCGGGATGCCGGCCTTGACGGCGTTCTGGATGGAGGTCTTCAACGCGTCCGGGTTCGCCATCGACACCACGATGCCGCCGACCTTCTGCGACACGGCGTTGTCGATCAGCTTGGCCTGGGCGCCGGGGTCGCCGTCGGAGTTGTAGGTGACGCCGACGCCGAGCTGCTTGCCCGCGTCCTCCGCGCCGACCTTCACGACGCTCCAGAACGCGTCGCCCGCGGTGCCGTGCGTGATGACGGCGACCTTGAGGTCTCCGGTCGCCGGCGCGCTGTTGTTCTGCGTGTTCTGGGTGTTAGTACCAGTGGGACCGCTGCAGGCGGCGAGTAGAGCAACACCGGCGAGAGCAACGCCCGCGCGGATGACCAAGCGAGACTTCATCGTCTCCAGTCCCTTCAGAGGATCTTGCTGAGGTGCGCGAGGCTGCGCGCGGTGTCCTTCAGTGGCTTGTCCACTGGACTGCCGTCCTTGAGCTGCGTGTCCTGCTCAAGCACGAACCATCCGGTGTAGCCCGCCTCTTGAACGAGCTTCACCAGCGCTTCCACGTCCACGTCGCCGTCCCCGAGCGGCACGTAGATGCCCTGTTCCACGGCATCGGTGTAACTGAGCTCGCCGCTGCGCACCTTCGCCGCGATCTCGTCACGCACGTCCTTGAGGTGCACGTGACCGATCCGGTCCGGGTAGCGGCGCGCCAGCTCGACCGGGTCCGTGCCACCGATGAGCAGGTGGCCGGTGTCCAGGCAGAGCTGGAGATCGGAGTCCGCGAGGAACCTGTCGACCTCCGCCTCCCGCTCGACGTGGGTGCCCACGTGCGGGTGCAGCACGGTGCTCAGCCCGTGCTCCGCAGCGATCTCACGGATCTTCGCGCAGGTGTCGACGAGGGTGTTCCACTCGTCGTCGGTGAGCTGCGGTCGTTCGTCGTAACCGTCCAGCCCGGTCGCGGCGGCGAGCACGAGCACCTCGGCCCCGCCCGCCTTGAGGATTCCGGCCACGCGGTCGGCTTCGTCCAGAGTGGACTGGACGTCCGTGTGCAGCGTGACGGCGAGGAAACCGCCGACGAGGGTGAGCTCGTGGCTGATCAGGAGGGTCTTCAACGCTTCGGGGTCGGCCGGGAGGTAGTCCGGCGGTCCGAGCTCCGTGGCGGTGAGGCCGAGCGAGTGCATCTCACTCAGCACCGTGCCGGACGGCAGCACGTTGCCCCAGCCCGGAACCTCGCACACGCCCCAGGAGATGGGTGCCCCAGCGATCTTCGCCATGCTCGTCAGTTCCCCTCGATCTGCACCGGTGCGCCGGTGCGGCGCGACTGCTCACACGCTTCAGCCAGGCGAAGGCTGATCAGACTCTCCCGCGCGGGGGACGGGTTCGCGACTTCGCCCTTGATGACCTGCGTGAACAGGTTCATCTCGTTGACGTACGCGCGGTGGAAGCGCTCCGGGAAACCGGGGTAGGCGTCCGGTCCGGCCACGTGACCGCCGGGCTCCAGCGAGTTCAGGGGCGTGCGCGGGTCGACGCCCGCGACCAGCGAGTCCTTGCTGCCCAGCACCTCGATGCGGTGGTCGTAGCCGACCGGGTCGTGCCGGCCGCCGGCCAGGGTGGCGTGCGCGCCGCCCGCGAACTTCAGCACGACGACCGCGTTGTCCACGTCGTCGGCGTCCGCGAACGCCTGGTGCACCAGCACCGAACCGCTCGCGTAGACCTCGACGACCGGCTCGCCGACCAGCCACGGCACGCAGTCCAGGTCGTGGATCAGCAGGTCGCGGAAGATGCCGCCGGACGCGGGCAGGTAGGAGAAGTCCGGCGGGTTCGCGTCGTTGCCGACGGCCCTGACCAGGTAGATGTCGCCGACCTCGCCCGCGCGGATGCGGCGGTTCAGCTCGTAGATGGCCGGGTCGAAGCGGCGCTGGAAGCCCACCAAGACCTCCACGCCGGACTTCTCGACGTCCTCGACCAGCGCGGTCATCTCGGCGAGATCGCTCGCGATCGGCTTCTCGCACAGGGTCGGGACGCCACGGGCGATCGCCGCGCGGAGCATCTCCGGGTGGGTGTTGGTCGGGGTGGCGAGCAGGACGCCGTCGACGTTGCCGAGCAACGTGTCGAGGTCGTCGACCGCCTTGGTTCCGCTCAGCTCGGCCGACGCCTGCGCGGCACGACCGGGCACCGGGTCGAAGAGAAGCACCTCGTCGACTCGATCCAGTGCGGCGAGGTTGGTCGCGTGCATGGTGCCGATCCTGCCGACACCCGCTACTCCGATCCGCATCGCAGGTTTCCCCTGTTCTCGGCCGTAATGTGTTAGAGCGCTCTATTGGTTGGAGCGCTCTAATGCTGTAGCTTCCGTCACACGGGTGTCAAGGGTGTGTTTCCCGCCCGTGACGTGAGGGGAGGTGGTCACCGGTGGTCAGACCGACGATGGAGGACGTGGCTCTGCGTGCGGGCGTGTCCCGCGCACTGGTGTCACTCGTGATGCGCAACTCACCCAAGGTGAGCGATGCGCGACGCGCCGCTGTGCTGAAGGCGGCCGAAGAACTGGGGTACTCGCCGCACGCGATGGCGCGGTCGCTGGCCTCGCGCACGTCGACCGTTCTCGGCGTGATGGTGTCCGACCTGCACAACGCGTTCTTCGCCGAGGTCGTGGACGGCATCGACGAGGTCGCGCGCGAGCAGGGGTTCGACATCATCATCAACACCGGCGGCCGCTCGCCCGCCCGCGAGCGCCGCGCGTTGGAGTCGTTGCAGTCCTTCCGGCCCGCCGGGCTGATCCTGCTCTCGCCGGTGGTGCCCGCGACGGCGATCTCCAAGGCGGCCGAACAACTTCCGATCGTGCTCGTGGCCCGGTCGTCACGTGTGTCCACTGTGGATACGGTGAACGACGACGGCGAGCAGGGCGCGCGGCTCGCGATCGACCACCTGGTGTCGTTGGGGCACCGGCGCATTGCCCATTTGGACGGCGGTGAGGGCACGCAGGCCGGGCCGCGCCGGCGTGGCTACGTCGCCGCGATGGAGGCGCACGGGCTCACGCCCCAGGTCGTGTCGTCCGAGTACACCGACACGGCCGGTGCGCGGGCGATCCGTTCGCTGATCGAGTCCGGCACGCTGCCCACGGCCATCCTGTCCTGCAACGACTTCAACGCCGTCGGTGCGATCTCTGCCCTTGAGGACGCGGGGCTGCGCGTGCCTGCCGACGTTTCCGTCGTGGGGTACGACAACACGTCGCTGGCGGCTCTTCGCCACGTCTCGCTGACCACGATCGACCAGCCCCGTGCCGAGTTCGGCCGGTTGGCGGCGCTCGCACTGCTGCAGCGAGTTCGTGACGGGCGCACCGAACCCGTGCGCCATCTCCTCAACCCCTCTCTCGTAGTCCGCAACACCACCGCCCCACCAGGAGGCTTGCGTTGAGCACCATCCCCCACTGGATCGACGGCGCCCGCACCACAGGGGTGTCGTCCCGCACGTCGGACGTCTTCAACCCCGCGACCGGGCAGGTGGCGGCTCAGGTCGTGCTGGCCGAGCAGGCCGATGTCGACCTCGCGGTCTCTTCCTCCTTGAAGGCAGCGCAGTCCTGGTCCGAGTCGTCGCTGTCGACGCGGTCGCGGATCCTGTTCGCCTACCGCCACCTGCTGCACGAGGCACGTGCCGAGCTCGCGGAGATCATCACGTCCGAGCACGGCAAGGTGCTCTCCGACGCCGCCGGTGAGGTGCAGCGCGGCCTGGAGGTCGTGGAGTTCGCGTGCGGCATCCCGCAGCTGCTCAAGGGCGAGCACTCCGAGCAGGTCTCGCGTGGCGTCGACGCGTACTCGGTGCGGCAGCCGCTGGGTGTCGTCGCGGGCATCACGCCGTTCAACTTCCCCGTGATGGTGCCGATGTGGATGTTCCCGATCGCCATCGCCTGCGGAAACACCTTCGTGCTCAAGCCTTCCGAGCGCGACCCGTCCGCGTCCGTGCGGCTGGCCGAGCTGTTCCAGGAGGCCGGGCTGCCCGACGGCGTGCTGAACGTGCTGCAGGGTGACGCCTTCGCGGTCAACGCCCTGCTCGACCACCCGGACGTGGCCGCGGCGTCGTTCGTCGGCTCGACCCCGATCGCGCGGCACGTGTACTCGCGCGGCACCGCGGCCGGCAAGCGCGTGCAGGCGCTGGGCGGCGCGAAGAACCACATGGTCGTGCTGCCGGACGCCGACCTCGACGTGGCCGCCGACGCCGCGGTTTCCGCCGGCTACGGCTCCGCGGGTGAGCGCTGCATGGCGATCTCGGTGGTCGTCGCGGTGGGCGAGACCGGCGACGCCCTCGTCGAGAAAATCGCCTCACGGACCCGCGACCTGCACCCGGCGGTGCTGCCAGGCACCGACCCGAACGCCCAGATGGGCCCGCTGGTCACCGGCGTGCACCGCGACAAGGTCCGGTCCTATGTGGACGCGGGTGAGGCGGCCGGTGCCACGCTGGTCGTCGACGGTCGCGGCTACGCCCCGGAGGGTCACGCCGACGGCTTCTGGCTCGCACCGACGCTCTTCGACCACGTCACGCCGGACATGACGATCTACACCGACGAGATCTTCGGCCCGGTGCTGTCGGTCGTGCGCGCCGACACGTTCGAGGACGCCGTGGAACTGGTGAACGCCAACCCGTACGGCAACGGCACGGCCATCTACACCGGTGACGGCCTGGCCGCGCGCGAGTACCAGCGGCGGGTGCACGTCGGCATGGTCGGCATCAACGTGCCGATCCCCGTGCCGATGGCCTACTACTCGTTCGGCGGCTGGAAGGACTCGCTGTTCGGCGACACGCACGTCCACGGCGCCGAGGGCGTGAAGTTCTACACCCGCGCCAAGGCCATCACGGCCCGCTGGCCCCAGCAGCACGGCGTCAACCTGGGCTTCCCCACCCACGGCTAACCCCTGCTTCAAGCCTGCACGCGGGGCCCTTTCGTGCTCTCAGAGCGAACGAAAGCTCCCCGCGTGCAGTCTTCAGGCGTCGATTTTCTCGCGCTCGGGAGTGGGAGCGGCAGGAGGGGTTGGGCTGGGGAGGAGGCGTTTGAGCAGCGGGAAGAAGACGATCAAGAGGATGATCACGTAGACGATGACGGCCATCGGGCTGTTGACCAGGCCGGTGAGCGAGCCGTCGGAGAGCTGCAGCGAGCGGCGCATCTGCTGTTCGGCGGACGGTCCGAGGATCACGCCGATGATCGCGGGCAGCACCGGCAGGCCGTAGCGGCGCATCGCGAAGCCCAGCACGCCGATCACGAACATCAGCAGCAGGTCGAAGATGTCCGCGTTCACCGCGTAGGCACCGACCGAGGCGAAGAACAGGATGCCCGCGTACAGGTACGGCCGCGGGATGCGCAGTAGTTTCGCCCACAACGGTGCCAGCGGCAGGTTCAGCACCAGCAACAGCGTCAAGCCGATGAACAGCGACGCGATCAACGCCCACACCAGGTTCGCTTCGCGCTGGAACAGCAACGGGCCTGGCTGGATGCCGTACGTCTGGAACGCCGCGAGCATCACGGCCGCGACCGCGGTGGTCGGCAGACCGAGCGTCAGCATCGTGACCAGCGTGCCGGCCGCGGACGCCGATGCCGTGGACTCCGGACCGGCCACGCCCTCGATGGCGCCCTTGCCCCACTCGTCCTTGTTCTTGGAGAGCCGCTTCTCCGTCACGTACGACAGGAACGTCGGGATCTCCGCGCCACCGGCCGGGATCGCGCCGAACGGGAACCCGATCACCGGCCCGCGCAGCCACGGCTTCCAGGTGCGCTTGAGGTCCGCCCTCGACAGCCACGGCTGACCGACCGGGATCGGCTCGAACGCCTTGCGCCGCAGGTGAGCGGCGACCCACAGGGCCTCGCCGACCGCGAACAACGCCACCGCGACCACGACGACGTCGATGCCGTCCGCGAGGTGCAGCGAACCGAACGTGAGGCGCTGCTGGCCGGTCATCTCGTCGAGCCCGACCAGGCCGATGGTGAGACCGATGAGCAACGACGCCACGCCGCGGATCCGCGAGGAACCCAGCACCGACGTCACCGCGATGAACGCCAGCACCATGATCGCGAACAGGTCCGGTGCACCGATGTCGACCGCGTGCTTGGCCACGAACGGCGCCAGCAGGACGATCAGCGTCGTGCCGATGATGCCGCCGGTGAAGTGGCCGATCGCGGCGGCGGCAAGCGCTTGCGCGCCGCGTCCCTTGCGGGCCATGGGATTGCCTTCGAACGCGGTGACGACCGCCGCGCTCTCACCGGGTGTGTTCAGCAGGATCGACGTCGTGGAGCCGCCGAACATGCCGCCGTAGTAGATGCCCGCGAACATGATGAACGCGCCGGTCGGCTCCATGCCGTAGGTGACGGGCAGCAGCAGTGCCACCGCCATCGCCGGTCCGATGCCCGGCAGGACGCCGATCGCGGTGCCGAGCAGCACGCCGATCGCGGCGAACAGCAGGTGGGTCGGCGTCAGCGCGGTCGCGAAGCCGTTGAGCAGTTGTTCCACCTAGAACACCTCCATCAACGGGCCACCGGGGAGCGGGACGCCGAGCAGGTTGTTGAACACCAGGAACGTCACGATCGACATGCCGGCCGCGATCAGCGGGTCGCGGACGAGGTTGCGGCTGCCGAGCGCGTAGGCCGCGCCCCAGAAGAGGATCGCGCCGGAGATCGGGAACCCGACCACGCCGATCAGCGCGGCGTTCGCGAGGAAGGCGCCGCACAGCAGCAGAACCGTGCGCCAGTCGGCGGGCGCGGTCAGGTCGACGTCCTCGCCGCCCTCCGCCTCGCCGCGGCCGCCGCGCAGCACGTCACGGGCGAGCAGCACCGCGACGACCAGCAGCAGCGAGCCGACCAGGATCGGCACCGCCTTCGGACCGACCGGGCCGCGCTGGGCGAAGTCGGTGGGGATGCGCAGCGCGTCGGTCAGCACCAGCACGCCGAGTACGACCAGCAGGGCGCAGATGCCCAGCTCAGATCGTTCCCGCAACCAGGATTTCGTCGCTGTCATGCGAGCCCCAAGTCCTTCAGCACCGTTGCCACCCGCTTGTTCTCGTTGTCCAGGAAGGTCTTGAACTGGTCTCCCGGCGCGAAGGCGTCGGTCCAGCCGTTGCGCTGCAACGCCTCTGCCCACTGCGGTGTCTTCTGCATCCGCTGCAGCAGGTCGACCAGCCTGTCGCGGTCGGTCTGCGTGATGCCGGGAGGAGCCACGATGCCGCGCCAGTTGCTGAACTCGACGTCCACACCGGACTCCCTGAGCGTCGGCGCGTCGATGCCGCTGACGCGCTTGCCGCTCGTCACCGCGAGCACCCGCAACGTGCCCGCCTGGATCTGGTCGCGGTACTCGCCGACGCCGGAGACGCCGAACGCGACCTTGCCGCCGAGCACCGAAGCCAGCAGCTCCCCGCCGCCGTCGAACGGGATGTAGTTGACGCTCTTGGGCGCGAGCCCGACGCCCTTGGCCATCAGCATCGGCGCCAGGTGGTCGGGACCACCTGGTGCCGAACCGCCGCCGACCGTCACCGCGCCGGGGTTGGCCTTCCACGCGTCCACGAGCTGCTGCAACGACGTGTACGGCGAGTCCTTCGCGACCACGACGATGTCCGGTTCCTCGATCAGCCTCGCGATCGGGGTGGTGTCGAGCAGCGAGTTCGGCGACTTGTTCGTGTACACCGCGCCGACGACGCCCAGGCCCATCGACATGATCAGCTTGCCGTTGCCGCGCTCACCGACCGTGCGGCCGAGCCCGACCGTGCCGCCCGCGCCGGGGAGGTTGAACACCTCGGTGTTGCGCAGCAGGCCGGCGTCCTCCATGGCCTTCGCCGCGGTGCGGGCCGTGATGTCGTAACCGCCGCCCGGCTGGTTCGGCACCAGCACGCGCAGCGACCGCACCTGGCTGGTCTCGCCGCTGTCCGCACCCGGCGTCAGCAGCGGTGGCACCAGCAGGACGGCGAGCAACGCCGTCGCCACCGCCACCCACACCTTCACCGACACTGTGATCCCCGCCTCTCGTCCACGTGGTTCGACATGTTGCTCTGGTGTAAACCTTGATGTCGCTCTTGCGCTTCTAAGGTTTCTTTCGGTCTTTCTGGTCACGGGAGGTCTCATGCGCCGCCGCCGTTCCCTGGCCAGCCAGCTCCTGGTGTGGCAACTCGTAGTTGTCACCTTGCTACTGTGCGCGGTCGGCGCGCTGACGGTCGTCCAGACGGGCAGCAACTTTCGCTCCAACGAGGAACGCCGGATGCTGTCCGTGGCGGAGAACGTCGCGGCCACGAACGTCGTGCAGACGTCGATGGGCAACTGGCGGGTCCTGGCCGCGCCCGCCGAGACCGCGCGGAGCCTCTCGGGCGCCTCCTACGTGCTGATCGTCGACCTTCGACGGATCGTGATCGCGTCACCCGACCCGGCCCAGATCGGGTCCACACTGGACACTCCGACGACCGCGTTCGACGGCAAGGCATGGGTCGGCACGATCAACGGCTCGATCGAGGCGCACGTGCCGGTGTTCGACGAACGGACCCGCAAGGTCGACGGCATGGTGGTCGCCGGCGTGATCGAGCCCGGCCTGTTCGCGGGCGCGCTGGACCAGCCGGAGGACGTGCTGCGGTACCTGGCGATCGCGCTGGTCATCGGCGTCACCGGATCCTTGCTGCTGGCGCGGCGCGTGAAGAACCAGACGCTCGGGCTGGAGCCGCACGAGATCACCGCGCTGGTCGAGAACCGCGAGGCGTTGCTGCACGGCATCAGGGAAGGCGTCGTCGGCCTCGACGGGCAGAACCGGATCACGCTGGTCAACGACCACGCCCGGGACCTCCTCGCGCTGCCGGAGGACGCGGTCGGCCGGTCGGTCGAGGAGCTGGAGCTCAACGACCGGCTCCGGGACGTGCTGACCGGGCGCGCGACCGGTGTGGACCAGCTGGTGCTGCGGCAGGGCGTCGTGCTGACGTTGAACCGCATGCCGATCAAGGGTGCGGGAGCGGTCGTGACGTTGCGAGATCGCACGGAACTCCTTGCGCTGCAACACGAACTGGACGCGTCCCAGCACGCCACGGACACGTTGCGGGCGCAGGCGCACGAGTTCGCGAACCGCCTGCACACCATCGCCGGGCTGATCGCGCTGAAGGAGTACGACGAGGTCAGCAACTACATTCACCAGATCAGCTCGGCGCAGGACCAGTGGCGGACCGAGGTCAGCTCGCGCATCGGCGACCCGGCCGTGGCCGCGTTGCTGATCGCCAAGGCCTCGCTGGCCGCCGAACGCGGCACGGCGCTGCGCATGGCACCGGACAGCGTGCTGGGACGCGTCGACGAGGCGTTGTCGGCGGATCTGGTGATGGTGCTGGGAAATCTCGTCGACAACGCGTTGGATGCGTTGGGCTCGCTGAGCACGAACGGCGTTCAGAAGTGGATCGAGGTGGGTGTGATGCAGTTGGACGACGAGGTCCAGGTCGTGGTGCGCGACTCAGGTCCCGGCGTGGCGCCGGAACTGGCCGAAGAGGTGTTCCGGCACGGGTTCACGACCAAGGCGGCATCGCACGGCGAACGCGGCATCGGGCTCGCGCTGATCAGGCGGGCGTGCCTGCGGCGCGGTGGCTCGGTGAGCGTGTCCGGCTCCGTCTTCACCGCAAGGCTGCCCTGGTGATCCGGGTGCTCGTCGTCGACGACGACTTCATGGTGGCCAAGGTGCACAGCGGGTACGTCGCGCGCACCGAGGGCTTCGAGGTGGCCGGCGTCGCGCACAACGGCGCCGACGCGTTGAAGCTCGTCGCGTCGTTGAAACCCGACCTCGTGCTGCTCGACGTCTACCTGCCCGACCAGAGCGGGCTGGATGTGCTGAAGTCGTTGCGCGCCAACGAGGATGTCGATGTTATCGTGATCACCGCTGCGACCGACGTCGAGACCGTGCGCAGTGCGATGCGCGGTGGCGTGCTGCACTACCTGATCAAGCCGTTCGACTACTCGGCGCTGCGCGACCAGCTCGCGCACTTCGCGTCGTTGCACGAGAAGCTGCACCGGCTGGGTTCGGCCGGACAGGCCGACGTGGACCAGGTCTTCGGCGCTCGTCCGTCGTCGAAACCGTTGCTGCCCAAGGGGTTGACGCCGGAGACCGCGCGGCTCGTGGAGAACGCCTTGCGGTCGCGTCCGGACGGGCTGTCGGCGTCGGAGTGCGCGTCGTCGACCGGCGTGGCACGGGTGAGCGCGCGCAGGTACCTGGAGCACTTCGTGTCGTCCGGCCGGGCCGAGGTTCGGTTGCGCTACGGCGGAACCGGGCGGCCGGAGAGGATCTACGCGCTAGTCCCAGGAGCCTGACCGGCCGCGCTTGGTCTCCGCGCGCCGTTTCTTGCCCGCGATGCGGCGTTCCTTCGAACCCTTGGTGGGCTTGGTCGGCTTGCGCACCGGCGGTGGCGGGGCGGCGGCGCTGCGGAGGATCGCGGCGAGGCGTTCCCGTGCGGCGGCGCGGTTCTGCAGCTGCGCGCGGTGCTCGGACGCGGCGATCGTGAGCACGCCGTCGACCAGCCTGCTCTCCAGGCGGTCGAGCATCCTGCGCTTGAGGTGCTCGGGGATCGACGGCGAGGCAGCCAGGTCGAACGAGAGCTCCACGCGGCTGTCCGCGGTGTTCACTCCCTGCCCGCCCGGCCCACCTGACCTGGAAAAACGTTCGCGCAACTCGGACGCCGGGATCACCAGCGTCCGAGTCACGGTCACGTCGTTCATGCCTGTCAGGCTAATAGGTGAGGCCCGGCAAAGTCGCGATCTTTATCAGCGTCTCGCGGTCGAGCACGGGCTCCGGCCGGCTGACCGGGGCGCTCCAGTCCAGCACGCCGGGGGCGTCGGCGAGGAACGTGCCGATGTTGGCGCTCTGGATTTCGACGTACGTGCCATCAGGGCGATACGCGCGGACGTCGTACGCGAAGGCGCCGTCCTCGCGCCGTGCGACGCCGGACCGCACCATGGCTGCGCCGACCTTCTCGATCCTGCAGTCCTCGCCGGCAAGGCACTCGGGCACGCTCGTACCGGGGCCGCGGTACAGCATGATCGTGAACGCGCTCGTGCCCCGCGCGTCCCCGAACAACGCCGCCGCCTTGCTCCGGCCGTCGCGCTCGAAGAACTCCAACGCCTTCGCGCCCGGCACGTCCTGTGCGGTGATCCCGGCGGGAACGACGTTCGCGGCGCGCAGGACCGCGGTCAGGCGGGTGTTGCGATCGACCACCGAGTCCGCCGCGGCCATCCCCGCGCTGTCGGAGGTCCGCTGCGGCGACGCCAGGTAGCCGACCGTGCCGAGGCCCGCCAGCAGCACGAACGCCAGCGCACCCGCGATGGCCGCGCGCCTGCGTGCGAGCTTGGCCTTGCCCTTGCGGATGACCTCCGAGCGGTAGATCCGCAGCCTCGGCTCGTCCTCCAGCAGTTCGCGCAACGCCGCCAGCCCCTTGGCGGCCTGGCTCTTCACCGTGCCCTCCGTCCTGCCGAGGATGCGGGCGGTCTCGGTGACGCTCAGGTCCTCCCAGTACCGCAGCACGACGACGGCGCGTTGTCCCGGCGGCAACGCGTCAAGCGCCAGCCGCAGGTCGAAGTCCGCCGAGTCGTCGGTCACCGCGAGTTCGGGCACGGCGTCGACGGACCGTTCACGCTGGAAGAACCCGCGGCGGCCCTCGTCGATGGCGGTGCGCACCAGCACCTTGCGCGCGTAGGCGTCGACGCTGTCCTTGCGCACGCGTGACCAGGCCACGTAGAGCTTGATCAGCGCGGTCTGGACGATGTCCTCGGCGCGGTGCCAGTCACCGCACAGCAGGTACGCCGTGCGACGCATGACGAGAGCACGTGCGTCGACGAACTCCCCGAACTCGCGGTCCCAGAGATCCCGACGGTCCAAGTCCCCCTCCTCGGTCGCCGCTTAGTACGCAACGACGACCGTAGGGGGTTGCCTCAGAAACGCGGGTGGTCTCCGACGAGTGCGGCCCCGCCGACCTCGGCCTTGGTGACCTCGCCGAGCACCCACGACGGGACGTGGCGCGCGGTGAGCACGGCCAGCGCGCGGTCGACGTCCTCGGGCGCGACGACGGCGACCATGCCGACGCCCATGTTGAACGCCTTCTCCATCTCCTCGCGCTCCACCCGGCCGCGCTGGGCGATGAGC
This sequence comes from Lentzea sp. NPDC004782, assembly GCF_040609115.1. Classification (NCBI taxonomy): domain Bacteria; kingdom Bacillati; phylum Actinomycetota; class Actinomycetes; order Pseudonocardiales; family Pseudonocardiaceae; genus Lentzea; species Lentzea sp. NPDC004782. The sequence goes on from NZ_JBEXJN010000008.1 coordinate 32,202, forward strand.
TGGAACACCGCGGGCGGCGTCCAGGTGCCGCGGTCGAGCGTCGCGTGCAGGCCGTCGGGCAGCACGCGGGCCAGGTTCGCGGCCAGGCCACCACCGGTGACGTGCGAGAACCCGCGGACCTCCGTCTCGGCGATCAGCGCGAGGCAGTCCTTGGCGTAGATCTTGGTCGGCTCCAGCAGCTCCTCGCCGAGCGTGCGGCCGAACTCCTCGACGTGACCCTCCAGCGGCATGCGCGCGATCTCCAGCAGCACGTGCCTGGCGAGCGAGTAGCCGTTCGAGTGCAGGCCGGACGAGCCCATCGCGATCACGACGTCGCCGTCGCGCACCCGGTCGGGACCGAGCAGCTTGGACTGCTCGACCACGCCGACGCCGGTGCCGGAGATGTCGTAGTCGTCGTCGCCCATCAGGCCGGGGTGCTCGGCCGTCTCGCCGCCGAGCAGCGCGCAGCCGGCCTGCACACAGCCCTCGGCGATGCCCTTGACCAGCGCGGCGATCTTGTCCGGCACGACCTTGCCGACCGCGATGTAGTCCTGCACGAACAGCGGCTCGGCACCGCAGACGACCAGGTCGTCCACGATCATGGCGACCAGGTCGATGCCGACCGTGTCGTGCTTGTCCAGCGCCTGCGCGACCGCGATCTTGGTGCCGACACCGTCCGTGGAGGAGGCGAGGACCGGCTCCTTCCAGCGGTCGAGCTTGAGCTGGAACAGCCCGGCGAAGCCGCCGATGCCACCGAGCACCTCTGGCCGGTGCGCCTTGGCCGCCCACGGCTTGAGCTTCTCCACCGCCTCGTCACCTGCGGCGATACTGACTCCGGCGGCGGCGTAGGTGGCCTTGGCGCTGTCGGTCACGTCAACTTCTTCCACTTGATCTTGGAGGCCTCAGGGACGACGCAGTGCGTCCTCGGCACCATAGCCGTTGGCCAGGACGGGAGCGGCCGAGCCCGCCACGCCCTTGAGGCCTTCGAGCAGGTGCTTGCCGATGAGCGCGTCCTGCGGCAGCTCGATCGGGTACTCGCCGTCGAAGCACGCCGAGCACAGCCGCGTCTTGGGCTGCTCGGTCGCCGCGACGAGCTGGTCGAGCGACACGTAGCCGAGCGAGTCGGCACCGACCGAGCGGCGGATGCCGTCGTCGTCCAGGCCGTTCGCGATCAGCTCGGCCCGCGAGGCGAAGTCGATGCCGTAGAAGCACGGCCACTTGACCGGCGGCGACGCGATCCGCACGTGCACCTCGAGCGCACCGGCCTCGCGCAGCATGCGCACGAGCGCGCGCTGGGTGTTGCCGCGCACGATCGAGTCGTCCACGACGACCAGCCGCTTGCCGCGGATGACGTCGCGCAGCGGGTTCAGCTTCAACCGGATGCCCAGCTGGCGGATGGTCTGCGACGGCTGGATGAACGTCCGGCCGACGTAGGCGTTCTTGACCAGACCCGATCCGTACGGGATGCCGCTGGCCTGCGCGTACCCGATCGCGGCCGGCGTACCGGACTCGGGCACCGGGATCACCAGGTCGGCCTCGACCGGATGCTCCTTGGCGAGCCGGCGACCGATCTCGACGCGCGTCGCGTGCACCGACCGCCCGGAGATCGTCGTGTCCGGCCGCGCCAGGTAGACGTACTCGAAGATGCAGCCCTTGGGCTCCGGGGTGGCGAACCTGCTGCTGCGCAGGCCGTCACCGTCGATCGCGATCAGCTCACCCGGCTCGACCTCGCGCACGAAGCTCGCGCCGACGATGTCCAGCGCCGCCGTCTCGCTCGCCACGACCCAGCCGCGCTCCAGCCGTCCGAGCACCAGCGGACGCACCCCGTGCGGGTCACGCGCCGCGTAGAGCGTGGACTCGTCGCTGAAGGTCAGGCAGTACGCGCCCTTGACCATCGGGAGGAGTTCGAGGGCCGCCTGCTCGATGCCCTTGTCGGCCGCCGCGTGGGCGAGCAGGCCGCAGAGGATGTCCGAGTCGGTCGTCGCGCCGTTGCGCTCGACGATGCCGAGCTCCTTGGCCTTCTCCAGCAGCTCGGCGGTGTTCACCAGGTTGCCGTTGTGGCCGAGGCTCAGGCCACTGCCGGCGGCCGTCGTGCGGAACGTGGGCTGCGCGTTCTCCCAGGTCGTGGACCCGGTGGTGGAGTAACGGCAGTGCCCGACCGCCACGTGGCCCTTGAGGCTCTGCAGGACCTGCTCGTCGAACACCTGGCTGACGAGCCCGAGGTCCTTGAAGACGACGACCTGCGACCCGTCGCCGACGGAGATGCCCGCCGCCTCCTGGCCGCGGTGCTGCAGGGCGTAGAGCCCGTAGTAGGTCAGCTTCGAGACGTCCTCACCGGGAGCCCAGACGCCGAAGACGCCGCACTCCTCACGGGGTTCCTGTTCGGGCTGGGACTGGTCGGCGACCACCGAGTGGCTCCCTCACGCTCGCGCTGGATGCTTCCCGAGTGTAAGTGGAGCAGGGGGTCAACCACCCCCATCGCACCCCTGGTGAGGTGACGAAACTCATGCCTTCGGCCCATTTCAGGCCTTTCTGCACCCCGTCAGGTGAGTCTGGACGTTCGAGTTCCCGAACGCGCTGCCCTTCTCCTGCTTGATCGTGCAGATGACCTCGTCACCGACAACCGCGCCTCCGCTGATCTCGCGCATCAGGCCTTCTTGCACCCACTCAGCTTGGTGTCCTTGGACCACGACGCGAACGGACTGCCCTGCTTCTGCGTGGCGGTGCAGATCACCTCGTCCCCGACCTTCGGGTCACCGCTGATGTCACCCGGCGGCTGGAGCTGAGAAGCCACCCTGTCCTGCCACAGGACGTCCTTCGGGACGTCGCCCACCAGCTCGAGCTTGAAGAACTCGGTCGGTGTGGTGTTGTCGACCGAGACGATCTTGTAGCGGAGCTGCTGCTCCCAGCTGGACGCGCACCCCGCCAGCAGGAGACAGCCCAGCAGGGCCGCGGCGATCTTGCGCATCAGTGCCCCCGTCCGACCTGCAGAACGTCCAGCACGCGGCGGTCGCCGGTCATCTCCGTGAGGTTCATCCGGTTCCAGAGCCAGAAGTAGACGAGCTCGGCATCACCGACGACGGACGCGTCGCCTTCCTCGCCGGGAGCGGCGGCACGCGTCTCCGGCACCTCGCCCGCGGTGAGGGTGATCAGCCACGCCTCCGGCACGTCGGTCGGTCGCACCACGGCGCTGCCCGACACCTCGCTCGGCACGTCGCCCGCGACCTTGGCCGCGACGATCGTGGTCAGCACCTCGTCGATGCCGTCGGCGCAGAGGTCGGCGTCCGTGGCGACGACTTGACGGACGACCGCCTGCGCGTCGAACCGGCGCAGCACCGTCTCGTGCGCGATGCGGCGGTGCCACACCCACGCGAGGTCAGGTGCGGACGGCGAGAACGTCCACACCGGGCGGTTACCGGGCACGGCCGTGAGGATTTCGCCGGCGGCCGTCAGCTGCAGGTCGAGGTACTCCAGTGGCGTCAGGCCGGTCTGGGCGGGCGGTGGCTGCATCGGGTGACGGCTGCCGGTGCGCAGGTACGCCGTGGAGGTCTCCAGGAAGCGCGAGAGGTGGACGACCAGGTCCTGCACGGTCCATCCGGGACGCGTCGGCACCTCGGCGGCCGGATCCGCGTCCGCCACCGCCTTGCGGAACATCTCCGCCTGCTCGATGAACACAGCGGTCCACCGCTCGGCCGTCCACCCTGTCTGCGCCATGAGCGACATCGTGCCCGAGATGCTCCAGTCGCGAGGTGGGAACCGGCCATGATGTGGGCGCGTCGCAGTGATCGAGGACCAACAGGGGGTGGCGATGTTCGGCGTTGAGCCGGAACTGCTGCGCAACGCGTCCAAGGAGTTCGGCAACGGCTCCGACGCGGTGCGCGAAGCAGCGGAGATGATCTCGATGCTCAAGCTCGACGCCGGCGCGCTCGGCGAGGTCGACTCGGCGACGGAGTTCGCGGACGCGTTGGCGAAGTTCGTCGGCACGCACTCCCAGGACCTCCAGCACGGTTCCGCGTGGATCACCGACGCCGCTGAGGGCCTGGTCTCGAACGCCGAGGCCTACCAGCGCACGGACGACGAGCACGCGTCGGTTCTGGTGAAGCTCTTGCGGGGACTCGGGGGCGGCGAGTGAGCTACCCGGATCCGGAAGATCTGTACGGCAGGCTGGCGTCCGGTGATGCCGGCCGGATCGCCGCGGCCGCCGACCCGATCACCGGTGCGATCAGTGCTGTCGGTCGCGCAGGCGATTCGCTGGCCAAGGGTGGCAGGACCGCGGTCAGCAACTGGGTCGGTGACGCGGCCACGAAGTTCACCGCACGAGCGGAGCTGTCCGCGACCGCCGCCAAGGCTGCCGCCGAACGACTCGGGGCCGGTGCGGAAATCGTGCAGGCGGCGTCTCGGGCTTACGGCCAGATGCGCGGGGCCGCGGACCAGGCGATCAACGTGTGGCGCAGCCGTCCGCCGGGTCTCGACGAGGGACAGACCCGCGCGCTCGCCAACCAGGTCAACGACTCGCTGAACAAGGTGAAGTCCGGCTACGACAATGTGCTGCGCTCATACGCCGGCGCGCTCACCAAGATCCCGCCGGGCTTCGAGGAGTCCGCCAGGACCGACTGCGGCTGGGACCGTGCTGCCCAGCGCTCCGGTGCCGACGGCGCCCTGCCTCCGTTGCCGCCACCGGGCAGCGACCCGGCAGCCGTGCGCAAGTGGTGGGACAGCCTCAGCAACGAGCAGAAGAATGCGCTGGTCAAGGCCAAGCCCGAGGAACTTGCCAAGATCAGGGGTCTGCCCGCCGAGGGCCTGGACATGGCCAACCGCGAACGCATCAGGCAGGACAAGACGCGGTTCGAGGCGCAGAAACAGGATCTCAAGCAGCAACTCGACGACCGAGCCCGCGAGCTCGGCGTGGACCCGAATTCCTCCGACGGTCAGCGTGCGCTGCGCAACGACCCCGAGAGTGCGCGGCTCATGTCGGAGTACGACGACGCGGCCCGGCGCGCCAAGAACGCCACCGACGCGGATGGCGCACTGATCGAGGCCGACCGGCTGGGCGTCGAGAACGGCAAGAAGCCGTACGTCCTGGCGTGGAACCCCGACGGGCCCGGTGCCGAGGAAGGCACGATGGCGGTGGCGTTCGGCAACCCGGACACCGCCAAGAACCTCGCGGTCTGCGTGCCGGGCACGACCTCCAAGCTCAGCGGCTTCAGCATGGACCAGGCAGCGCAGCTCAGCGGAGCGATGGGCGAGGACGGCGCCGCGATCCAGTGGCTCGGCTACGACGCCCCGGAGTTCCTGCCAGGTCAGGTGGACGACCCCGCGCAGGCCAAGGAAGGCGCGGCGCTGCTGGCCAACGATGTGGCGGAGTATCGCGACCGCAACCCCGGCGCACATGTCACGGTGATCGGGCATAGCTACGGCAGCACGGTGGTGGGCTACTCGGCGATGGACAACGGGCTGAAGGCGGACGACATCGCGTTCGTCGGCTCGCCGGGTGTCGGTGCGTCCAATGTGGACCAGCTGTCGGCCGGCCGTGGACACGTCTACGTCGGTGGTGCCGAGCACGACCCGGTCATCCAGGCGACCAGCGGTGACTGGTTCACCAAGGACGGGTCGTCGACCGGGCCGTACGACTCGTCGTTCGGTGCGCGGCAGTTCGGCACGTCCGGCGAGGCCTGGGTCGGGCACGCGCATTCTTCGTACTACGACAAGGGTTCCGAGTCGCTGGACAACCTGGCGAAGATCGCCACCGGGCACGGCGGCGAGGTCAGCGCGCAGCGGTGGCAGGACTCGCCCACGCCGGTCGAGGTGCCCGGTTCGAACCTGCCCGGGGTGGGGCCGGTCCTCGACTGGACGGTCAACACCGGCAAGGAAGTCGTCGACATGGGCGAGGACGTGTGGCGCGGCGGTGGTCAGGTCGCCGGCGACATCGTCCACGGCAACTGGGGTGACGCCGGGCGGCACGCGGTGGGCACCGTGGGCGAGCTGGGCAGTGACGCCGTGGACGTGGTGGCCGACACGCTGGGCAACGCCGGTGAGCTCGGCCGGGACGTGTACGAGGGTGGCAAGGCCGTCGTCGAGGGCGGTGTCGGGGTCGTCAAGGACGTCGGCGGGGCGATCGCGGGCGGTGCGAAGTCCGTCTACGACAACACGATCGGTTCGTGGTTCTGAGCAGGTAGCCGGAAGTCGTGTTCGCAGCTCGCCGTCTGGTGAGGTGGATGAAGGGCTCCTTCATCCACACCAGGTGGAGGAAGGCGCCCTTCATCCACGTAACTGACCGGCAGGCGGGTTACGGGGACAAGACCTCTGGCAAGCCGCTCAGAACTTCACGACCGGGAGCAGTGCGGAGAGGTCGGCTCGGGTCCCCGACGCGGTGACCCGAGCGCCGTCCAGGGCGTCGGTCCAGGCCAGGGCGCCGGTCGCGAGCTCCAGCCACGTGCGGGGATCGGTCTCCACGACGTTCGGGGGCGTGCCGCGGGTGTGCCGCGGGCCCTCCACGCACTGCACCGCGGCGAACGGCGGCACGCGCACCTCGACGCTGCGGCCCGGCGCGACCTGTTCCAGCGTGCGCAGGCTGAGGCGGACGGCGGCGGCCAGCGCCGGGCGTTCCGGCTGGTCGGCCTCGCCGCGCAGCCAGGGGAGGACGGCCTGCACCGCGGCGCGCATCTCGGCGGGATCGACGGGCTTGGCTGGCACGTCGCCCACATTAGCGAAGCGGCAGCGGCGGTCCGGGCGCTGTTGGTATATCTGGACGGTGATCAGGAACTTCGCCGTCGTCGGTCCCGGGCAGGCGACCAGGGAGCGGCTGAAGGCGGCTCTCGCGGCCGCGCCGGACACCTCCGTCTACCGGATCGGGCGCGGGGCCGACCCGTTGCCCGTGTCGGCCACCTTCGACCCGTCCGACCAGGCCGGCTGCCGGAGCCTGCTGGACTGGTTCGAACGCGGGGCGCCGTCCGGTGCGGTGCTGCTGGTGGACGACTGGGGGCTGTGCTCCGAGCAGGACCCCGAGCTCGACCGGGTCGTCGAGTGGGTCGCGGCGTTCGGGCCAGCGCGGGGCGTGCAGGTGGTCGTCACGGCACGGACGTGGGACGAGGTGCCGGAACGGTTGCGGCGGCAGCTGCACGGCGAGGCGACGGACTTCCTCGCGCTGCACGGGATCCAGGCCGACCTGAGCGACAAGTACCAGCGGCGCGACCTCAAGGCGGCGGTGGGCGTCGACGAGCGCGGGTGGCCGGTGCACCTGGACATCAGCGTCGACGGTGACGGGCTCACGGGTGCGTACTACGGGCCGCAACGCGGGCAGAAGCTGCTCAGCGCGTTGCTGGGGCTCATGGTCACGCACTCGCCCCAGGACCTGAACCTCGGCCTCTTCGACCTGAAGAACTCCGGTGTGTTCGACGGCCTCAGCGTTGCGCCGCACGTGTCGTTCGCGCTCAAGGGCGAGGACGAGGACGAGCTGTTCGAACGGTTCCAGGAGGGGCTGGCCGGCGAGCTCAACCGGCGGCAGCAGCTCCTGCACCAGGCCCGGTGCCGGAGCTTCACCGACTACCGCGAGCAGGCGGACGACCTGGCCGCGTTGCTGATCTGCGTCGACAGCGCCGAGGTGCTGGTCGAACGGCAGCCGGGGTTCCAGAACGTCCTGGAGTCGCTCACGCGTGCGGGCCGCACCCTCGGCATCCACCTGCTCTACTCCGGCGACGCCTTCCCGCCGCAGCTGCCGTTCCGGGTACCGGAGTGGCCGTTCGCGACGCCGCCGCACGACTTCGCCGAGTGGGTGAACGTCCTGCCGCAGGCACTGGTCGGATCCGCGCCGCCCGCACGCCCGATCGTGCTGCCGCCGCTGCACAAGAGCTACGTCGACCTGACGCTGGAAATGCTGCCACCGGGCGCGATCGGGCTGGTCGACAAGCCGTTCGAGCAACGCCGTGACGTTCTCGTCCCCGGCTTCACCGACGAGCTGCGGCACGGCGCCATCGTCGGCAAACCCGGCACCGGCAAGAGCACGACGCTGCGGACCCTGGCCGGCGTCCTCGGCGACGACCTGGCGCGCTGTCAGCTCCTCGACGGTCCCGGCGAACCCCTCGACCCGCAGCGCCACATCGTGGTGACCGCCCGGTCGTGGGACCAGGTGCCGCCGTTCATCCGCGACAGCCTGGCGTTCGGCATCGAGTTCCGGCTCGACGACCCGGCCACCTCGCTCGTCGGTGCTCGCGAGGCGGCCCGCGTGCCGGACAAGCCGGGCTTCTGCCTGTCCGTGCCGGACCGCCTGCACGCCCAGATCGCGCTGCCGTGACCCATCTCGCGCTCGTCGGACCGCCGCACCTCACCGAGCCGCGAATCCCTGCGGCGCAAGGGTTTTACCGCATCGGGCACGGTGAGTCACCGGTTGCGGCGGTCAGCTTCGACCCGAGCGACCAGCGCCGGTGCCAGAACCTGCTGACGTGGTTCGAACGCGGGGCGGAACCCGGCGCGACGCTGCTGGTCGACGACTGGAAGCTCTGCGCGGACAGCGATCCCGGCCTCGCCGACGCCGTCAGGTGGATCACCGCGACCGCGCGCGGCGTGCGGGTGGTCGTCACCGCCCGGTCGCTCGGTGACCTGCCGGCACGGGTGCCGCTGCACGTGGAGGTCGTGGACTTCCTTGCGCTGCACGGGTTGAGCCGGTTCAGCAAGGCGCTCGTGTGGCGGGGCCGGTGGTGGAAGGTGCCGATCGGCATCGATGGCAGCGGTCAGCCGGTCGTCGTGGAGCTCACCCACTTCGCGGACGGCAAGTGGCGCACCGGATCGCACCTCGCCGTCACCGCGCCGGACGCGTTCCGGAGTCTGGTGCTCGGGCTGATGACCACCCACTCGCCCAAGGTGTTCCAGGCGATCTTCATCGACGCGCACGACACGAACATCTTCACCGGACTCGACCAGGCACCGCACGTGCAGGCTCATCACCGCAACGCCAAAGCCGATCCCGTGCCGCTCGCAGAGGCTCTCCTGGCCGAGTCGGAACGCCGGCTGGAGCTCGTCGGCAACACCTGGACGATCTTCGACCACCGCTCACTCGGCCAGGTGCTGCCGCAACTCCTGATCTGCGTCAACGGGTTCACAGACCTCGCGGCGACAGAACTCGGCAACGCCCTCACCACCATCGCACGGGACGTCGGCAGATCCGGGATGCAGCTGCTGCTGGACGCCCCGCACGAGTTGACGAACCTCCAGATCGACGACTGCACCACGCCGGCCAACCTCGACCAGCACGCCGACGAACTGCCCCGGCTGATGCACCAGCCCGAACCGCCGCCGGACTTCTTCACGTTGCACGACATGCCGAAGTTCGACCCGGCGCACGCGTGGCGACCGCGACCGGCCAAGCTGCGGTACCGGACCGCGGTGGGCGTGGACGAGCACGGTCAACCGGTCGAGATCGACGTCAAGGCGGGTCTGGCGGAGGACGGGATGGGCCCGCACGGCGAGGTGGTCGCGCCTCCCGAACGTCGTGCCGACGCCCTGAAAGCGCTGATCCTCGGCCTGATGCTGCGGCACTCGCCGGACGAGCTGCAGGTGGTTCTCGTCGACTTCCACGGCACGGGCGTGTTCGCGGGCCTGGAGCACGCACCGCACGTGCAGCCGCACGACCTGATGGACGACCTGGAACGCCGGATCAGCATGCTGGTGGACGGCAACGCACCACCGCGGCTGCTCGTCTGCGTGGACGGGGTCCACGGCCTGATCGAAGCGAAACCGGGGTTCCTCACCACGCTGCAGACCCTCACCGAGGTCGGCCGCACCTACGGCCAGCACCTGCTGCTCTCCGACACGACCTCGGTCCGCGACCTGCCACGACTGCACACGACGTACCGCCTGGAGCTCACCGAGCAGGGCTGGGAACGCCGCATCGGCAGATCGGTGGAGAGCTTCGTGCTCCCCACCGACCTCGCCTCGGTCGTGCGGTCACTGCCGGTCGCGATGTACGCGGCTACCTCATGAGCGGCGCAACTTCCGTTGTGCGTCATAGAGGTTGGGCGGTGTCACGTCGGTCGTGCCGTAGAGCTCCAGGCGCGAGTTCAGCGGGCCGGTGAAGTCCGGTTTGTCGATCTGACCGAAGTCGCGGACCTCGGAGATCGCCACGGTGGCGCTGCACGGCGCAACCTGGTCGATCCGGACGTTGCCGGCGCGCTGGTTCGTGACGGTGACGTTCCAGTGCGTGAAACGCGCGCCGTACAACGGACCCGCGTTGGCGCTGCCGCCGTGCGCGCCGACGTTGTTGATGGTGATCTCGGTGCGGACGTTGCCGAACGGCAGACCGCGGTGGGTGTCGAAGACGTCGTAGTCCATCCGCCCACGCGTCCACACGTTGCCGCACGACAGGCCCTCGACGTTCAGCCCGTGGTTGCCCGCGCCCGGCTGCGAGGGCTCTGACGGTGCCTCGATCACGAACCCGTCGGTCAGGTTGTCGTGCGACTGCTCGCGCGTCGCGTAGGCGTGGTGGTGACCGCGTCCGGAAACCCGTGTGTTCAGCAGCGAGACCCCCTTGGAGGACACCAGCAAGAACCCGTTGTCGACGTCCTGGACGTGCACGTCGTCGGCCCAGCAGTCCCACGCGCACTGGAACACCAGACCGTTGTGCCCCTTGTCCTGCAGGTGCTTCGGCGCCGGCACCTTGGCCATCTCGATCTTGATGCCCTCGACGCCCGCACCCGTGATCACCGGGGCCATCGTGGTCAGGCGCGCCTTCCACTCCGGGCGGATCTCCACCGGCAGCGGCTGCGCGAGCTTGACCCTGTTGCCGCGCACCCACTCCACGCGCACCGGCCACAGGAACGGGAAGTACGACAGGAGCTTGTCCTTGTCGTCCCACTTGTACGTGGCCGTGCCGGGGATGTCACCGCACATGTGCTTGGGCAGTGAGTAGTTGTCGTCGTCCAGCCGCAGCAACACGCGCTGACCGGGCCGCAGGTTCCGTCCGTTCTCGACGGTCACGACGAACGAACCGCGCGCCGCCGAGCCGGTGACCGCGGTCAGGGTCGACCCCAGCTCCAGCTCGTTGCCCGTCCAGCCCTCGAACGGCCACCTGTGCGCCTTGATCGCGTCGACCAACGGCTGGAAGCGGTCGCGGTGGCACACCCACACGAGGCCGCCGGACCAGCTCCACGCCGAGTTCTCCGAGCCGTAGCGGCTGCGGTTGATGCCGACGATCTCCTCCAGCGACCTGGTCGCGTAGAACGTCGTCTTGTCGCTGCCCGCGCCGCGCAGCACCACGTTGTCGTGGCCGACCCGGATGATGTCGTCGATCCGGTAGCGGCCCGGCGGCACGAACACGGTGCCGCCGCCCAGCTTGCCGACGAACTCGACAGCGCGGTTGATGGCCACCGAGGCGTCCGCCGAGCCGTCCCGGCGCGCACCGAAGAACTGCACGTTCGCCAGCACGGGACGACGAGGAGGCCGCTCACCAGTCCGGTAGCCCGCATACGCGATGTTCGGGATCTGCGGGTGGTTGTACGGGTTCGCCGCGAACTCCTGCCACAACGAGGCGGAGGACGCGGCGGAAGCGGTCCCCGTCAACGCTTGCGTTCCGACCAGTGCGACCCCTGTAGCCAGCAGGAATCGCCTTCTGTCGATGTTCATTTCGCCGTCTCCAAGGGGTCTTGGCCACGGCGGCGGTGGTCAGATCAAACCAGAGATCAGCCGCCCGCGGAACGAACCGCCTCGGAGATCAGCTCGTCCACCTGGTGCATCATCCTGCGGGCGTCGGTCGGCGTGAACGTGCTCCACGGCGGCTGACCGTTCGACGCACGACGTTGCTGCAGGTAACGACCCTCTTCGGTGTCGAAGAACGCGACCACCCGGTCGGGCCGCCAGCGCTTGCCGTACTTGTCGCGGGCGGCGGCACCGAAGTTGCCGGTGTGCACCAGCCCGGTGAACATCTTGACCAGCGCTTTCGCGTCGTCCTCGCGCAGTCCGACACCCCGGAACGCGGCCTCCATCGACTTCGGCGAACCGTCGGTCCGCGAGATCGCCTTCTCGATGTCCGCGCTCGGCAACGTCACCGAAAGCCCTGTTCCGGCCGGGTGCGCGGGCAGCACGGACAGCACCGCCGAGGCGAGCCCGGAGCCCGCCCACGGCTGGAACGTCAGCTGGTCGTCCCGCAACGTCGCGAGCGCGCCCCAATCGCCGTTCGCGACGGCGAGGACGCGCAGGCTGTACCCGAGCCAGAGGCGGCCGTCCGCCTCCCGCTCGGGCTTGACGAACATGCGCAGCAACCCGTCCAGCTCGGACGACAGGCCACGCGAGTTGCCCAGCCGACGGTGGTCCAACTGCTGGTAGACGCGGTTCTCGAGCTGGATGCGCTCGTCCCGCGTCTTGCCCGGCGTGGGAACTTTCAGCACGAGCGGCATCGGGCCGACGTTCATCCGTTCCCACACCACGTCGAACTCCTCGGCGGAGAGGGTGATCGGCTCCCTCTCCACCGCAGCGCCGAACAGGCTCACTCCGAGAAGCCTCCGATGACCGGCGGAGCGACCAGGCGCTCGTCACCGAACACGTCGTCGGTCTCGACCAGGTAGTCGGCGGCCTTGTGCTCGAGGTCGTCCTCGCCCTCGCCCTTCTGGCCGTGCGCGCCACCGGCACCGGCACCGGCGCCACCGGCCTTGCCCGCACCCGCACCGGAGCCCATGGCACCGGCGCGCATGCCCTCCGGACCGGAGCCCATGCCGGGCAGGCCGCCCTTGACGGAGCCCTGCTGACCGGACGAGCCGAGCGAACCGCTCATCGGCCCGAACGCCTTGCCGCTGCCCAGCTGACCGCCGCGCAGACCACCGGCACCGCCACCGCGCAGGCCGCCAGCGCCACCGGAGGTCGGCCGGGTGAACACCGGGCCGGACGTCACCGAAGGCGTCGGGGTCGGGGTGGGCGTCGGGTGCGGCAGGGTGGTCGACGGAGGCGTGACCGGCGGCGTCGACGGAGGCTGCACCCACGACGTGTGGGTGGTGTCCGTGGGCGGCGGCGGAGTCCAGGCCGGCTGCACGTGCTGCTGGGTCGCCGGCGGCGTCGTCCACGACGGGTTGGTCGTGCCGTTGGTGCCGGTCGGCGTGTGCGGAGTGGTCGAGGTGTAGCCGACGCGCGTGTTCTCCGTGCCGGACGAGCTGGGCGGAGGCGTGTCGATCACGACCTGCGGCGGCTGCGGGAACTCACCGAGCGTCGAGGAGTTCCAGCGGCTGTCGGACTGGTAGTCCTCCATGACCTTGACGGCCTGGGCGGCCGCGTTGTCCGCCGCGGCTTCCTGCTTCTCGTGGTCCATCTGCTGGCCGACGACGTGCGCCATGCCGACGGGACCGGTCAGCGCGCCGACCGCCATGTCCATGAAGCCGGGCTTCTCGGTGGTGACCGGCACGACCTCGGGCATCTTCTTGCGCGCGTCGGCGATGAACTCGCCCTGCAACCGCGCGGAGCTCTCCATCGTGCCGGAACCGCTGGCCGCGTAACTGGCCCATTCGGCGAGCGGCGACAGCGCGCCCTTCGCGGCGTCGGCGGCGTCGGACTCCCAGCCCGCGCCCATCTTGGCCAGCGCGGCGTGCAGGTCGGCGTCGATCTGGGTGAGCGAGTCCTTGATCGTCTTCCAGCCCTGCTCCACCGGGATGGAGGCGGCGACGCCGGGACCAGAGTTGATCATCTTGTACAGCTCGGGGTGGTCGTACCCCTGAAAGCGGTGGTCGGTCATCGGTCAGCCCCCTCTCAGCCCAGGTCCCGCTGGTGCTTGCCCCACATGGCCGTGTTGTCGCCCTCGACCTTGCGGTACTGCTCCTCGATCATCTTCAGCTGGTCGATCACGCCGACGAGCTGCGCGCGGTAGAAGGTCAGCGCGGCCAGCGCCTTGTCAGAGGTCTGCTCGTTGAACGCCTTCGACGTCTCGCTGCTGATCGGGTCCCCCGCCCAGGGCCTCGTGGGCAGGTGCTCGACCGCCTTCTTGATCTTGTCATCGAACTCGTCGAGCGCGTGCTCGAAGGCCTTTCTGGCCTCCGGAATGGCAGACGGGTCCACCTTCAGCTTGCGCTGACCGAACTCCGTGGGCGTGGACGCACCACCGCCACCACCATCCGCGAGATACACGGCACACCCTCCTCAGTACGGCCCTCAAGGGACGGGCCGCGTGTGCATTTGGGACGACTTTAGCTCTGATGCGTGACGCGGGTGACCGGTTCCCGGTACAAGGCGCGTAGTTCTGCTCACTTCTTGGCGAGCACCGCACCCGCCGCCTCCGCCAGCCCCTTGGCGCGCTCGCAGGCACCGTCCAAAGTGCCGTCACTGCCCCATCCACCGATCACCGACACCAGGAGCAACTGCTGGTCGTTCGCGTCGATGTAGACATCGCACTCGGGAGAGCCGGTCGCCTGCGACGGCCCCTTGGTGAGATAGCCGGGGTAGCCGGCGACCTTGAGCTCGGTGAGTTGCTTGACCTTGCCTTCCGTGCTCTTCAACCGGTCGACGCCGCCGTTGACCAGCGTGTCGATGCTGTAGGTGAACTTGCGGTCCTCGTAGCTGGTGCCGCATGACTTGCTGCCCTCGCCGTAGTCCGCATCGGGGGTGCCCAGCTCGACCGTGCGGATGCCGAGCTTGGCCTTCGCCTCCGGCGTGATCAGCGAGCAGGGGTCGAGGGTCTTCATGTCGACGGCCTTGGGCCTGTTCACCGGGGCAGTCCCGGTCGACGTTCCGGTCTTCGGCGCCTGCTTCCCCGCCGTGGGCGTTCCCGGTTCGGTCGAAGAACACCCGGTCAGGACCGCTGCCAGCACGAACGGGACGACAAGTCGACGCATGACGGTCAACGTATCGGATCGTCGCGCACGGAGTGTTGCAATTGGTGTGGCCCACGTCACCCATAAGGCGCATTGCCGGTTACCCAATAAAAAGGAAACCTTCTTTACCATACCCCGAAGCGCCGCCGCCCCGATGCGTCGAGGAGCGACATGCTGCGCAACCGACCACTACCGACCCTGGTCGTGGCGGCGGTGGGTCTGGCCTTGCTCGTGCCAGGTACCTCAGCCAACGCGGGTCCCGTACCCGGCACGGGAGCGGCGCTCAAGGTGGCCGCCGGCCCCGGTCAGGTCTCCACCGTGCCCGACTGGCGGATGCAGACGAGCAAGACCGCCACCCAGTCCGGTGAGGTGATCTCCGGACCGGCCTATTCGGACTCCGGATGGCTGACCGTGCCCGCGCGGTCGACGGTGATGGCCGGTCTGATCGCGAACAACAAGTACGGCGACGTCAACTACTCGGAGAACCTGAAGAAGGCCAACCGCGCCGACTTCCAGGTGCCGTGGTGGTACCGCAAGGTCTTCCAGGCCGATCCGCAGCCGGGCGTCAACACGTTCCTCAAGCTCAACGGCGGCGTGATCGCCCGCGGTGAGGTCTGGCTGAACGGCAAGAAGGTCGCCGGCACGGACACCGTCATCGGTGCCTACCCGAACTTCGAGTTCAACGTCACCAGCCTGCTCCGCAAGGGGGACAACGCGCTGGCCATCAAGGCCTCGCCGTCCGACCCGGCCAAGGACCTGGTGATCCACTTCATCGACTGGTCGCAGCTGCCGCCCGACCGCAACCAGGGCATCTTCCGCAACGTCGACCTGGCCCAGAGCGGCCCGGTCTCGCTGCGCGGCCTGCACGTGCTGACCGACCTGCCTCTGCCGAACCTCGACAGCGCCGCGGTCACCGTGAAGGTCGACGCGCGCAACAACACCGGCAGCGCGGTCACCACGACCGTCACCGGCAGCGCGGCGGGCCAGAACTACAGCCAGAACGTGAGCCTCGCCGCGAACGAGACCAAGACCGTCACGTTCCCGCTCAACGTCACGAACCCGCGGCTCTGGTGGCCGTTCCAGATGGGCGAGCAGCCGCTGTACGACGCGACGGCCACCGCGACCGTGGCGGGTGCGAAGTCGGACGAGCAGAAGACCACGTTCGGCATCCGCGAGGTCACCTCGAAGATGGTCAGCGGCAACATCCAGTACCAGATCAACGGCAAGCCGATCCTGATCCGCGGCGGCGGCTGGGCGTCGGACCTCTTCCTGCGCACCAACGTGCAGAAGATCGCCGACGAGCTGATGCTGACGAAGTCCATGGGGCTCAACACGATCCGTCTCGAAGGCAAGCCGGAGAACGACGAGCTCTACGACATCGCCGACCGTCTCGGCATCCTGATCATGACCGGCTGGGAGTGCTGCTCGAAGTGGCAGAGCACCAGCAACTTCTCCGCGGAGGACAAGAGGGTCGCGGGCGCGTCCGCCGAGGGCGAGGCCAAGCGGATCCGCAACCACCCCAGCGTGTTCACGTTCCTGATCGGCTCGGACGAGGCCCCGGCGGCCGCCGTCGAGACGATCTACCTGGACGCGTTGAAGCGTGCCGACTGGCAGGCCCCGATCGTCCCCGCGGCCGCCCGCCGCAGCTCACCGCAGCTCGGTGACTCCGGCATGAAGATGGACGGTCCGTACTGGTGGGAGCCGCCGGTCTACTGGTACAACAACCAGAAGGGCGGCAGCGCGGGCTTCGCGTCGGAGATCGGCCCCGGCCCGGCGATCCCGGAGATGGACGAGCTCAAGAAGTTCCTCAGCTCCTCCGAGATCAGCAAGCTCACCGACTACAACGCCTCGCAGTACCACCTCTCCCCGTCGAGCACGTTCAGCAAGCTCGGCTTCTGGGGCACCGCACTGGACAACCGGTACGGCAAGCCGTCCTCCGTGGACGACTTCGTGAAGAAGGCCCAGCTGCAGCAGTACGAAACGAACCGCGCGCAGTTCGAGGCGTTCGGCCGCGACTTCTCCGACACCGGCTCGAACCAGGCGCAGGGCGTCATCTACTGGATGCAGAACGACCCGTGGCCCAAGCTCTACTGGCACCTCTACAACTACAACCTCGCGACCGCGGGGTCGTACTTCGGTGCCAAGACGGCCAACAAGGCCCTGCACGCGCAGTACTCCTACGACGACAAGTCACTGGCCGTCGTGAACATGGGCCTGCAGGCGCAGGACGGCCTCAGCCTCCAGGTGACCGTCTTCAACTCCGACGGCACGCAGAAGGCGAACGAGACGCGTCCGGTCCCGGCCAAGGCCAACGGGTCGGTGCGGGTGGGCACCCTGCCGCAGCCGTCCGGCCTGTCCACCGCGTACTTCGTGCGACTGCTGCTCAAGGACGCGAACGGCAAGGAGGTCGACCGCAACGTGTACTGGCTGTCCACCAAGGCGGACACGCTGAACTACAGCGGCGGCGACTGGTACTACACGCCGCAGTCCGCGTACACGGACCTGAAGTCGCTCAACACGCTCAAGGCCGGCCAGGTCTCGGTGTCCACGACCACGACGCCCGGCACGGACGGCCGGCAGGCCACGCACGTGACCATCAAGAACACCGGCACGTCCGTGGCGTTCTTCCTGCGGGCGTCGCTGCGCAAGGGAACCGGTGGCGCCGAGGTGCTGCCGGCCGAGTGGACGGACAACTACATCACGCTGTTCCCCGGTGAGACCCAGACGATCCGGGCCGAGTACCGGGCGTCCGACCTCGGCGGGGCCCAGCCGGTGGTGGAGGTCTCCGGCCACAACGTGACGAAGAAGTCCTTCAGCTAGCACCGGGCCCGTTCGGGCGCACCCGGTCGTCGATGAAGGGCTCCTTCATGCACTCCAGGTGGAGTAAGGAGCCCTTCATCGACCGCGGTGAGCGGGCTCGTAGCGGTTCGCGACGACGTCGGGCCGTTCCACGGGACGGCCCGCGTCGATCGACCAGGCCAGCCGCACGTACTGCGCGTGCGTCCAGGCGAGCGGGGTGGCCGAGGTGGTTCCCCGGCCGTCCCACACCTGTTCGGGCAGCATGAGGCCGCTGTTGGCCGTTGCCGCGATCTCCCGCAAACGCTTGGCAGCACTGGCCTTCTGGCCGATGAGCAGCTCGTACTCGCCGCGTTCGCCGCTCAGCAACGGCCAGAGCCGCCCGTACGTGCGCGTGGGCGTCGGCCAGTTGATGTTCCACGGCCTGCCGTCCGCCGTCTCGCCGTAACCGTCCTGCGTGAACCGGTGCCAGTAGCCCTGCTCCTTGAGCTGCTGGTCCACGACGCGCACGGTGTTGCGGATCGTCGGGTCGTCGGCGCGTTTGACGCCCAGCCTGGTCAGTTCCAGGAAGCTCGGATCGACGACCGCGCGCTGGTCGATGTCGGCCGGGTTGTTGTCACCCAGGTTGTACTTCGTGCCCGCGTCGGGGTTGCCGTCCTTGGTGAGCCGCAGGTAGTACGGCTTGGGCTCGTACGGGCCGGTCGTGGTCGCGGTCCAGCTCCCGGCCTTCCGCTGCCACTCGTCGGCGACCTCGAGGTACCGGTCGGCGTTCTCCCCGTTGCGGTGCAACAGGTCCGCGAAGCACACCAGCCCGGCGACGACCGAGGCGATCGTGGCCGGCGAGTAGCCGCTCTGGTTCTCCCACCGCTCCTGCTCGCTGAACGGCGCGTTCGGGTAGCTCAGCAGGTAGTCGGCGGCCTTGCGCAGATGGTCCACAGTGGACGCGTCACGCCGGTCCAGCTGCCAGGCCAGCAGCAGCGGTGCCGCGGTCTCGTCCAGCTGGACGCTCTTCCAGAACAGCGTGCCGTCGGTGCGGGTGTTCTGCGGCAGATGGCCGTCCGGTTGCTGCTGCTTGTTCAGCATGAAGTCCAACGCGCGCATGGCAATACCGCGATCACCGGCCGCGATCATGGCCGTTGCGACGTGGTAGAGGTCGCGCGGCCACACGAGCGCGTACGGGCCGAGCTCCGGCGCGAGCTCGCGGTCGAAGCCGAACGCCCACGGGAAGCTCGGCGAGGCGATCAACGCGCCGGGGTTGCGCTTGTCCTCGGTCGCGGCCAGCACCATCACGGACTGGTCGTAGAGCCGCCGGTCCGCCGACGCCGGCCGCCGCAGCCCGGCCAGGTAGGTGTGCCAGCCCTGCGCGTACTCCCGTTGTGCCGCAGCGAACCCGCGGTCCAGCGCGGCCTGGGCGACGCCCGCGCCGAACCCGACCGCGAACGTGCCGTGCGCACGCCGTACCGGCTCGGTGGGCAACGTGCTCACCACCTCGCTGCCGCCCTTCATCGGCACGTGATCGACCGACAACCGCATCGGGCGACTCGACGAGAACCCCACGTCCGCCAGAACCGCCGCGCGTTGCGGGTCGGTGACGTAGGTGATCTCGGCGTGCCAGCCTTCGCCGCGCAACCGTTGCCGGAACGTCAGCGACCGGTCGTCCGCAGGCTCGGTGACGGCCTGACCGGGCTTTCCGTCGACCAGCAGCCGGGTTTCCCTGGTCGCGGGCGTGCTCAGGTCGGGGTGGAAGATCTCGGACAGGCCCTGGTGGCCGAGCGTGAACCACACCGGGCTCGCCGCGGACCGCGCGGTCCCGAAGCCCTGCTTGTCGGCGGGCAGCGGGACGACGTCGGCAGCGCGCGCGATCGGGGCCGTCATGACGAGCAGGAGCACCACCAGGGCCAATGACTTCATGACCCACGGTGTTCCCCGACCTAGAGATCACCACGCAGCAGGCTGTCGATGTCCTCGGGCGGGCCGGGCCGGGCGAAGAACCACCCCTGCCCCGTGTCGCACCCCAGCCTCAACAACCGCGCGGACTGGGCAGGTGTCTCCACTCCCTCGGCCGTCACACCCAAACCCAGGGCGTGCGCCAGCTGCACCAGCGTGGCGACGATCTGCGAGTCGACCGGGTCCTCCTCGGTCTCCGCGCGCAGCCCCTCCATGAACGAGCCGGCGATCTTCAGCTCGTGCACGGGCAGGTGCTTCAAATAGGCCAGGTTCGAGTAACCGGTGCCGAAGTCGTCGATCGCGATGCGCACGCCCATGTCGCACAACGCCCGCAGCGCTTCCAGCGGCTCGTCGGCGGTGCCCATGATCGCCGACTCGGTCAGCTCCAGCTGCAGGTGGTGCGGTGGCAGCGCGCACTCGTCGAGGATGCGCTTGACGTCGCGGACCAGCTCGGGGTCGCGGGACTGGCGCACGGCGAGGTTCACCGACACGAACGGGGCCGCGTCGCCGAACTCCTCCAGCCAGCGCCGCGCCTCCTCGCAGGCCTTGCGCAGCACCCACCGTCCCAACGGGACGATGAGGCCGGTCTCCTCGGCCAGCTCGATGAACCGGTCCGGTGCCAGGCGGCCGAACTCCGGGTGCTGCCAGCGCACCAGCGCCTCGACGCCGGTGACCGTCGAGTCCTCCAGGCGCACGAGCGGCTGGTACTCGACGTAGAACTCGCCGCGTTCCAGCGCGCGCGGCATCGTGGCCGACAGCGTGAAGCGGGCGACCTCGCGGGCGTTGCGCTCCGGGTCGTACAGCGCCCAGCGGGCCTTGCCGTCCGCCTTCGCCCAGTACAGCGTGATGTCCGCGTCGCGCATCAGATCTGCGGACGTGGTGCCGGACAGCTGCCGTTCGACGATGCCGATGGACGCGGAGATCGACAGCTCGTGGCCAGCGATGCGGATCGGGGCCTCCAGCTCGGTCAGCACGCGGTCGGCCACGTCGACGATGTCCTGCTCACCGGTCGAGCCCTCGACCAGGATCACGAACTCGTCGCCGCCCATGCGCGCGACCAGCTTGCCCTCGCCGGACACCGAGTGGTCGAGCCGCCGGCCGACCTCGACCAGCAGCTGGTCCCCCGTGTCGTGGCCCAGCGAGTCGTTGATGACCTTGAAGCCGTCCAGGTCGAGGTAGCAGAGGCCGGCTCTCAGGTGCTTGCCGCGGTTGGTGAACACGCGGCCGAGGCGTTCGAGGAACAGCGCGCGGTTGGGCAGGCCGGTCAGCGGGTCGTGCAGGGCCTGGTAGCGCAGCCGGTTCTGCAGCAGGTGGCGGTCGGTGACGTCCTCGATCATCGCCACCTGGTACTGCGGCTCGCCGTGGTCGTCGCGGACCAGCGACAACGTCAGGTGCGTCCACACCTGCTCGCCGTCGGCGCGGTGGAAGCGCTTCTCGGCGCGGTAGTGGTCGCACTCGCCCGCGATGAGCTGGTCGTAGAGCCGCCACACGCTGCCCGCGTCCTCGGGGTGCATGAGGTCGCGTACGTTGTACTGGCGCATCTCCTCGACGCTGAACCCGAGCATGTCCTGCAGGGCCTGGTTGACGTCCAGTATCCGGCCCTCGATGTCCGCGATGCCGATGCCGATCGCGGCCTCGGTGAACATCGCGCGGAACCGGGCCTCCGAGGCCCGCAGCATCGCTTCTGCCTGGTCACGGGCGTCCAGCACGGCCGCCCGGATCGCCTCCTGCTCGGCGAGCGTGCGTTCGCGCAGCGCACGGGCGTACCCGGCGGCCAGCGCGCCCTGCAGGGCGGCCAGGCGGGACTGCAGCCGGTCGTCGGCCGCGCAGCCCAGCTCGGCCAGCAGGTCGTCGCCGAGCAGCTGGATCGTGCGGCCGAGCGTGTCGGTTCCGGTGAAGTGCGCGTCGACCAGCCGTGAGCCGATCTCGTAGCCGGGTGCCGTGCGGAACGGGCTGGCGAAGAGCGCCTCGACCAGCAGCTCGGTGAGGTCCTGCAGGTGCTGGGCGACCTCGGCGCGCGTCATCGGCACGTAGCTCGACCCGATCACGGCCGTCGCCCAGCTGCGCGCGAACGACTCGGCACCGGCCAAAACGGCCGGGTCCAAAGGAGAGCGGTCGTCACGCACCCGGTGGTCAACCCGTTCGGTCATCTGCTCGGCCCTAACGCCACGAACGCGCAGCATACGGGCGGTCGCCCTGCGGAGTCACCTCTAAGCCTTTCGGCCCACGCCGCAGAAGCCCGGGAAGGGCCGCTGCGCCGCCTCGACGTCGTTGCTGGACTCGGGGCGCCACGCGGGCAACCGCACCACGCCCGGTTCGACCAGCTCGAACCCCTCGAACAACGCGGTGATCTCGGCCTTGTTGCGCAGCGTCGTCCGCACGACGTCGCGCTCGTACACGGCCCGTGCCTCGCGATACGACTCCGTCTCCTCCTCCAGCTCATAACCCGAGTGCGAAATGGCGAGGAAACTGCCGGGAGCGAGACGGTCGCGGTAGCCGCCGACGACGGCCGCCGGGTTCTCGTCGTCCGAGACGAAGTGCAGCAAAGCGATCATCAGCACCGCGACCGGCGCGCCGAGGTCGAGCAGGCCGGTAACCTCCCGCGAGGCCAGCACCGCCGCGGGGTCCCGCACGTCGGCCTGCAGCACGTTCACCCGATCGTTGCCCGACAAGAGCGACCGGCTGTGCGCGACGGCGACCGAGTCGATGTCGACGTAGACCACCTTCGCGGCCGGGTCGACGGCCTGGGCGATCTCGTGCACGTTGCCGACGGTCGGGATTCCGGAGCCGAGGTCGAGGAACTGCCGCACGCCGCAGCTCAGCAGGTGGCGGACTGCCCTGCGTAAGAACGCGCGGTGGTTCAGCACGACACCGCGCAGCTCGGGCATCGACTCCATGGTCTTCTGCGCGACGGTGCGGTCGGCGGCGAAGTTGTGCGCGCCGCCCAGGTAGTAGTCGTACACCCGCGCCACGCTCGGCCGTTCCAGGTCGATGTCACCCGGCGCCCAGTTCGGCCGCTCCACGTGCTCACCTCATCCGCGTCCGGAGCCGTTCCAGCCCATCATGCACCCGCCGCTTGGCAGAATGCCGACCTCGTGAGGAAAAGTTTGCTGCTGTCCACCATTCTCGCCTCGTTGGCGGCGTTTCTGCTGGTCGGCGGCACATTGTTGATCATCGATCCCGGCGCGCCGAAGCACGAGGCGATCAAGACGGGCGGGCTGGCGGGCGGCGCGATCGTGGCGCTCTACGCGTTGTGGCTCAACGACCGCCGCCGCAAGGTCGAAGAGGCCCGTCAGGAGCTCGAAAGCCAGCGCATCGACCACGACCGGTCCCGCGTGGCCGACGAACGGTTCGCGCGCGCTGTGGAGCTGCTGGGGCACGACGCGGCACAGGTGCGCGTGGGCGCGATGCACGCGCTCGCCGGCCTGGCCAAGTCCAGGCCCGAGGACTACAAGCAGACCGTGCTGGACATCCTCTGCGCCTATCTGCGGCGGCCGTTCCGGCACGAGAAGGACGACGAGCCGACCGAGATCGAGCTGGAGGTGCGGCTGACCTCGCAACGGCTGATCGAGGACCTGCTGCCGCGCCGGGACCAGGAGAACGCGCCGAGGTACGACCTCAACCTGACCAAGGCCCATCTCGAGTTCATGGACCTGTCCTACCGGCAGGTCGGCGACCTCTACCTGCGGGTCGCGCACTTCGAGGAGTCGAACTCCTTCCACCACATGCTGATCCACGGCCACTTCTACGTCACCGAGGCCACCGCGAACGGCCGGTTCCAGGTGCAGCACACGGAAATCCGCGGCAAGGCGTGGTTCAGCCGGTTCAAGTCCACCGGGACCGCGCTGTTCACGGACACGAAGTTCGGCGGCGAGACCAAGTTCGCGGGCTCGGAGTGGGCGGACGTGAAGGCGGACGGCTGTACGTTCGCGGTCGACCCGGAACTGCCCGAAGCGTGGAGGAACTGACGTGAAGTGGCTGCTCGCGGTCCTCTCCGCGGCCGTGGTCACCGCGGCCACCGCGGCACTCCTCTGGTGGTTCAAGGCGCCGCCCGTCGACATCGTGAAGACCGCCGGAGTCGCGGGCGGTGCCGTCGTGGCGCTGTACGCGTTGTGGCTCAACGATCGCAAGCACTGGCTGGAGAGCGAGAAGGTCGCCGACGAGCGGTTCGCGCGTTCGGTCGAGATGCTCGGCAACGAGGCCGACCAGGTGCGGGTGGGTGCGATGCATTCGCTGGTGTGGCTGGCGAAATCCACGCCGCGCTACAAGCAGACGGTGATCGACGTCCTGTGCGCGTACCTGCGCCGGCCGTTCGTCCACGCCTCGTGGGCACTCGACGGCGCCGATCCGGACACGAAGCTCCCCGAGAACCTCACCCTGGAGGAACAGCAGGAACAGCAGGTCCGGCGCACCGCCCAACGGCTGATCCGCGATCTGCTGTCCTGGGGCGACAAGAAGAAGGAGTACTTCGACCTCGACCTCACCGGGGCCGCGCTGGAGTACTTCAGGCTGGACGGCAGGCGGGTGCACAGGTTCACCGCCCGCCGCGCGCAGTTCTACGGGATCACCGAGTTCCGGGAGCTGCACGTGCGGAAACCCGCGTTGTTCTCCGGCGCGACCTTCCACGGGCGGCTTTCCCTGACGGACGCGAAGCTGGAGGGCGGCCTCGCGTTCACCGAGGTCACGTTCAAGCGCGAGGTGGACTTCCGCGCGGCCACCGTCGGCACGTTCCTGGCTCTCGTCGACCCGCCACCGCCGAAGCAGGTCGGCGAGCTGGAGTTGCTGCCCGGCACGGCGATGCGCACCCGGCACCTCGGCTGGCAGCTAACCGGCAGCACGGAGGCGGCCGGAGCGGGCCTCGGCGACCATGTCGAGCAGGACGCTCGCGGCGGCGCTGACGGTGTTCGGGGTGACGGCGACGGTCTCGGCGACGGGAAGGTCTCCGCGAAGACCGACGAAGCGGGCGCGGTCGGTCTTGACGGCGAAGGACTGCGGGACCAGCGCGACGCCTAGGCCGAACCCGACGAAGTCGAGCAGCGAGTGCACGTCGTTGACCTCCACGGCGACGTGCCGCTCGACCCCGGCCGCGGCGAGCGCGCGGTCGACCTCGTCGCGGGTGCCCCAGTCCGGGTTGAAGTCGACGAACGGCTGCCCGGCGAGCTCTCCCAGCGCGACGGACTCCTGGCCCGCCAACGGGTTCTCCGGCGCACACGCGAGCACCAGCGGTTCACTGGCCAAAGTGGACACCCGCAGGTCGTCGGCGATCTTCGGCTGACGCGCGACGAACGCGACGTCGAGCCGTCCCGCGCGGACCTCCTCGACCAGCTCGGCGTTGCCGGACTGCCGCATCCTGATCTCCACGCCGGGGTGCAGCTCGTGGAACCGCGACAGCACCGCGGGCAGGTGCACCACGTGCAGACACTGCAGGCTGCCGACCGACAACATGCCGCGCAGCAGCCCCTGCACCGCGGCGACGGCGTCCCTGGCCGACTCGACGCTGCTCAACGCCCGGCGTGCCTCGGGCAGCAGCGCCCGTCCGGCCTGGGTCAGCTCGACCTGGCGAGTGGTGCGCAGGAACAGCGGTGCGCCGAGCTCGACCTCCAGCGCCCGGATCGACGCCGAGAGACCCGACTGGGAGACGTGCATCCGGCGGGCGGCCCGCGTGAAGTGGGATTCGTCGGCCACCGCGAGGAAGTGCTCCAGCTGCCTGAGTTCCACGATTCATCACCCGCAGTGCTCAATGGGATCACTTCTTTGCGTTGGACAGCTTAATCGGTGTGGGCCAGAGTGGGATTCATGCAGAAGCGTCGTATCGGAGAAGTGGAAGTCAGCGCCATCGGCCTGGGCGGCATGCCCGTCTCCATCAAGGGACGGCCGGACCGCGCGCAGGGGATCGAGACCGTCCACGCCGCGCTCGACGCGGGCGTGACGTTCATCGACACCGCCGACGCCTACTCGCTCGACGACAGCGACTTCGGCCACAACGAGGAGCTGATCGCCGAGGCGCTGCGCGGCCGTTCGGAAGAGGTGTTCGTGGCGACCAAGGGCGGTCACACCCGCGTGCCGGGCGGTGGCTGGGGCCTCGACGGACGCCCGGAGTACCTGCGCAAGGCCGTCGACGCGTCGTTGCGGCGGCTCGGTGTCGACCAGATCTTCCTGTACCAGTTCCACCGGCCGGACCCGAAGGTGCCGATCGCCGAGTCGGTCGGGGTGCTCAAGGAGCTGCTGGACAACGGCAAGATCCGCTACGCCGGTGTCTCGAACTTCAACCCGGACGAGATCGTGCAGGCCAACGACATCCTCGGCGGGCGGCTGGCGGCCGTGCAGAACCAGTTCTCGCCGTCGTTCCGGTCGAGCGAGCCGGAGCTGGAGCTGTGCGACAAGCTCGGCATCGCGTTCCTGCCGTGGAGCCCGTTCGGCGGCATCAGCAAGGCGGGTGCGCTGGCCGGACCGTTCAAGGAGGTCGGTGACGCCCACGGCGTGAGCCCGCACCAGGTGTGTCTCGCGTGGATGCTGGCGAAGTCCGAAGTGGTGATCCCCATTCCGGGTGCTTCCCGGCCCGCGAGCATCCGCGATTCCGCCGCGGCCACCCACCTGGAGTTGACCGAGGACGAGTTGACCCGCCTGGACGGGTGATCCCGGTGGCAAATTAGGACAAATGGTCGCACGATCTAGTCCATGCGGACCTTGATCAGCATCGTGGCGATCGTCGCCGGCCTCTCGCCGGCCCCCGCGTCCGCGGCGCCCTTGCCCGAGGGCTCCGCGGACCACACGGCGGGCTCCCAGATCCTCAAACACGAAGGCACCGGTGATCTCCGAACAGCGGAGGACCCGCCGACAGACGGCAAGGTTCCCGGTATGGACGTCAGCAGTCACCAGGGCGACGTCGACTGGAAGTCCTCGAGGGACAAAGGAGCCCGGTTCGCCTACGTCAAGGCGACCGAGGGCACCCAGTACCGGAACCCGAAGTTCACCCAGCAGTACAACGGTTCCTACGACGTCGGCATGATCCGCGGCGCGTACCACTTCGCCCTGCCGGACCGGTCCGACGGCGCCGCACAGGCGAACTTCTTCGTCAACAACGGCGGCGGCTGGTCACCCGACGGCAGGACGCTGCCGCCGGCGTTGGACCTGGAGTACAACCCGTACGGCGACACCTGCTACAGCATGGACCAGGCCGCGATGACCGCCTGGGTGAAGTCGTTCAGCGACACGGTGTTCACGCGCACCAAGCGTCATCCGACCATCTACACGTCCACGAGCTGGTGGAACAAGTGCGTCGGCGGCTCGGTGAAGTTCGGCGACAACAACCCGCTGTGGATCGCGCAGTACAACTCGAAGCTCGGGCCACTACCTCTCGGCTTCGACTTCCACACCATCTGGCAGTGGCAGGCGGCCGGGCTCTTCCCCGGCGACCAGAACCTGTTCAACGGCAAGTTCGACCAGCTGCAACGCGTCGCCGCCTCTTGACGCCGGCTTCGAGGAACGCGGGGCCCCGCGTTCCCCTGGAGGAAACGTGGGGCCCCCGCGTTCCGTGAAATCAGTCGAACAGGGCCGGGAGGGTGCCCTCCCAGGCCTCGCGGAGCTCAGCCAGGGTGAGTTCGCCCAGGCCCTGGATCTCCAGCGCCTTCGACTCCGGGTCGACGACGCCGACCTTGCGCCACGGCAGGCGGCGCGCGGTGCACATGTCGGTGAAGCGCTGCTCCTCGGTCCGCGGCACGGCGACCAGCACGCGTCCGGCCGACTCGCTGAACAGCTCGGTGAACAGGTCGCCCTGCAGGAACACCCGCGCGCCCGTCTCACCGATCAGGCACGTCTCCACCAGCGCCTGGGCCAGGCCGCCCTCGGAGAGGTCGTGCGCGGCGGAGACCATGCCGTCACGGGAACCCGCGACGAGGATCTCGCCGAGCAGCTTCTCCCGCTTCAGGTCGGCCTTCGGCGGCAGACCGCCCAGGTGACCGTGCACGTGGTGGGCCCACTCCGAGCCGCCGAACTCGGGTTTCGTCTCGCCGAGCAGCAGCAGCGTCTCACCGGCCTCGGCCCCGATCCCGGTGGGGATGCGGCGGCGCACGTCGTCGATCACGCCCAGCACGCCCACGACCGGCGTCGGCAGGATCGCCGTGGAGCCGGTCTGGTTGTAGAAGCTGACGTTGCCGCCGGTCACCGGGATGCCGAGCTCCGCGCAGCCGTCCGCGAGACCCTTCACGGCCTGCTCGAACTGCCACATGACCGCCGGGTCCTCCGGCGAGCCGAAGTTGAGGCAGTTCGTGACGGCGACCGGGGTGGCACCCGTGACCGCGACGTTGCGGTAGGCCTCGGCCAGCGCGAGTCGTGCACCCTCGTACGGGTCGAGCTTGGTGTAGCGGCCGTTGCAGTCCGTCGAGAGAGCGACACCGCGGCCGGTCTCCTCGTCGATCCGGATCATGCCGCCGTCGCTGGGCTGCGCGAGCACCGTGCCGCCCCGGACGTACCGGTCGTACTGCTGCGTGACCCACTTCCTGGAGGCCAGGTTGGGGCTGGCCGCCATGACCTTGATCAGTTCCAGCAGGTCGTCCGGCCGTTCGAGCGAGTCCGGCGTGTTCGCCTGCAGCTCGTCCTGGTCGGCCGGGCGCTCGATCGGACGGTGGTAGACCGGGCCTTCGTGGGCGACGGTCCGCGGCGGCACGTCCACGACGACCTCGCCGTGGTAGGTGATCACCAGGCGGTCGCCGTCGGTGACCTCACCGATCTCGGTGGCGATGACGTCCCACTTCCGGCAGACCTCCAGGAACGCCTCGACGTCGCCCGGCTCGACGACCGCGCACATGCGTTCCTGGGACTCGCTGGAGAGGATCTCGGCCGGGGTCATGCCGGTGGCCCTGAGCGGCACGCGGTCGAGGTACACGTGCATGCCACCGTCACCGGCGGACGCCAGCTCGCTCGTGGCGCAGGACAGCCCGGCGCCGCCGAGGTCCTGGATGCCCACGACGAGGCCCTTCTCGAAGAGCTCCAGCGAACACTCGATCAGCACCTTCTCCGTGAACGGGTCGCCGACCTGGACGCTCGGCAGCTTCTTGCGCTTGCCCGCGCTGTCGTCGAACGTCTCGCTCGCCAGCACCGAGACGCCACCGATGCCGTCGAGGCCCGTGCGCGCGCCGTACAGGATGACCTTGTTGCCGGTGCCGCTCGCGTGCGCGAGGTGCAGGTCCTCGACTCGCATCGCGCCGACGCACAGCGCGTTGACCAGCGGGTTGCCCTGGTACGACTCGTCGAACACGACCTCGCCGCCGATGTTCGGCAGGCCGAGGCAGTTCCCGTACCCGCCGACCCCCGCGACGATGCCGGGCAGAACCCGCTTCGTGTCCGGCGCGTCCGGATTGCCGAACCGCAGCGGGTCCATGACCGCGAGCGGCCGGGCCCCCATGGCGAGGATGTCGCGCACGATGCCGCCGACGCCCGTGGCCGCACCCTGGTAGGGCTCGACGTACGACGGGTGGTTGTGGCTCTCGACCTTGAACGTGACCGCCCAGCCGTCACCGATGTCGACGACGCCGGCGTTCTCACCGATGCCCGCGAGCATCTTGCCGCGCATCTCCTCGGTCGTCGTCTCGCCGAAGTACTTCAGGTGCACCTTGGACGACTTGTAGGAGCAGTGCTCGCTCCACATGACCGAGTACATCGCGAGCTCGGCGTCGGTCGGCCTGCGGCCGAGGATTTCCCTGATGCGCGCGTACTCGTCGTCCTTCAGGCCCAGCTCCTTGTAGGGCTGCTCCTGGTCCGGCGTCGCTTCCGCGTTCTTGACGGTGTCGATCACGCCTTCACCACCAGGTCGAGCAGGGACAGGAACATGCCCAGTCCGTCGTCGGTCGGTCCGGTGAGCGCGTCGATGGCGTGCTCGGGGTGCGGCATGAGGCCGACGACGTTGCCCTTGGCGTTGGTGATGCCCGCGATGTCGTTGCGGCTGCCGTTCGGGTTCTCGCCGACGTACCGGAACACCACTCGGCCGTTGTCTTCGAGCTCCTTGAGGGTGTCCTCGTCGGCCTGGTAACCGCCCTCGCCGGACTTCAGCGGCACGAGGATCTCCGCGCCCTTGTCGTAGCGAGTGGTCCAGGCCGTGGTGTTGTTCTCGACCTTCAACCACTGGTCGCGGCACACGAAGTGCAGTTTGTGGTTGCGGACCAGCGCACCCGGCAACAGGTGCGCCTCGGCGAGGATCTGGAAGCCGTTGCAGATGCCCAGAACCGGCATCCCCTTGTTCGCGGCCTCGATCACTTCCTGCATGACGGGCGCGAACCGCGCGATGGCACCGCACCGCAGGTAGTCGCCGTACGAGAACCCACCGGGCACGATGACCGCGTCAACGCCCTTGAGGTCGTGATCCCCGTGCCACAACGGCACGGCCTCGCCGTCGGCGTACCTGACGGCCCGCTGCGCGTCGACGTCGTCGAGCGTGCCGGGGAAGGTGATGACACCGACCCTCATGCCTCGACCCTGCGCACGGTCCAGTCCTCGATCACGGGGTTGGCGAGGAACGACTCGGCGATCTTGGCGAGCGTGGCGTCGTCGACGTCGTCGGCGACCTCCAGCTCGAAGTGCTTGCCCTGGCGGACGGCGGTGATGCCGTCAAAGCCAAGACGCGGCAGCGCGTTCGCCACCGCCTGGCCTTGCGGGTCGAGGATTTCGGGCTTCGGCATGACGTCGACGACGACTCGGGCCACGACAGACTGCTCCCGGGTTCGAGGGGCTGGCGGTACTCCGAGACCCTACCTGACCTGGGGCTTCATCTCGTCGACACGTGGTCGGCGGCACATCTTCACCAGGCCGCGCCATCGAGTGAACGAGCTTGCCTCGGCGGACGGTTTGGTACAGATGGAGTCGCCGAGGCCCGTAAGACTGTCAGCAGATCCTCGACGAGCCGCCGAAGGCGCGCTTGGCGTGCCTGCTCATCACCCTCATCACAGCTGCGCTTGTACAGCCGCACGGAGACCTTCTCTTCCACCAGCCGGGACGCGATCGCTTTGCGGCGGCCGGGAGTCTCCTTCCTGCAACGCAGCTCCCGCTGTCCCGGCATCAGCAGACAGCGCAGGGCTTTCCGGAACTTGTGCAGCCGGCCAGGCGGCACCACGGCCACCACCAGCAGGTACGTGTTGTTTCGCCACGTCCAACCGATCGAGGCGTTACGCCGAAAGCGAGACCGGTGGCCATACCGGCCCGGCCCACGGATGCTGGGAATCATGAAGATCCTGGTGCTCGGCGGAACCGTGTTCCTCAGCAAGGCGATCACCGCGGAGGCGGTGCGCCGGGGCCACGAGGTGCTCTGCGGCGCCCGCGGTGCGTCGGGTGAGGTCCCCGACGGCGCACGGCTCATCTCGATCGACAGGAACCGGCCCGGTGCGTTCGACCAGCTGGCGGGCGAGCAGTTCGACGCGGTGATCGACGTGTCCAAGTACTCGGTGAACTGGGTGCGGGACGCGTTGGAGGCGTTCGGCGCGACGACGCCGCACTGGACGTTCGTGTCGAGCATCTCGGTCTACGCGGACCACGGCACGGGCAGCGACGAGCTGCTGCCGCCGCTCGAAGACGATCCGACGCAGGAGTTCACCCCCGAGCGGTACGGCAGCGTGAAGGTCGCGAGCGAGAACGCGGTCAGGGAAGCGGTCGCGGGCCGGGAGTTCATCGTCAGGGCCGGCCTGATCACCGGGCCGGACGACCCGAGCGACAGGTTCGGCTACTGGCCCGCGCGGATGGCGCAGGGCGGCAGGGTCGTGGTGCCGGACAGTCCTGACCTCGGGTTCCAGCACATCGACGTGCGCGACCTGGCGCAGTGGATCGTGTTCGCGGCCGAGGAGCGGGTCACGGGCACGTACGACTCGACCGGGCCGGTCATGCCGTTCCAGATGGCGATCGGGGAGATCGCCGGGGCCACCGCGGCGCCGGGGACGCAGATCGTCAGCGTGCCGGAGAGCGTGCTGCAGCAGCTGGAGATCAACCCGTGGGCGGGGCCGCGGTCGTTGCCGCTGTGGCTGCCGCGGGAGTGGGCCAAGATGGTCGGCCGCGACGTGAGCAACGCGCTGGCGAACGGGCTGCGGGTCAGGCCGCTCGCCGAGACCGCGCTCGACTCGCTGGAGTACGAGCGCGGCCTCGGGCTGGACCGGCCCCGCAAGGCCGGGCTCACGCGGGAAGAGGAGCAGGAGATCCTCACCGCAGTGAGCTGATCTGCGCGGCGACGACAGCCTGTCACGGACATCGCCGGGAAACCGGTCGCGTCGGGAGTCGCCGTCGACGAAGATCGAACTCCCGGTTCGTGTCAGTCCGCCAAGAGTCGGCAATGGAGGAATCCGTGCGAGTTGTCCATTTCGGTCACGCCTGCGCGCTTCTGGACACCGGGTCGACGCGCATCCTGATCGACCCCGGCACGTTCTCCGCCGGGTTCGAGGACGTGCAGGACCTGGACGCCGTGCTGATCACGCATCAGCACTACGACCACCTGGACGTCGAACGGCTGCCGAAGCTGCTCGCGGCCAACCCGCAGGCGCAGCTGATCGTGGACGAGGGATCGGCGCCCAGCGTCGAGAACCCGACGGTCGCCCGGCCCGGTGACGTCCTCAAGGTCGGCGACACGACGGTCAAGGTCGTCGGCGGCAGGCACGCGATGATCCACGAGGACATCCCGATCGTGCCGAACACCGCCTACGTGATCGGTGACGGCGCGTTCTACCACCCCGGCGACTCGCTGTTCGTGCCGGACGAGGACATCGACGTGCTCGGACTGCCCACCGGTGCGCCGTGGCTGCGGCTCGGCGAGGCCGTCGACTTCATGCGCGCGATCAAGCCGCGCGTGGCGGTGCCGATCCACGAGAAGCTGCTGTCGATGCCGGAGAACGCCTACCGGATCTTCGACATGCTCAAGCCGGACGGCACCGAGGTCAGGCCGCTGACGCCTGCCGAGGAGACGGCAGTCTGACGTAGGTGGTCGGCGCGGCGTCGTGGGCGAGTGCGATGTCCACGGCGTCGAGCACGGCCTGTCGCGCACCGGGCCGGTGCAGGTCACGGGCGTCGACGGTGATCCTGGTCAGGCCACCGCGGCGCGCGGACCGGGCCGTCGCGTAGACCAGCGCGAGCGACCGCAGCTCACCGAAGCTGCTGCGCTCGGTCAGCGCGTGCAGGCGGCCGATCGTCGCGAGGCCCGTGCCGATCTCGCGGACGGCGTGGGCGTCGGCGCAGCGGTTGAAGCGGTGCTTGGCCAGCGCGATCAACGTGCCGGGCGACGCCACGCACCGACGTGGCGCGAACGTGTCGGCGTTGAGCCCGATGGCTTCCATCTGCACACGGGCGCCCGTCAACAACAACCCCGCCTCATAGGCAGGTAGCCGCCGTTGGCCGAGGCCGTACAGCACGACGGCGTCGCCCGAGGAGACGCGCCGACGCACCCATTCCTGTGCCTCGCCGAGCTCGCGGGGGACCACGAGCAGCGACAACGGCACCTTCCGCGGGTCGAGGGCCGCGGCGAGATCAGCGCATCGGTCGAGTGTCTGCGGACCGATGCCGGACAGTGAGACCACGAGCTGTGAATGCACGCTCTGAGTGCGCCACGCCGTGGTGACATCCGCGTGAAACCAGAACCAACTCAGGCGAGCCAGTCAGCGAAAGACCGGCCGGTGAGCCGCTCGTACGCCTCCACGTACCTCTTGCGGGTGGCTTCGACGACGTCCGCAGGCAGCGGGGGCGGCGGGGTGTCGCTCT
Source organism: Lentzea sp. NPDC004782 (assembly GCF_040609115.1). NCBI lineage: Bacteria > Bacillati > Actinomycetota > Actinomycetes > Pseudonocardiales > Pseudonocardiaceae > Lentzea > Lentzea sp. NPDC004782. The sequence continues at coordinate 65,423 of NZ_JBEXJN010000008.1, forward strand.
TGCGGTCCCACCCGGACGCCGGCGAGGTCAGCCAGTCGCGCACGTACTGCTTGTCGAACGACGGCTGCACGCGCCCCGGTTCGTAGCCCTCGGCCGGCCAGTACCGCGACGAGTCCGGCGTGAACACCTCGTCGGCCAGCACCAGCTCACCCGACGAGTCCAACCCGAACTCGAACTTCGTGTCCGCCAGGATCAGACCGCGCGTCAACGCGTACGCGCGCGCCTCGCTGTACAGCTCGATCGTGCGGTCGCGCAGCTTCGACGCCAGCTCGACACCGTGCTTCGCCGCGATGACCTCGAACGACACGTTCTCGTCGTGTGCCCCGATCTCGGCCTTCGACGCGGGCGTGAAGATCGGCGGGTTCAGCTCGGAGGCCTCCACCAGCCCGGCCGGCAGCTCGATCCCGCACACCGCGCCCGTGGCGGTGTAGTCGGCCATGCCGGAACCGGTCAGGTACCCGCGCGCCACGCACTCGACGTCGACCATCTTGAGCTTGCGCACCAGCAACGCCCGGCCGCGCACCTCGGCGGGGATGCGCGGGTCGTCGTAGGCGACGAGGTGGTTCGGGGTGAGCCGCTCGAACCAGAACACGCTCATCGCGGTCAGGACCCGGCCCTTGTCCGGAATCTCGGTGCTCAGAACGTGGTCATAGGCGGAGATCCGGTCGGACGCGACGAACAGCAGCAGCTCGTCGTCGACGTCGTAGAGCTCACGAACCTTGCCGCGGGCGACGTGCTGGTAGTCAGCGAGCGTAGGCACGCTGACCAGCGTACGTGCACGGGTTCCGGCAACCGGATGCACACCCCTTGCTCCACTGCAGATCGATTTCACCGACGCCTACAGTGCACCCGTGTTCACCCGTAAGGCGTTATGGGTTCCCATTTTGGCCAGCATCGGCCTGCTCGTCGTGCTGGGAGTGGTGGGGTGGAGCTTCGACTCCAGCCCCATCTCGTCCCCCGCGACGAGCTCACAGAACACGCCCTCACACCAGTCGGTCAGCATCGTGCCGACCCCGGACCTCACCGACACCTCGGTCAGCACCTCGACGACGACTGCCACCACGACGACCACCCGGCCGAAGCCGCCGACCGTGCAGACGCCACCGCCCGCGCAGCAGTCCACGACGCCGTCCACGCCGCCGCAGCAGGGCCTGCTGGTCAACGAGGGCGCGCCGTGCGATCCCGAGGGTGCGAGCGGTATCGGTCCGCTCGGCGAACCGCTGGTGTGCCAGAAGGACCCCCAGCGCGGCGACCGCCTGCGCTGGCACAAGGTCTAGGCGGCCCACTCCAGCACGTCGATCTTGTCGCCGACCGCGATCGTGCCGGTGGCGACGACGGCCGCCTTCATCCCGAAGGTCACACCGCCGTCCGGGTCACGCCGGTAGGTGGCGAGCGTCCTGGTCGGTTCAGGACCGTCCTTGCGGCCCGTCTCCTGGTCGACCATCGGCACGGCGCACCGCACGCAGTCCTTGGCGTAGCCCAGTTCCACGTCACCGATCACCGCACGCCGCACCCGGTCCTCGGTGTGCGGTTCGGGCCACCCGGACACGACGATGTTGGGGCGGAACCGGTTCATCGGCACCGGGCCACCGCCGCGCTGCAGAATCCGCGCGTTCAGTCCGTCCAACGAGGACAGCGAGATCATCAGCACCGCGTGCGCGTCGGCGTACCCGACCAGGCCCGCCGTCCTCCCGCCCGACTCGCGGCGCAGGTCCGGCGGCGTCCGCACGAGCCGCACGGACATCCCGAGCGCGTCGGAGAAGGACGCGGCGGCGGCGTCTCCCTGGTCGATGCCGAAGCCCTGCCACTTGTGCACGACCACGGGAACCCGCGGCCCGTCCGCGACGATCGGGAACGACTGCCCGCCGTGCACCAGCGCGGAGTCCATGAGGTACGGGTGCAGTGCTGCCATCGCCGGGACCTTGCGCTGCGACAGGAACGTGCCGTCGGCGTCGACCAGCATCATCATCCGGTCGCCGCGCAACCCCGTGAGATCAACGGGCGACGAGGCGACCGAGTAGCCGCCGCAGCCCTTGACCGGATAGACGTGCAGGCCGGAAACGATCACAGAATCGGCTCCGGCTCGTACGCCGGGTACTTGTCGACGACCGCGGCGACCTGCTCCACCACGGACGCCACCTGGGCCGACGCCACGCCGGTGAACGACAGGCGGTCGGCCAGCAGCGCGTCCAGCGCGGCTCGGTCGAGCGGCAGGCGGGAGTCCGCGGCCAGCCGGTCCAGCAGGTCGTTCTGCGCGAGCCCCTCCTCGCGCATCGCCAGCGCCACGGCCACCGCGTTCTCCTTGATGGCCTCGTGCGCGGTCTCGCGGCCGACACCCGCACGCACGGCCGCCATCAGCACCTTGGTCGTGCCGAGGAACGGCAGGTAGCGGTCGAGCTCACGCGCGACCACCGCCGGGTAGGCACCGAACTCGTCCAGCACCGTCAGGAACGTCTCCAGCAGCCCGTCGAACGCGAAGAACGCGTCCGGCAGCGCGACCCGGCGGACCACCGAGCACGACACGTCGCCCTCGTTCCACTGGTCGCCCGCGAGCTCGCCGACCATCGACAGGTAACCGCGCAGGATCACCGCGAAGCCGTTCACGCGCTCGCACGAGCGGGTGTTCATCTTGTGTGGCATCGCGCTGGAGCCGACCTGGCCGGGCTTGAAGCCCTCGGTCACGAGCTCGTGGCCGGCCATCAGGCGGATGGTCTTCGCCACCGACGACGGCGCCGCGGCGAGCTGCACGAGCGTGGACACCACGTCGAAGTCGAGCGAACGCGGGTACACCTGGCCGACCGACGTCAGCACGCGCTCGAAGCCGAGGTGGCCCGCGACCGTGCGCTCCAGCTCCTCCAGCTTCTCTGGCGTGCCGAGCAGGTCGAGCATGTCCTGGGCGGTGCCGACCGGGCCCTTGATGCCGCGCAACGGGTAGCGCGCGATCAGCTCGTCCAGCCTGCTGAACGCCACCAGCAGCTCGTCCGCGCCGGTCGCGAACCTCTTGCCCAGCGTCGTGGCCTGCGCCGCCACGTTGTGCGAACGACCGGCCATGACCAGGTCGGAGTGCTCGGCCGCGAGCCGCGCCAGCCGTCCGAGCACCGCCGCGACCTTGGACCTGATGAGTTCCAGCGACCGCAGCACCTGCAGCTGCTCGACGTTCTCGGTCAGGTCGCGCGAGGTCATGCCCTTGTGGACCTGCTCGTGGCCCGCCAGCGCGTTGAACTCCTCGATGCGCGCCTTCACGTCGTGCCGCGTCACCCGCTCACGCGCGGCGATCGACTCCAGGTCGACCTGCTCCAGCACGCGCTCGTAGTCGGCGATCGCACCGGCCGGCACGTCGATGCCCGCGGCCGCCTGCGCCCGCAGCACGGCGAGCCAGAGCTGGCGCTCCAGCACGATCTTGTGCTCTGCCGACCAGAGCGTCGCCAGCGACGTGGAGGCGTAGCGACCTGCGAGGACGTTGGCGATGCGCGGCTTGCTCACCCCGTCAGGTTAGTGCACCTCGACCTCACTGCCAGGCGATGCCGGGGCTCGTGACCAGGTCTGTGAGGACCGCCACGGGCACCGGCACGGTCTGCCTCAGCCCCTGGTTCGTCGCCGGGTTGTAGCTGAAGCTGGAGATCTGCGCGTAGTACCCGCTCTGGAACTTGCGCAGCGACACGGCCCGCGTGATGTCCGGGCCACCGTCGGTGTACTCGGCCTCGGTGACGGTCGTGCCGTCGTTCTGCTTCACGTCGTGGCACGTGGACGCGCCCATGCAGAGCATCCGCTCGAGGGACTTGTCCTTGGTGAGGATGACCTGGATCGCCGTCGGTCCGATCTGGTCGGTGAGGTGGACGAAGCCGGACAGCTCGGGGTCACCCGGCCGGGACGGAAGAGTCTTCGACGTGTTCGCCTGGTAGGCGTACGCGCCGGGGCGGAAGGTCGCGTAGACCTCCTTGAGGTTGGTCATCCTCAGCCCGAGCTTCTCCGCCAGCCCGTCCCCGATGCGCTGGGCCTTCTGGTCCACCGACTCGCTCGGCGGCGCGGAGGTGGCCGTCTGGCTCCCGGAACCCAGCTGGCTGTCCTGGTCGCGCGGCAGCAGGCCGGGCAACGTGAGCGAGGTGACGACGATCATCGCCGTAGCCACGCCCACACCGACCAGCGCTCGTCGCCGACTTTTTTTCTGTTCGACCCGCCTGATCAGGGCGTCCGGGTCGAAGTCGAGCGGCGGCTCGTCCCAGACGGCCAGCAGCATGCCCTCACGGATCTCCTGCTCACTCACGACGCGACCCTCCCCGAACTGCTGTCGAGCTTCTCCACGATGGCGCGCAACGTCGCGAGGCCGCGCGCCGTCTGGCTTTTGACCGTTCCCTCGGTGCACCCCATGGCCACCGCCACCTCGGCGACCGAGAGGTCTTCGAAATAACGCAGGACGAGCACCGCCCGTTGCCTCGGCGGCACCTGCAGCAACGCCGTGTGCACCAGCTCACGGGCCCACAGCTTCGCGCCGGTCGTGTCGGGATCCACGCTGACGTCCGCGGCATCCGGCAGCTCCCCGTCGCGCTGCTCGGCTCTGCGCCACGGCCTGCGCTTCTCGTCCAGCCAGGTGCGCAGCAGCACCTTGCGGGCGTACGCGATCAGGTTGTCGAGGTCCTTGATGCGCTTCCAGGCCATGTACATCTTCATCAGGCTCGACTGCATCAGGTCCTCTGCCGTGTGCCAGTCGCCACAGAACAGATAGGCAGTGCGTCGCAAAGACGCGGCATTGGCTGCCGCGAACTCGCGAAAGCCCTGCTCATCGGCCTTGCGCATGCGATCCCCTCTCGCGTCCTCAACCAGGGGAACGCATCGGAGGAACGCGGGGTTGCATCAAACCTGACGGGAAAGAGCCGTTCGGAGCATCCTGGCCGCGACGCCGCGCGGGTCCGGCTTCAGCTCGATGAACGCGTTCACCATCGCGCCGTCGACCAGTGCGATCAGCTCCTCGACCCGGTCGGAGGCGATGTTCCGGCCGGAGCGGGCGAAGATGTCGGCGATCAGCGCGTGCAGCTCCGTGGACAGCACGCGCATCAACGGGCGCAGGTACGGGCGGCGGCCGGTCGCGACGAGGCGTTCGTAGCGCAGCAGCATCGTCTCGGTGTCGGTGTCGTCCTGGCCGACGAGCAGGTCGAGGACGAGGTCGACCAGCACGTTCTCGTCGGACAGCTCGTGCGAGAGCTCGGCCAGGCGGGCGCGGCAGCTCGCCAGTTCGCCGCGGCCGTGGAACTCCACCGCCGCGGTGATCAGCTCGTCGAGCGAGTCGAAGTAGTAGGTGGTCGAAGCGAGCGGCAGACCTGCGCGTTCGGCGACCGCGCGGTGCCTGATCGCGTCGAAGCCGCCTTCCACGAGCAGTGCGGACGCGGCTTCGACGAGCGCCTGCCGCCTGCGCTCACCCTTGGGGGTTGCTGCCGTCATAGTCGCGCCAGGGTACTGGGCGGGTGGTCAGAACCTCGGCGCCAGTGCGTCCGCGATGGACCTGACCTGGTCTTTCAGCGCGCCGTCGCCCTGCGTGAGGACGTAGAGGTCCTGGCCCGCGGCGGTCTTCGCCTTCTCCGTCCGCGCACCGTCCGGCGGCTTGAACTCCTGCGGCGTCACGATCGCCGTGATCGTCACGCCGTTGATCTTGAAGGTGGCCGCGCGGGAGTCGGGGGAACAGGTCACCGAGGGGGCCTCGGCGAGACCCGGTGAGACCGAAAGCTCGCCGGCGAGGGCGTCTGCGAGCTCTCGGTCCACCGCCGCGCAGCCCTGCACTGCGCGTGGGGCGCCGGTCGTGAAACCGGCGCTCCCCGGCGTTGACGCATCTCCCTGCGTGGAAGCGTCACCGGGGAAGTCTTGTGTCTTCGGTTGGACCTGCAGCGGGGTCATCAGCTCGGTCGGGGCCGACTCGTCCTTCTGCTGACCCGGCCCCGCGCTGTTCATGGTGGCGCTTTTCTCGGAGCCGAACCAGCCGGCACCCGCCACGACACCACCGAGGCCGAGCACCACGACCAGAGTAGTGCCGGCGGCGATCGAGTTGCGCCTGCGGAGGGTGGCGCGTCGCGAAGCCGTCCGAACGTCACTCGCGTCGAAGGACGCCGGTGGCGCGTCGTGCGCGGCGTCGCGGAACAGGTCCGCGAGCTTCTGCTCGTCCATCTACGTCGTCCTCCTTCCGCTGGTGGTCACGACGCCGGTCGCAGGTCGTCGATGGCGTCACCGAGAGCTTCCCTCAACGCGGTCAGGCCGCGGGCGGTCTGACTCTTCACAGTTCCTTCCGAGCACTTCAGCACCTCGGCCGTGGCCGTGACGTCGAGGCCTTCGAGGAACCTCAGCACGAGCACCGCCCGTTGCCGCGGCGGAACTCTGCGCAGGCCCTTCATCAACGCGTCGCGCGTCGCGACCGTCTCGCCGACCTCGGTGTCCGTCGTCGGCGGTTCCGGCAGCTCGTCGGTGAACTTCTCGCGCCGCCACGGACGGCGCGACTCGTCGATCACCGCGCGCACCAGCGTGCGCCGCACGTAGGCGTCGAGAGCCTGCTTGTCCCGGATCTTCCGCCACCTCCTGTGCACCGCCACGAACGCCGTCTGCGCGAAGTCGTCAGCGCGGTGCCAGTCGCCGCACAGCAGGTATGCCGTTCGGCGCACGGCCTCACGGCGAGCCACGAAGTACTCCGCGAACTCCTGCTCGTCGCGCTGATCCACGCGGACTGCTCTCCGCTCGTTCCTCGAGTTGCACTGACCGGACGGAATCTGAGGCACCAACGGTTGCACGAACCACCGGAGAGAGCTACATCACCCCCTCGGTCGTTCGCCGGATGTGATGTGATCGGGCTTGTGACCCCCATCGATCTGCGCTCCGACACCGTCACCCAGCCGGACGAGGAGATGCGCCGCGCGATGGCGGCGGCCGAGGTCGGCGACGACGTGCTGGACCACGACCCGACGATGGCCGCCCTGGAGGAGCGGGTGGCCGCGTTGCTCGGCGTCGAGGCCGCGCTCTGGGTCCCCTCCGGGTCGATGGGCAACCTCATCGCGTTGTTCCTGCACCTCAAGCGCGGTGACCGGTTCCTGGCCCCGCTCGGCGCGCACGTGCTGGACGCCGAACTCGGGACCGCCGCCTGGCTGGCCGGCGGCATGCCCCACGGGCTCGCAGTGCTGTCACCGGAGGCCGTGGTCGCCGCCGGTGGTGGTGAGTCGCCCTACTACGGGTTGAAGACCACGTTGTTGTGCTTGGAGAACACGCACAACGCCTCCGGTGGCACGTTGACCGAGCCTGATGAGCACGCACGGCTGGTGTCCGCGGCACGGTCCGTCGGGCTGGCCGTGCACCTGGACGGCGCCCGGTTGTGGAACGCGTCGGTGGCGCTCGGCGTGCCGCCCGCCGCGCTGACCGTGGGCGTGGACACCGTGCAGGTGTGTCTGTCGAAGGGCCTCGGAGCGCCGGTCGGGTCCGTGGTGGCCGGGTCGGCCTCGTTCGTGGTCGAGGCGCGGCGCGTGCGGAAGATGCTCGGCGGCGGGGTGCGGCAGGGTGGCGTGCTGGCCGCCGCCGGTCTCGTCGCGCTGGACCGGATCGACCGGCTGGCCGCCGACCACGCCAACGCCTCCGCACTGGCGGCGGGACTGCGCGCGCTGGGGTGGGACGTGCCGGAGCCCGCCACGAACATCGTCCTCGCGTCGGTGCCGGACCTGGACAAGACGCTGACGTCGTTGCGCGATGTCGGGGTTTTCGCCAGTCCGATGTCCGGCAAGGTTCGGTTCGTGACGCACGGCGACGTGGACTCGTCCGACATCGCCGAGGTGCTGCGCCGACTGCGAGAGGACGCCTGAGATGCGCTGGATCGTGTTCGACTTCGGCGAGGTCATCAGCCAGCGGAACCCGGCGATCCCCGCGATGGCCGCGCGTCTCGGCGTGCCGCGGGAGCGGTTCGAGGCGGCCTACTGGGACCGCGACGCCTACGACCGCGGTGGGTCGGACGCGGACTACTGGGCGTTGATCGGGTCCTCGCTCGGGTTGACGTTCGACTCCGCCGCCGTGCGCGAGCTGACCGCGATGGACAACGCGGGCTGGCTGGACGAGCCGGTCGCGGAAACCGTTGCCCTCATCGACGATCTGGACGCGCTGGGCGTGCCGCTGGCGCTGCTGTCCAACGCGCCGGCGACGTTCGCGCGGCTGGCCGAGAAGGTGCCGTGGGCCAAGCACTTCCGGCACCTGGTCTTCTCCGGCGACCTCGGGTACGCGAAGCCGGACGCGGCGATCTGGACGCACGTCGAGTCCGTGATCGGCTCGTCCGACGTGATCTTCTTCGACGACCGGGCCACCAACGTGGACGGTGCGCTGGCCGCGGGCTGGGACGCACGGTTGTGGACGTCAGCCGCTGCTGCGCGCGTTGAGCTCCGCACGGAGTTCGGCGACCTCAGCGCCTAGGTCACCGCTTGGATTTGATCGCACCGTAAGCCGCAGTGGCCACGAGGAGCACTCCTCCGATCACAGCGAGCCAGAAAAGTCCCTTCACCACCGCTCCGACGACGGCGAGCACGATCCAGACCGCCACCAGCCAGCCGATGATCGCCCACACGGTTGCCTCCCCTTCAAAGCCATGCCTTCAGACGTACCAACGCCTCCTCGATGTCGTTTGTTGCACCGGCGAACGACATCCGCACGAAGTGGTGCCCGTCGACCGGGTCGAAGTCGATGCCGGGGACGATCGCGACGCCGGTGTCGTCGAGGAACCGGCGGCAGAACGCCATCGAGTCGTCCGTCAGGTGCCGGACGTCCGCGTAGACGTAGAACGCCCCGTCCGCCGGGGCGAGCTTGTCGATGCCCAGGTTCGTCAGGCCTTCGAGAAGGAGATCCCGGTTGGTCCTGTACCTCTTCAGGTGTTGTGCGGTTTCCGCGTAGGCATCCGGGTGGAACGCCTCGACCGCGGCGTACTGCGCCAATGCGGGCGGGCACAGCGTGAAATTGCCGGTCAGGCAGTCCACGGCACGGCGCAGGCGTTCGGGCAGCAACATCCAGCCCAGCCGCCACCCGGTCATGGCGAACGCCTTCGAGAAGGAGTTGACGACGATCGCTTCCCTCGACGTCTCCCACGCGCAGTGCAGCGGTTCGCCGTAGCTGATGCCGTGGTAGATCTCGTCGCTGACCAGCTGGACGCCCTTGTCGGCACACCACCGCGCGATCGGGCCGACGTCCACGACGGTGCCGGTGGGGTTGGCCGGGCTCGCGACGATCACGCCCTTCAGGCTCTCGTCGAGCATCTCGACCGTGGGCTGGAACCGCGTCTGCGGCCCGCACGGCAGCTCGACGACCTCACACCCCAGCGCCTTGAGGATGTTGCGGTAGGCGGGATAGCCGGGCCGGGCCAGGGCGACGCGGTCGCCCGCGTCGAACGCGGCCAGGAACGCCAGCGTGAACGCCCCGGACGACCCCGTCGTGACCACCACGTCGTCGGCGGTCACGTCGAGGTCGTACTCACGCTTGTAGTGCCCGGCGATGGCGTTGCGCAGTTCGGGGATGCCGAGCTGCTCGGTGTAGCCCAGCGGGTGCTCGTCCAGAGCTTTCGCCGCGGCATCGCGCACCGGTTTCGGCGCCGGGCTGGACGGCTGCCCGGCGGCCAGCGAGATCACGTCGCCGTGCGTCCGCTGCCGTTGCGCGGCAGCGGAAAGCACGTCCATGACGTGGAAGGGCGGTACGTCGGCGCGGGCGGCCACGGTCAGCATGCCGCCAGGCTAACTCCCTGCTCAGTAGCCCTGGTAGCCACCGCCGTGCGCCATCGACTTGAGACCGGGGTGCCCCTCGAAGCCGCCGTAGCGCGAGAACGTGTACCGGACACCGGCGATGATGTTGTCGACCGGGTTCCAGATGTCGTCGTGGCCGGGCAGCTTGTGGGCGTTGAACGTCGAGTCGATGCACTGCATCAGCCCCTTCGACGGGTGACCCGCCTGGGCGTTCGAGTCCCAGAGGTTGATGGCGTGCGGGTTGCCGCTCGACTCCTTCTCGATGATCTTCCAGATCTCGTCGATGTTGTCGTCGGTGACCGGGACGCCGTTGGCCTGCAGGATCTTGATGGCCTCGCGGATCCACTCCTGGACGTTGCCGGGAGGCGGGCTGCCCGACGGCGGGCCGCCGCTCGGACCGAGGCCACCACCACCTCCGCCGCCTCCGCCACCGCTCTCGGAACCGCCGCCTCCGCCACCGCCGCCACCGCCGTGGTGCTGAGGTGCGGGGGCCGACTGCTGTTGCGGCTGGGGAGAGTCCGAAGAGGACTGCTTGGTGGTGTCGTCCGGCGGCGGGGTGGGTGCCCACTCGATCGGCTTGCCCGGCGCCGGGGTGAACGACTGGGTGTTCGGGTCCTCAATGGACGAGAACTTCGGTGACAGCGCGCCCGGCCGGCCCTTCAGGGTGCCGGCGGCGGCGTTCACGGCGTTCTCCGCCTGGGAGATCACGGGTTTCGCGTCGCTCGTCGCCTCGGCGCAGTAGCTGCGGATGACGCTGTCGACGTCCTCCTGCGGCTGGTTGTGCAGCTGCTGGCGGGCCTGCCGGGCCCGGCTCAGCAGGTTCTCGCAGATGCCGGTCATCGACGTCTTGGCGGACTCCAACGCGTTCGCGACCGCCTCCAGGTCGGCCGCGGCGCCGTTGAGGCCGTCCGCCATCGAGGTGCCGGCCTTCGTGACGTTGCCCATGTAGGCGACGAAACCGTCCGCCGACCTGCCCTCCCACGCGCCGTCGAGCTGGGTCACCGACTTCTGCAGGACGTTCGTCTGGTCACCGCACTTGCCGGCCGCCTGCTTCCAGCGGTTCGCGATGTCGCGCACGGCCTGCGGCTGCGCGGTCTCGATCTTGTCAGCGAGCGCGGCCAGCTCAGCCCCACCGGGCAGCGCCGCGACCTCGTCCATCGCGCTCACGTCACACCGCCTTCAGGGAGTTCTTGTTGGCCTGCTCGGTGTCCTCGACGTTGGTCTGGATCGCGTCGAGCGCGCTCTCGACCTTGCGGAGCACCTTCTCGGCCGCCTCGAACTCCTGCGCACCCGCCTGGTCCATCGCGGTCACGGCGCTTTGCACCGCACCGGAAGCGCCGAGTTTTCCGAAAATGTCCGGATTGCCGTACTGATTGGAAAAGCCGTCACCGATCGCGCCGAATTGCCCGGCCTGGCTGCTCACGGTCGTGCGGCACTGTTCCATGGCTTCGCTGTTGAACTTGGCCACAGCCATGCGCGCCTACCCCCTAAGTGTCTCCTCGCCGACCTTAGAACGAATTGCGTTGCACGGTCGGGTGATATCCGAGATTGAGACGCAGGGGCAGGCGCGAACGTTCCTCAGACCTCTTGCAGGAGCTCCCACACGGCCCCGGCGAGCCGCTGGTTGTCCACGGGCGTGATGGTGCACCACTGCCGCCCGTCACTGCTCGGCTTGAGCTGCCGCAGGTACCGCCCGTTGTGCGTGTCGTGGAACGAAACGACCCGCTTGGCGCGCTGCCCGTTGCGCTGCACCCCGAACTGCCCGCGCGTCGACGTCCCGTCGAGCATCCCGGCGAGCTCCTGCGCGTCACCGAGCCGCATCCCCTGCCGCTCCAACGCGGTGATCAACCGCTGGGCGTCCAGCCCGACGTCCTTCGCCGCCCGGACGAGCTCGTCGTAGGGCAGGCTGATCGACCGCCCGAACCCCGCGGGCATCTCCCCGGCCACCGACACGGCCGCCTCCGCCAGCGCCGTCCCGCGCGCCTCGATCAACCACATCTCGTCGCGATCCTGCACCGCCAGGATCGCCTCGTCCCCGATGGCCGCCGCCAGCCCGCTGATCTGCCGGTCGGCCCAGATCCACAGGTCGATCGAGACGTTCGCGTTGGCCAGCAACGCGAACCCGTCCGCCAACTCGGGCACGACCCGGCCGTTGCGAGCCAGGCCGCGCCCCTCCAACGACTCCCAGGCCCTCTTCACCACCTCGGCCTTCTCGGTGTGGGTGATGGAGGGAATCCGCGTGTCCAGCGCGACGTGCGCGGCCGGGAGGCGCTGCGCCTCCCAGACCACGGCGAACTCCACTGTGGACAAAACCACAGAACCCGGTGAGCTCAAGGGATTACTCGTCCTTCGGTTCTTCGCCGATGACGGACTGCACCACCATGCGCTCGTCACCGAACACGTCATCGGAGTCGACGCCGTACTTGCGCACGTGCTCGCCGTCCTCCTCGTCCTCACCCTTGGCCGTACCGGCCGCAGGCGACATGAGCGACCCGGACCCCTTACCGCCGGCACCACCCCTGCCCGCAGCACCGCTCCGGTTGGCCGCCTCAGGCCCAACGCCGGTCGCACCACCAGGCGTCATCGCGCCGCCCTTGCCGGGCACCCCGCCCCTGCCTGCCGCGCCACCCTTGCCCTCACCGATCGTGCTCGGCGCGCCCTTCGGCCCGTTGGGGGCGATGGGAGTCTTCGGCGCCTGACTCGGACCGCGGCCGCCGCCCACCACCTGGGCACCCTTGGCGGTGCCGGCCGCGCCTGCCAGGCCCGTTGCGGCGGCGCCCGCGGCGGCCAGGCCGATCGGGACCGGCGAGCCGAACGGCTTGGGCAGACCTGGGCCCGTTGCGAGCGGGGTGGGGTTGTTGCCTGGGAGCACGCCAGTGGTGTTGCCGGGGATGCTCGGGGTCGGGCCCACCGGCACGCCAGGGGTGCCGGGCGTGCCCGGGGTGCCGGGCATTCCTGGGAAGCCAGGGGTGCCGTGGATGCCGGGGGTGCCGGTCTGAGGCATGCCGACGGGAGGTCCGACCGGCGTGCTGACGGCCGCGCTGGCAACGACGATGTCCGGGGCCTTGTCGGGCGCGCGGAAGCCGTCGAGGGAGCCCTGGCTGTTCGAGACATAGCCGTTGAGGCTGTCGATGGCCTGCTGACGCGCCCGATTGGTCGCCTCCACCTCGGCCGCGTGATCAGTCTCGATGCCGATGAGACTCGCGCCCTTGTCGAGCAGGCTCTTCTCAGAGTCGCGACGCAGATCCTGCTCCGGCGGAGTGCTGTAGCGAGCGAGGCTGGTGCTCTCGCCCTGCTGCGCGATGGCCTGAGAGTTCTGGTTCGACGCCTGACGGCTGTCATCGGCGCCAGCGGCGACGACCTGCGTCGTGTCGTGGCTCTTCTCGGCGGCAGCACCACCCCACTCGATCTTGAGTTCCTTGAGCTGTGCCCGGATCGTCTGATCGATGAACTCAAGAGAGTTGGCAAGCGTGCGCAACGCCTCGGACGCCTCGCTGAACTGCGTTGCGATGGTGCTGCCGGAAAGCTTCTTGACCTCGTCGGCGAGTTGCTGGTTGGACCAACCGTCGAAGTTCCAGTCATTGAGCTGCCGATAACCCGACATGGCTCCCCCTCACTTCAATGTCTTGAGCGTCGAGAGCGCGAGACCAGCGGCCTTCTCAGCCTTCCCGCACAGTACGGCCTGGTCCTTCTCCTTAGTGGTCGTCGGGATGTAGCTGACCATCAACTGTTGCCCTTCAGCGACATCGATCGCCGCTGAACAGTCGAACCCGGAACCACCCTTGAGCTTCACCTGTACCGCACCGTAATCGCCGACCTTGATCACCGTTGCGTCAACGTTGCCGCCGCCCTGAAGCCAGTACGAAACACCTTTGTGAGTCACAGCACCGACCTGATAGCTGAAGCCGCCGTCACTCCCGTAGTCGCAGCTGGGCGACTCCTGTCCGTTCACCAGGGGCAGTTTCACCGGATCAGTCGAAACAACGCTGATCTGCTTCATCTGATCCGCGGTCAACAGCTTGCAGGTGTCCACCGAATCCAACCTGAGAGCCTGCGGCCGCTCCGGCAGCTTGTTGGAAGAATCGTTTCCAGACGAGCCGGTTGACGGCGGAGCAGGAGTGGGATTCCCCTTCTCTCCACTGGTGGTACAAGCCGAAACAGCCGCCGCGAAGACCGCCACTGCAGCAAGCTTTGATATACGCATCGTTACTCTTTCGACTTGCTGAAAACGGCTTTGACCTCATCATCGGTGAATCCGTACTGCTGCGCCGACGCCTTCAGCTGGTCGGAGAGGTTTCGCAGCTTCTCCATGTAGAGAGTGATCCTGTTGGCATACGAATCTTCGTGAAAAACCAGCCGGTCGTTCCAAGCCTTGACGACATCGTCAGTGACCTGATCCTCACTGGAGGGGATCCGCAGCTTGGGAACGTTTTTCGTGTACGCCCCCTCCAACAGGCCGAGCTGGTCGTGGATGACCTTGCCGGCCTTCAGCACGGTGTCTTTGTCGACGTGGAAGTGCTGGGTAGACGGACCCGAGGAGATTCTGTCCATGATCGACGACGCGGCCTTGAATGTCGCGACCGCCCCCGCGACGGCACCCCCGGCCAGCCCAGCAGCGGCACCGAGAACGGCATCCGCCCCCGCGTTCTCCTGTGTCACGACGTCCTACCCCCGTACGGTTGGTAACGGTTCGGTCCCGCTTCGCAGGCTACCAACGCCTGCGTAAGACGTACCTGTGGTTGGACGAAGACCACCCCACGTTGGTTCCGCGTCACTCTCAGTTCCGTTTCCGCTGGCGCAACCCACCGATTCCGGTAGCTTCCGCGACTTGAGGGGAGGAACACACACGACCGCCTGGGGGACACGTGCACGGGCCACAGCCGCCGCAACAGCCGTATCAACTGCCCTATCCGTATCAGCAGTACCCGCAGCAACAGCTGCCGCCGCCGAGGAAAAGGCGCACCGGGTTGATCATCACGGCGGTCTTCGGGGCGCTGGTTCTGCTCGGTGGAGGTGTCACCGCAGCAATCCTGATCAAGGGTGCCAGCGGGCCCCAGCCGGTCGTGGGGCAGGAACCTGGGCCTGTGGACGCCGCGGTGATCGCGCAGAAGGTCGGGGAGGTCACCAAGTATGGCGACGTGGCCGTGTTCGACGCCTGCACCGTCATGCCCGCGACGTTGCTCGAAGAGCTGGGCTTCCGGGACGCCGCGCACGGCTGGCACAACCAGACCTACCTGGCCCGATCGGTGCCTGCGGCTGAGGCCACCGTCAAGGACGAACTCGCTCCGATCTCGGTCTGCATGTACGAACCGATGCTTGAGAACCGGATCGAGCGAATCTCCATCGCCATCTACCAGCGGCCGTTCAGCAGCCTGCTGCCCGCGGACTACGCGGTGAAGGGCGACACTCTCCTCACCGTCGGAGGCCTCAAGACCGTGTTGTCGAGAGGGTCGAAGCCGGACAGCTTCGATGCCCGCATCACGACCAGCGACGGCTGGGCTCAGGCCATCGTCGGCGCCTCGGCCATGGCCGACAACAAGGAGATCACCGACCACAAGGCCACCTTCATGAAGCTGGTCGAGCAGGTCGCGCAGAACCTCACCAAGGGGCCGCAAGGCCTGACGACCCACGTGCACACCGGCCGGTACGAGAAGGTGCCGAACGCCTGCGACGTCCTGAGCGCTGAACTGTTCGAGGAGCTCACCCAGAGCAAGGACTCCGGCATCGTGGAAGCGGAGTTCCACGAACGGGAGGGCGTGGAGAAGTTCGTCAACGACAAGAACGAGACTCATTACTACTACTCGAACCAACAGGACTGCAGGCGGCTCTCGCCCGAGTGGTACAACGCCAAGTCGCGCAGCAACGGCAAGGCGTTGAAGGTCGAGCTGCGGACGTACCGGGACACCGACATGGCGGTCCGGAACGCACAGGACTGCAATCCCAACTCACCGTCGAGCAAGATGTTCGGCGAACCAGTGCTGACGGACGAGAAGATCGGGGACTTCGCGACGTGCAGCTACCTGGTGGGTGGTGGCAGTCCGACCATGTCCTTCGTCGCCGGGCGGACGCAGGTCAGGCTCACCGGGGACGGCAACTGGGCTCCAAAAGACGCGAAGACGTACAACGAGGTCTTCGCCCCCATTGCCAAGCGGATGGTCGACGAGGTGCGCAAGGCGATCGGATAGGGCACAGGAAGTCGGGTGCGCCGGCAGCGAAGCCCATAGCGTTGTGGACGTGCTGGAACGACTCAACGAAGCCATGGCCCGCATCGAGGCAGACCTCGGCGGCGAGGTCGACGTCAAGGCGCTCGCGCGGATCGCGGGCACCAGTGAGTACCACCTGCGCCGGTTGTTCAGTGCGCTCGCGGGCATGCCGCTCAGCGAGTACGTGAGGCGCAGGCGGCTCACGAAGGCGGCCAGTGAGGTCCTCAGTGGACAGGACTCGCTGCTCGACATCGCCACGCGGTGGGGGTACGGGTCCAACGAGGCCTTCGCGCGGGCGTTCCGGGCCATGCACGGCGTTGGGCCGCAGGAGGCCCGCGCGAGCAGGAAAGCGTTGCGGTCGCAGCAGATTCTCACGTTCAGGCTGGTTGTCGAGGGGAGTACGAGCATGGAGTACCGGATCGTGAACAAGGAGGCGTTCAAGGTGGTCGGGCTGGGGACGCGGGTGCCGTTGGTGCATCTGGGGATGAACCCCGCGATCGTCGAGTTCGTGAAGGGCGTCGGCATGCCGACGTTGGAGCGGATCAAGGCGATGAGCGACGGGGAGCCGGAGGGGATGCTCGCGCTCACGTACAACCAGGAGGGGGTCGAGGAAGGGGATCAGCTCGACTACTTCCAGGGGGTGGTGACGAGCCGGGAGGCGCCCGAGGACTTGGAGACCGTCGAAGTGCCTGGGCACACGTGGGCCGTGTTCACCACGCAGGGGCCTTATCCCGAGACGATTCAGCACATGTGGCGGGACGTGTACGCGCAGTGGTTCCCGTCCAACAGCTACCAGAGCGTTGAGGGGCCGTCGATGCTGCGCACGCGGATCGACGGCGACCAGGCCGAAGCGGAGTTGTGGATTCCCGTCACCAGCTGAGGGCGAGGCGTTCGATCACGTCTCGCAGTTCGAGCACGGACAGCCACGAGGACGGAATGGCGGCGACGCCGTCTCGGGCGCCCAGGATGTTGCCGCAGATCGAACCGGTTGAGTCCGAGTCGCCGGAGTGGTTCACGGCGATGCGCACCGCGTCAGCGAAATCCGCGCCGACCAGTGCGGCGTGCAGGCCGATGGCCAGGGCCTCTTCGCCCACCCAGCCTCCGCCCAGTTCGGACTCGATCTCTTCCGGGGTGAGCGGGCCGAGACCGCCCATCACCTTGTCCAGCAACGAGGTCTGCTCCTCGTGGCCGTCCCAGCGGACCAGCTCGGCTCGGGCCACGGCCACGGCGGACGGCAGGTCCGCACCGCCGAGCAGCTGCCGGACGATCACGGCCAGGACGCCTGCCGACAGGTAGCCGCTCGGGTGGTGGTGGGTCATCTGGGCGGTGCCGACGGCGAGGGTGAAGACCTCGCGGACGTCGCTGGACCACACGGCGACGGGGGCGGCGCGCATCACGCCGCCGCAGCCCTTCGAGTTGTTCTTCTCGTTGTGCTTCAACGCGGTGATGCACGTGTGGCCCGGCGCCCGCCGTGAGTGCAGGCGCTGGTCCGCCATCAGCCAGCCGTCGGAGGCGACCGGTGGGCCGCCCTGCGTGTGCAGCCAGCGCGCGTAGGCGGCCCGCACGGTCAGCAACGGGTCGACGCCGTGCTCACGCGCCAGAAGCAGGCCCTCCAGCGTGAACAGCACCATCTGGGTGTCGTCGGTGATCTCCAACGTGGGCAGGTCGACGACGCCGTCAGGGCCGTACTGGCGGCGGATCACGTCGATCGACGAGAACTCGATCGGTGCGCCGAGGCCGTCACCGACGGCCCCGCCCAGCACGCAGCCCAGCAGGCTCATGGCACCGTGATCTGGCCGTCGATCGCCTTCGACGCGATGTCCGAACGGTGGTGCGAGCCGGTGAGGTGGATGTCCGCGATGCGCTTGTAGGCGCGCTCGCGGGCCTTCGACAGCGACTTGCCGGTGCCCACGACCGACAGCACGCGGCCGCCGGCGGAGACCACGGCGCCGTCCTCGCGGCGGCGGGTGCCGGCGTGCAGCACGCCTTCGGCCTCGGATCCGGTGATCACGTCGCCCGTGCGCGGGCGGCCGGGGTAGCCCTCGGCGGCCACGACGACGGTCACCGCGTAGCCGTTCTCCCACTCCAGCGCCGGGAGTGAAGCCAACGTCCCGTTGGCCGCGGCGAGGAACAGCGAGGAGATCGGCGACTTCAGCAGGGCGAGCACGGACTGCGTCTCCGGGTCGCCGAAGCGGCAGTTGAACTCGATCACCTGCACGCCGGAGGACGTCAGCGCCAGACCCGCGTACAGCAGGCCGACGAACGGTGTCTCCCGCGCGCGCAGCTCGTCGACGACCGGCTGCACGCAACGCGAAACAATCTCGTCGACCAGGCCCTCGGGGGCCCACGGCAGCGGCGCGTAAGCGCCCATGCCACCAGTGTTCGGGCCGTGGTCTCCGTCACCCACGCGCTTGAAGTCCTGCGCCGGGATCAGCGGCACGACCGAAACACCGTCGGTGACGCAGAACAGCGACACCTCCGGACCGTCCAGGAAGGACTCCAGCAGCACCGGGTGCCCGTCGTCGAGCAACGTCATCGCGTGTGCACGGGCGGCGGCCAGGTCGGACGTCACGACGACGCCCTTGCCCGCGGCCAGCCCGTCGTCCTTCACGACCCACGTCGGGCCGAAACGCGCGAGAGCGGCGTCCAGGCGGGCCGGGTTGTCCACGACCTCGCTGTGGGCGGTCGGCACGCCCGCCGCGTTCATGACGTCCTTCGCGAACGCCTTGGAGCCCTCGATCCGCGCGGCGGCGCGCGAAGGCCCGAAGCAGGGGATTCCGAGGTCTCGGACCGCGTCGGCGGCCCCGACGACCAGCGGTTGTTCGGGGCCGATGACGACGAGGTCGGCCTTCCACTCCTTCGCGAGGGTGGCGACGGCCGAGGCATCTGCGACGTCCACGCCGTAGATCTCGGCGTGCCCGGCGATGCCCGCGTTGCCCGGCGCGCACGCCAAAGCAGTCAGTTGCGGATCGCGCGACAACGCGAGGACAAGGGCATGCTCACGGGCTCCAGACCCGATGACCAGGACGCGCACGATGCCCCAGCGTAGTTCAGCCGAGCGCCTGCTTCGCTCCAGGGTGCAGCGGGACCGGGTCGGACGCCGCCGCCTTGTCGCGGGAGATGTCCTTCACGGCCGGGTGGACCTTCTCCAGGTCAGCCTTCCTGTCGAAGATCAGCTTCGTGATGGCGCACGCGTTCGGGGCCGGGAAGTCCTCGCGCACGAGCAGCAGGTTCGGTACGACGATCGTCGCAACGTCCGAGGTGCCGTACGTCGCAGCCGGGATCTTCCCGCTGTCGTAGACCGAACTGATCTTCTTCATCGCCGGCAGCAACGGGCTGATGTCGACGAACTTGACCTTGTCCTTCAGCGACGTCGTGATGTCCGTGATCTGCGGCGTCGGCAGCCCGCCCGACCAGATGAGGCCGTCGATGCTGCCGTCCTTCATCCCGTCGGCGGTCTTGGTCAGGTCCAGCCGCTGGGCCGAGACGTCGGAGTCGATGTCGAGCCCCGCCGACTTCAGCAACCGGCCGGCGATCACCTCGGTGCCGGACTTCGGCGACCCCGTGGAGATCCGCTTGCCCTTCATGTCCGCTATCGAGTTGATGCCGGAGTCGGCGCGGACGAGCACCTGCGTGTAGTTCGGGTAGATCCGGGTCAGCGCCGCGATCTTCTCCTTCTTGCCGTTGAACGCACCGGTGCCGTTCACCGCGTCCGCGGCCGTGTCGGCCAGCGAGAACGCGATGTCGTACGTGCCGGAGACGAGCTGCTGGATGTTCTGCACGGACGCGCCGGTCTCGGCGGAGGACGCCTTCAGCTTCGTGTGGTCGGAGATCAGCTTCGCCAGGCCTCCGCCGACCACGAAGTACACGCCACCGGAGTTGCCGGTCGCGATGGTGATCCGGCCGTCGGACGCCTCGCACGACGTGCCACCGCCCGACGCGTCCGGGGTCGTGGGCGTGCGTTTTCCGCCACACCCGGAAACCACGAGCGCCAGTGCGATGGCGCCGATCGCGTACTTACGCAGCATCACGAACCCTCCCACGAGTGACCAGGTGGACCGCGACGGCCGCCACGAGGAACCCGACCCCGATCGCGATCGTCAACGGCTGCAGGTAGAGCAGGAACAACGCGGCCGGCACGCACAGCAGGCGTTCCGGCCAGCGCGCGGGGCCGAACAACCAGCCGCCCGTCAGCACCGCGAGGGCGGCCACCCCCAGAGCGGACGCGCCGGACGTCCACAACGAGTCCAGCAACGGCCCGCGCAACAACAGCGAGGAACCGGCGTCGGTCAGCACGAACGCCAGCGGCACCAGGAACGCCGGCAGCGTGTACTTCCACGTCTGCCACATCGTCTTCATCACGTCGCCGCCGGTCAGCGCTGCCGCGGCCACGGCGGCGAGCGCGGTCGGCGGCGTCACCTCGGACAGCACCGCGTAGTAGAAGATGAACATCGCGGTCTCGGCCGGCTCCACGCCCAGTGTGATCAACGCCGGCCCGATGACGACCCACGAGATGATGAACGACGCCGTCACCGGCACGGCCAGCCCGAGCACCGACACCGCCACGGCCGCGAACACCGCCGTCAGCATCAAGACGACCACCGGTGACGACGACACCGCCGACGCCAGGTCCACCAGTGAGCCCGCAAGCGCTTGCCCCAGCCCGGTCTTGGTGATCGTCGACGTGACCACACCCGCGGCCGCGCACACCGCGATCACCGGCAACGCCGAACGCACCCCGATCGACAGGGCGTCCGCGATCAGCCGGAACCAGTCGCGCCGGTGGTTGACCAACGCGAACAACGCCGCCACGCCCGTCGCGTACACGACCGCGCGGTAGACCGGGATGTCCAGCGCCAGGAAGACGATGATGATCCCGAGCGACAGGAAGTGGTACCAGCCGAGCTTCAGCACGTGCCGGAACCGCGGCGCGTCGACGTCCACCGGCCGGGCCCCGAACCGCCGCGCGTCCGCCTCCACGGCCAGCGCGATGCCCAGGTAGTACAGCAGCGTCGGGATGATCGCCCAGATCAGCACCGACAGGTACGACACCTCCAGGTACTCGGCGATGATGAACGCCGCCGCGCCCAGGGTGGGCGGCGACAGGATCGCCCCGATGCCGGACGCGGCGAGCAGGCCGCCCGCGTTCTCCCTGGGATAACCGGCTTTCTGCAGCATCGGCCACGTCACCGCGCCCAGCGACACGGTGGTCGCGGTCCCGGAACCGGAGACGGTCCCGAGCAGGAACCCCGCGGTGGCGGCCGTGCGGCCGGGAGCCGTCCGCGACTTGCGGAAGGCGGCGAAGCTGACGTCGACGAAGAACTTCCCGGCACCGGACGCGTTCAGCACGGCGCCGTAGATCGTGAACAGCACGATGTAGGTCGCGGCGACGTCGAGCGGCGTCCCGTAGAACCCGCTGAAGTCGTTGAAGAACCCGTTGATGATCTGCGCGTAGTCGACGCCGGAGTGCGAGATCGACCACGACGGCGGCAGGAACCCGCCGTAGTAGGCGTAGGCGATGAACGCCAGGCACACCACCGGAAGCACCCATCCGGTCGTGCGCCGGCACGCCTCCAGGATCAGCACGAGCAACACCGAGCCCGCGAGCACGTCCAGCGCGGTCAGCTGCCCCTGCCGGTTCAGGAACTCGTCGAAGCCCCCGAACAGCGGGTACGCGCCGGCGACGAACGCCACCAGCGCCAGCACCCAGTCCCACCACGGCGGCGCGTGCCCGCGGCCGTACGACAGGAACACCAGCGGCAGCGTCACCGCCAGGAAGATGATCAGGTAGTACTGGCTTCCCTTGGCGAACGGGAAGAACACCTGCTTCAGCACCAGGAACGCGATCAGCAGACCGGCGATCCACAGCGCTCGCTCCCACCTGGGCGAGAGCGAACGCGACGGCATCTCCTCGTCGTGCTCCGCGACGATGCGGGCTAGATCGGGGCTGGCCACCAACCGAACGTACTGTGGTCGCGATCACAGCAGCAGGGGGTTGATCCGAAGAGATTGCAAAGACTCGGACAGCGCTCCTCACGTGCGAGGAGGTCATGCCGCCGGTCTTTACGCAGAATGAGCGCATGGTCGGGCCTGAACTGCTGCTGTTGTTGCTCGGGGCGCTGGTCGTCACGTCCATCGCCCGCCGGTTCAACTGGCCGGCTCCGCTGGTGCTGGTCGCCGTCGGGCTCGTGGTCTCGTTCATACCGGGCGTGCCGGAGTTCGAGCTGGACCCGCACCTGATCCTGGTCCTGGTGCTGCCGCCGCTGCTCTACAGCGCCGCGCTGGACAGCTCGTACCTGAACATCCGCGCGAACCTGCGGCCGATCGGCCTGCTCGCGGTCGGGCTGGTGCTGTTCACGACGCTCGTGGTCGGCGTCACGGCGAAGCTGGTGTTCCCGGACCTCCCGTTCGCCGCCGCGCTGGTCCTCGGGGCGGTCGTGGCGCCACCGGACGCCGTCGCGGCGGTCGCGATCGGGCGCAAGCTCGGTCTGCAGCGCCGGGCGATGACGCTGCTGGTCGGCGAGAGCCTGATCAACGACGCCACGGCGCTGACCGCGTTCAAGGTCGCGGTGGCGGCCACGGTCGGCGCGGCGATGCACCCGCTCGCGGGCGTCGGCATGTTCGTGCTGGTCACGGTGGGTGGAATCGCGATCGGGCTGGTCGTCGGCGTGGCGGTCCGGTTCCTGCGCAAGCGGCTCTGCGAGGGCGTGCTGGAGAGCGCGCTGGGCCTGCTCGTGCCGTTCGGCGCCTACCTGCTCGCCGAGGAGGGCCCGCACCTGCTGTTCCACGACGTCCAGTTCTCCGGCGTGCTCGCGGTCGTCGTCGCGGGCCTCTACGTCGGCCACCACTCGCCGCGCGGCACCTACACGACCCGCCTGCAGGACGCGGCGGTGTGGCGGTCGGTGGACGTGCTGCTGGAGTCGTTCGTCTTCGCGCTCATCGGGCTGCAGCTGTCGACGATCGTCAGCGACGTCAACTTGAACAGCGGTCTGCTGCTGGGCGCGGGTGCCGTGCTGCTGGCGACGATCCTCGCGCGGTTCGTCTGGATGTACCCGGCCACGTACATCCCGAGGTACCTGTCCAAGGGCATACGGGAACGGGAACGCCGGCCGCATCCAGGCCAGGTGACGGTGATCGCGTGGGCGGGCATGCGCGGTGTGGTGACCCTGGCCGCTGCCGCCGCGATCCCGCAGGAGGTTCCCGGCCGCGACATCATCGTGTTCTGCGCTTTCGTGGTCACGGTCGCGACGTTGTTGCTGCAGGGCACGACGTTGCCTTGGGTGATCGACAAGATCGGCTTCGCGGGCGACGACGCGCGTCAGGACGCCCTGGCCGAGGCGCAGGTGCAGCACCGGGCCGCGCAGGCCGCCGTGACGAGGCTCGACGAGGAGATCGGCGAGGTGCCCGACCACGTGCGGGACCAGCTGCGTTCCCTGGCCGAGCACCGGGGCAACGCCGCGTGGGAACGGCTCGGGCGCCAGGACGAGGAGAGCCCGGCGGCCGCGTACCGGAGGCTGCGCCGGCTGATGCTGAGCGCGGAGCGTGACGAGTTCGTCAGGGCGCGGGACCACGGCGAGATCGACGACGAGGTGCTCTTCCGGGTGCTGCGGGAGCTGGACTTGGAGGAAGCCGCCCTGTCACGTGAATAGACGCTGCCCCTTGAGCAACCGTTCACCTGCATTTCGTGTTGCGATGCTTGGGTGCGCTCTCAACACGAACTGGGAGGTCGAACGATGCATCGGAGAGTTCTCGCCGCCGTGGTCCTCGTCTTCGCGGGTGCGGTGGTGGCAACCCTGCCCTCCGCCTCCGCGCACGACGACAAGGGCCCGATCGTCATCGGGCACCGCGGCGCGTCGGCGTACCGGCCCGAGCACACGCTCGCGTCCTACGAGCTCGCCGCCCGCCTGGGCGCCGACTACGTCGAGCCGGACCTGGTGTCCACGAAGGACGGTCAGCTGGTCGCGCGGCACGAGAACGAGATCGGCGGCACCACCGACGTCGCGACGAAGCCGGAGTTCTCCGACCGCAAGAAGACCAAGGTCGTCGACGGCACGACGATCACCGGCTGGTTCACCGAGGACTTCACGCTCGCCGAGCTGAAGACGTTGCGCGCCAAGGAACGCATCCCCGCGATCCGCCCGCGCAACACGCTCTACGACGGCCGCTTCCAGGTGCCGACGCTGCAGGAGATCATCGACCTCACCAGGCGCCTGTCCCGCGAGCTGCACCGCGAGATCGGCATCTACCCGGAGACCAAGCACCCGACGTACTTCCAGTCGATCGGCCTCGCGCTGGAACCGAAGCTCGTCGACGTGCTGAACCGCAACGGCCTCAACCGGCGGGGTGCCAAGGTGTTCGTGCAGTCGTTCGAGGTGGCGAACCTCAAGCAGCTGAACAAGTCCCTGCGCGTGCCGCTGATCCAGCTGGTCAACGGTTCGGGCGCGCCGTACGACTTCGTCGTCGCCGGTGACAAGCGCACCTACGCCGACCTGGTCACGCCCGCGGGTCTGCGCGAGGTCAGGTCGTACGCGGACGGCGTCGGCGTCACCAAGGACCTGATCATCCCGCGGGACGCCGCCGGTTTCCTCAAGCCGCCGACCACGCTCGTCCCGGACGCGCACAAGGTCGGTCTGGCCGTGCACGCCTGGACGTTCCGCAACGAGAACTCGTTCCTGCCGGCGGACTTCCGGTCCTCGACCGACCCGGCCGCGTACGGCCGGGCCTTCGAGGAGTACGACGTGTTCTTCAAGACCGGTCTCGACGGCCTGTTCGCGGACAACCCCGACACGGCCATCGAGGCCGAGGTCAAGCGCTGAGCACCAGCGTGCGGTCGCTGCCGAGCAACCCGCGTTGCGCGAGCAGCGGCCGCACGCCCTCGCCGAACCAGTAGGCCTCCTCCAGGTGCGGGTAGCCGGAGAGGACGAACTCGCTGATCCCGATGGAGTGGTACTCCTCGATCAGGTCCGCGACCTCGGAGTGCGAACCCACCAACGCCGTTCCCGCACCACCGCGCACCAGCCCGACGCCCGCCCACAGGTTCGGGTAGATCTCCAGGCCGCGCACGCCACGGCTGAGATCACCGCCGTGCAACGCGAGCATCCGTTGCTGGCCAACGGATTCCGACGCGCGGAGCTGTTCCTGCGCCTTCGCCACGGCAGCCGGGTCCAGCGCGTCGAGCAGGCGGGCCGCCGCCTCCCAGGCCTCGGCCGAGGTGTCCCGGCTGATCGTGTGCAGCCGGATGCCGAACCGGATCGGGCGATCCGTGAGCGCCCGCACCCGTTCGATCTTCGCGGCCACGTCCGCCGGCGGTTCGCCCCACGTCAGGTAGACGTCGGCGTTGCGTGCCGCCACCGGCAGCGCCGCGTCCGACGAGCCGCCGAAGTAGATCGGCGGCACCGGGTCCGGCGCGGCCAGCACGGTCGCGTCCCGCACCTGGTAGTGCTCGCCGTGGAACGAGTACGGCTTCCCGGTCCAGATCCCGCGCACGACCTGCAGGAACTCGTCGGTGCGCGCGTACCGCTGGTCGTGGTCGAGCCAGTCGCCGAACCGTTGCTGCTCAACGGAATCGCCACCGGTCACGACGTTCAGCAACAACCGGCCACGCGAGATCCGCTGGTAGGTCGAGGCCATCTGCGCGGCCAGCGTCGGCGAGAGCACGCCCGGCCGGAACGCCACCAGGAACTTCAGCTTCGTGGTCTGCGCGATCAACGCGGACGTGGTCAGCCACGCGTCCTCGCACCACGTTCCGGTCGGCGTGAGCACGCCGGTGAACCCGACCTGCTCGGCCGTGCGCGCGATCTGCGCCAGGTAGTCGATGTCCGGCTCACGACGCGCCCCGGCCGCGGGTGCGCGCTGGGCGTGGAAGTGCTCCACGACCGTGCGCCCGTCGCCGGACGTCGGCAGGAACCAGTGCAGCGTGACGCTCATGTCAGATCTCCCTGGAACCTCGTGTCGACGAACTTCGCGAAGTCGACCTCGCCCGGCAACGTCTTCTCCTCGGTGAACGCGTCGGCGAGCTCCTGCTCGGAGGAGACCAGCGTGTCGTCGATCTTCACCGGCAGGTCGCCGTTGCGGTTGACCGCGACCAGCGCGACCTCGTACTTCAGCCCCGTTTCCGCCGCCCACGCCTTCGCCCACTCCTCGCGGTGCGTGTCGGCCCACTTCTGCGCCTTGTAGTAGCGGACGAGGTACTCCTTGAGCGCCGGGGTCT
The DNA here is from genome assembly GCF_040609115.1 of Lentzea sp. NPDC004782. Classification (NCBI taxonomy): domain Bacteria; kingdom Bacillati; phylum Actinomycetota; class Actinomycetes; order Pseudonocardiales; family Pseudonocardiaceae; genus Lentzea; species Lentzea sp. NPDC004782. Next base: position 91,570 of record NZ_JBEXJN010000008.1, read on the forward strand.
TCCCCTTGTCGTCCAGCGCCTTGCGGCCCGCGACCTGGAAGCCGTACCCGTTCGCCCTGCCCCGGCCGTCGGCCAGCACGCGGGCCTTGGCCTCCTGCTGCGCCTGCGCGGTGTAGGGGTCCCAGACCGCCCACGCGTCGACCTTGCCCTGTGTGAACGCGCTGTACGCGTCGGAGGGCTGCAGGAAGTTCAGCGTCACGTCCTTGGTCGTGAGACCGGCCGCGCGCAACGTCAGCAGCACCTGGCCGTGCGCCGAGCTGCCCTTGGCCACCGCGATGTTCTTGCCCTTCAGGTCCGAGACGCTGTGCAGGGGCGAGTTCTCCGGCACCAGAATCGCGTCCGCCTCGACATCGCCCTTCGACGCACCGACCGCGGCGATCTTGGCGTTCGCGGCGGCGGCGAAGATCGGCGGTGTGTTGCCGACACCACCGACGTCGATCGCACCGGCGGACGCGGCCTCCAGCAGCGGCGGGCCGGAGGTGAACGTCGACCACTCGATCTTGTACGGGAAGTCCTTCAGCAGACCCGCGGCCGTCAGCAACGCCTTCGCGCCGCCCTTCTGGTCACCGACCTTCAGCACGACGTCACCGGCCGGGGTGTCCTGCGCGGTCGCCGAGCACCCGGTGGTGAGCAGGATCGCGGAGAGCAGACCGAGCCAGTTTCTGCGCCAGTTGCGGCTAGGCAGCTGTTTCAACATCCACTCCCAGGTCGGCGAGCACGCGGGTGCGTTGCTCCACAACGGAGGCCCGGCGGCGCGGGCGGGGCAGGTCGACGTGGTGCGTGGCGACGATCCGGCCCTCGTCGAGCACGAGGATCCGGTCGGCCAGCAGCAACGCCTCGTCGACGTCGTGGGTCACCAGCAGCACGGCCGGCCGGTGCCGGACCCACAGGTCCTCCACCAGGTGGTGCATGGCGAGCCTGGTCAACGCGTCCAGCGCGCCGAACGGCTCGTCCAGCAGCAGCACGTCGGGTTCGCGGACCAACGCCCGTGCGAGCGAGACCCGTTGCGCCTCACCACCGGACAACGTCAGCGGCCACGCGTCTGCGTGATCGGGCAGCCGCACTTCCTCCAGGGCCTTGAGCGCGACCGCGCGCCCGTCCGGCCTGTGCAGGCCCAGCGCGATGTTCCGCCAGACCTTGCGCCACGGCAACAACCGCGGCTGCTGGAACGCGATCGACACCGTGCCGGGAACCGTCGCGGTGCCCTCGATCTCGCGGTCGAGGCCCGCCAGGATCCGCAGCAACGTCGACTTGCCGCAGCCGCTGCGGCCGAGCAGCGCCACGAACTCACCCGGCGCGATCTCCAGGTCGATCCCGTTCAGCACGGTCCGCGGCCCGAAAGCCTTGCGCAAACCACGAATGCTCACCGCACTCGCCATCGCAGCACCCTCCTCTCCAGCAGCCGCACCAGCGCATCGGTCGTGAGGCCGAGCAGCGCGTAGACCACGAGGCCGACGACCACGACGTCGGTGCGGAGGAACTCACGGGCGTTGTTGATCAGGAAGCCGAGCCCGGCGTCGGCGTTGACCTGCTCGCCGACGATCAGCGACAGCCACGCGGTGCCGAGCGCGATCCGCAGTCCCACCAGGGTCTGCGGCACGGCGGACGGCAGCACGACGTGCACGATCCGCTCGATCCGGCGGTAGCCCAGGACCTTCGCCGCTTCGACCAGGCCGGGATCGGTCTGCCGGATGCCCGCGTGCAGGTTGAGGTAGAGCGGGAACGCCACACCGGCCGCGACCAGCGCCAGCTTGGGTTCCTCGCCGATGCCGAACCACAGGATGAACAACGGGATCAGGCCGAGGTGCGGAAGCGTCCGCACCATCTGGACGGGCGGGTCGAGCAACGTTTCGCCCCACCGGGAAAGGCCGGAAACCAGCCCCAAAGCCACACCGATGACACCACCGATGAGGAATCCGAAGAAAACGCGCGAGATTGAAACCGCGAACGCCTCGCCCAATTGGCCGTTGGCGACGAGCTCACCGGCGGACTGCGCGACGGTGCTGGGCGAAGCCAGCTTGTCGGCTGGCAGCACCCCGGTGGAGCTGGCCAGTTGCCACAGCAGGACCAACGCGATCGGGCTGATCCAACGCAGTGGCAGCTTCAGTTTTCGCGCCCGTTGCGGCGGCGCGACTTTCAGTCGCGCGGCCACCCCGGCCATGGACAAGGTCATGGTCTGGAGTACAGGCGAGCCCAGAGCGCGAGTCAACGACGCCCAAATCGTGAAAATGCGTCGTAGTTCGAGATAATCGGTTTCCGGGTGGTTTCCCACCAACGGCCGAGTGACAGCGCGGTATCCGACGATCACCATTCGGACATGAACGAGGGGGAGAGATCCGGGGTGCCCTCAGGCACCACGCTGAGGTTCGCGTCGCTCGTGCTGCTGACGATCGCGACCACGCTGTTCGTCTTCGGGCAGTACGCGAACCTGACGGCGGACAACGAGCGCTGCCAGGTGAGCTCCGGGCTGTACCTGACCAAGACCTACTTCGCCGATCCGGACGACTCGAAGTGGGACGCCTATCGGGCGTGCCTGGCCCAGACCGCTCTTCCCCACGCGTTGTGGCTCTTCGGCGGTCTCGTGCTGCTCTTCGCGGTCAGTCTCCTGATCTACCTCGTCCGCCCGCTGTGGCGCATCCGCATGCGAAAGCTGGTGCCCGCGCCGGAAGAGCTGCACGAGACCCTCTCGGAGCTCGCCGCGCAGGCCGGTCTCCCGCACACGACGTTCCTGCTCGACCCGGCCAGCGTGCGAGCAGGGGGTGCCGCGTTCGGCAACCACCGGCGCAAGTACGTCGTGCTGAACGCCGGCATGCTCGCGCTGCACCGGACCGATCGGCCGACGTTCCGCGCCATCGTTCTGCACGAGCTCGCGCACGTCCGGTCCGACGTCACGATCACGTACGCGACACTCGCGCTCTGGCGGGCGTTCGTGGTCGTGGTGCTCGCGCCCTTTCTGGTCACCAGGGCCAGGTCCCTGCAAGACGCCGAAACGGCCGGTCTGGTCGCGCGGCTCACAGCGCTGGCGGTGCTGGTGTTCCTCGCCCGCGTCGCCGTGCTGAGGGCCAGGGAACAGCACGCCGACGCCTTCGTGGCGCGGTGGACCGGGTCCGCGGAGCCGTACCGCGTGCTCGCACCCTCCCGGTGGTGGCGCCGCTGGTTCGGCCTGCACCCGGTGCCGGCCGCCAGGTCCGCGGCGATGCGCGACCCCGACTCGTTGCTGCGACCGGGTTTCTGGGAGGTGTTGGGCTGCACGGCTGCGTTGCAGCTCGCGTGGTGGCACACCCGCGCCGCACTGCAGGTGCTGACCTGGTACCGCGCGGACAACCAGTCGTTCCTCGTCCTGCGCGCCGGCTGGGCGGTCCTGATCACCGCGCTGATCGGACTGATCGCGTGGCGCGGCGCCGCGTTCGGGGCCAGGCGCGGGGTGTTCGCGTGGGCCGGTCTCGCCCTCGGTCTCGGCCTGGTGCTCGGCGACCGGTTGGACGGCTACAACTTCGACCCCGTCGCGGTGCTCGTCGTGATCGCTTGGGCGGTCCTCGTCGGCACGGCCGTGCTCGTGACCATGTGGGCCGGGTACTGCGCCACGCTCGTGCGCACCCGTTGGCACGGCTGGTTTCTCGGACTCTCCACCGCGGTCGTGACCTTCACGCTGCTGGGCGGGTTTTCCGAGGTCCGCTTCGCCACGGCGACGTGGCGCGACCTCCTCGGACCGGCACTGGAGACCCTTCGCGGCCCGAGTCCGTCTCTTGTGGACGTTGTCGTGGTCCCTTTTCTGCTGAACTCCAACCGGGTGCTGACCGTCGTGTCACTCGCCCTCGTCTGGCTCGTGCCGCTCATGCTGCGCCGCGAGTTCCCCAGGGCCGCCGCGGTGTCCGGTGCGGCGGGAGGTGTGCTCGCGGTCGCCGTCGTCATACTGCTCCGCACCGGCACGGACCCGTTGACCAGCACGGTCCGGCAGGTCGTGGCGGTGGTGATCGTTCAGTTCGTCGTGGTGCTCGTGGCTTCCCGGTGGGTGGACCGGGTCGGCGCGTTGCTCGTGGCGTGGCTGATCGGGTTGGTCGCGACCGGTGCGATCTGGCTGACGCACCTGCAGGGCGGTGCGGAGGTCGACAGCGTCCTGGCCACGCGCCCGCACCAGGTGCTGCCGTTGTTCGGCACGCTCGCGGCCCTGGCCGGAAGCCTGTACGCGGTGCGCCGCCCACAACGGCAGGCGCGGCCGTGGGGGCCGATCGGGCTCGCGGTGGTCTCGGTCGCCGTGGCGTCGTGGTGGCCGAAAGCCCCCACCGCCGTGCCACTCCTGGCGCCGGCACCGACGAGCACCCCACCGACGATCTCGTCGTCTCCGCCGGCTCCGGCGACGACAACGACTTCCGCGCCGATTGATCCCGCGCAGGCACTGCGCATCTGGAAGATCGGCGGCGGCCTGGAGCGGCTCGCGGCCGTGGACCAGGCGAACGCCGCGCTGTGGGCCGAGACCAAGCCGGACAACGACACCCGCCTGGAGGCGGCGTGCGCGGCACTGGCCCAGATCGCCGGAGAGGAGTTCCCGCCACCGCCGGACCCGCGGATCGGTGCGATGTGGACGGAGACGTTGCGGTCGTTGAGCAACGGCTCCGAAGCGTGTCTCGGCGCCTACCGGGGCGTGCGGCCGGACGACGGCACGATGGCGCGAGAACTGATCAAGGGCCGTGACCAGCTCGCGGAACTGGTCACGGCCCTTCGGTGAGCTGTCAGCCGAGCACGTCGTGGCGGACGATCGTCTGATCGCGGCCCGGACCCACACCGATCGCCGACACGCGGGCGCCGATGATGCTCTCCAGGTACTCGACGTAGGCCTTGGCGTTGGCCGGCAGCTCGTCGAACTCGCGGCAGTGCGAGATGTCCTCGAACCAGCCCGGCAGCTCCTCGTAGACCGGTACGGCGTGGTGCACGTCGGTCTGCGTCATCGGCATCTCGTCGACGCGGCGACCGTCCACTTCGTACGCGACGCAGACCGGCACCTTCTCCAGGCCCGACAACACGTCCAGCTTGGTGAGGAAGTAGTCGGTGATGCCGTTGACGCGCGAGGCGTAGCGGGCGATCACGGCGTCGAACCAACCGGTGCGGCGCGAGCGCCCGGTGGTGACACCGAACTCGCCGCCCTGCTTGCGGAGGTACTCGCCCATGTCGTCGTTGAGCTCGGTCGGGAACGGGCCGGAGCCGACGCGGGTCGTGTAGGCCTTCAGGATGCCGATCACCGTGCTGATCCGGGTCGGGCCGACGCCGGAGCCGACCGTCGCGCCACCCGAGGTCGGGTTCGAGGACGTGACGAACGGGTAGGTGCCGTGGTCGACGTCGAGCAGGGTGCCCTGCGAGCCCTCCAGCACGACGATCTCGCCGCGGTCGAGCGCCTGGTTGAGCAGCAGGCGGGTGTCGGCGATGCGGTGCACGAAGTGCTGACCGCGCTCCAGCACCTGGTCGACGACCTGGTCCGGGTCGAGCGCCTTGCGGTTGTAGACCTTGACCAGCACCTGGTTCTTGAAGTCCAGGGCCGCCTCGACCTTCTGCCGGAGGATCTTCTCGTCCAGCAGGTCCTGGACGCGCACGCCGACGCGGGCGAGCTTGTCCTGGTAGGCGGGCCCGATGCCGCGGCCGGTGGTGCCGATCTTGGCCTTGCCCAGGTAGCGCTCGGTCACCTTGTCGATGGCCACGTGGTACGGCATGATCAAGTGCGCGTCCGACGAGATCAGCAGGCCGCTGGTGTCGACGCCCTTCTCCTCCAGCCCCGAGAGCTCCTCGAGCAGCACGCCGGGGTCGACCACGACACCGTTGCCGATGACGTTCTTCACACCGGGCGTCAGGATGCCGGACGGGATCAGGTGCAGGGCGAACTTCTGGCCGTCCGGGAGGACCACGGTGTGACCCGCGTTGTTGCCGCCCTGGTAGCGGACGATCCACTGGACACGCTCACCGAGGATGTCGGTGGCCTTGCCCTTGCCCTCATCGCCCCACTGGGCACCGATCAGCACGACGGCCGGCATGTGAAACTCCAAGCGCTTGGACTGGTTCGAGCGAATGCCGGTAAGCGAGGGTAGACCAGGAGATGACCGTGCGCGGAATCGTGTTGGCCTGCGGAAACACGCAGTTGCCAATGATCACTCAACGTGACGGGGTGCAGGTCGTCCCGGCCCGCCCCGGCAAGGACCACGTGGATCAGCACCTGGACGCCGAACGGCTCATCGTCGTGGGCTCGGACGCCGACCTGGCCGCGGTCGCACTGCGGCTGCTGCGCAAGGAAAAGCTCGGTTCGGTGGCACTCGGTTACGTGCCGGTGGGCAAGTCGCCCGTCGCCGCGCTGTGGGGCCTCTCGACGGACCCGGAACGGGCGTTGGACATCGCCCTGAACGGTGACGTAGATCCCGTCCCGTTCGTGCGCGACGACGTCGGCGGCGTCCTCATGGGGCTCGGCGTGTTGTCACCGGTCCGTGGCGTCGGCTACAGCGACGCGGACAACGTCCTGCGCGGCCAGGCGTCGCGGATCGAGTGCACGCCGGACCCGGAAGGCGGCTTGGGCCTCGTGATCCGAATCGTCAACAAGCGGCTGATCGGCTCGCGCGTCCGGGAGAGCCGTCCGCGCGCGTTCCAGCTGGGCTGCCTGCCCACGACGGCGGTTCTGGACGGTCACAAGCACCCGCGGCCGGTCGACAAGTGGACCTGGTACCGCCACACCGAGGACTTGAGGCTCGTTCGAGGCGTCTAGTCGTGCGCTTGTCATTCACTTGAGTGTCACCCAAAGGTATTGCCTAATTCCAGACTGTCACTGAGGGTGTGTCCCGATCACTTCCAACAAGGAAGGTCGGGACGATGTCAAAAGTTAACCGAACCGTCGGCGTTCTCGTTGCCACCCTGGCACTCGCCGTCGGTTTTGTTTCCCCTGCACTCGCGACACCCCAGAACATCCCCACCCTCACCGAGGCCCGCGCCCACCTCGCGGCGCTGACCGTCAAGGACGAAGGCTCGTCGGCGGGCTATTCACGAGACCTGTTCCCGCACTGGATCACCTACTCGGGTACCTGCAACACCCGCGAGTACGTGCTCTGGCGCGACGGCACGAACGTGGTGCGGGACTCCAGCTGCGCCGCCGTCTCCGGCAGCTGGTACTCGCCCTACGACGGTGCGACCTGGACGGCGGCCTCCGACGTGGACATCGACCACATCGTGCCGTTGTCGGAAGCGTGGAAGTCGGGAGCGTCGTCGTGGACGACGGCGCAGCGCCAGGCGTTCGCGAACGACACGACGCGCACGCAGCTGATCGCCGTGACTGACAACGTCAACCAGGCCAAGGGCGACAAGGACCCGGCGGCCTGGAAGCCACCGCTGCGGTCCTACTGGTGCACCTACGCCAAGATGTGGGTATACACCAAGGACTACTACCACCTGACCCTGCAACTGAGCGAGAAGACGGCGTTGACGGAAATGCTCGGAACCTGCTGATGGCCACGCTCTCCTCGCCTTTCGTGGCCGGCCCCGGTGGCGTGATGACCGACGAGGTCGGTGTCGTCACCGGGGACCTGGAGCTGTGCACGGAGCTGTCCGACGACGGCAAGCTGCGCGCACTGGTCCGCTACGAGGGCGCGGAGGAGTGGTACGCCATCACGGGCGGCTCGTGCGCCCTGGCCGATCCTCGTGATCACGAGCCGGTTCACCAGCTGCTGCTGGGCCTGCTGAACCGGCCGGAGGGCTGAGCGGCGGAAGCGCCTCCATCGCCTCGCTCCGGCTCAGTCCGGTGGCTTGGAGGAGATCCACGGCCACGCTGCGGATCTGCGCCAGCACGACCTTGGACGAGAACCCGTCCCCGCCGAGGCGCCGCGCGGTGAGATGCCGCGCGGCGCCCCGCACGGCCTCCCTGGTGTCCTTGGGCGTCCTGCCCTTCTCCAGCTCGGCCCTGAGGCGGTCGACGGCGTCCGCGTAGTCCTTCAGCACCTCCGGCACGCCGTCCGGGATCTCCTCGGCGGCCTTGAGCGCCGCCATGGTCCTGCGGGCGAGCACGCGGGTGTTGCGGATCGCGTAGTCCACCGGGCCGGCCGCGGTCTGGTACCGGCTGAGCTCGTCCTTGGACCGCCACCGGATGGGCGCGATCTTCGCGATCTCGCTGCCGGTCTGCAGCGCCGACTTGTAGTCGTCGATCGTGGTCTGGCTGGTGCGCAGCTCGGCCAGCACGCCGGCCGCCTTGACCGCGTCCTTCTCCGTGAGCGCGTCGGCGAGGTTGCGCAGCGCGCCGCTGAGGGTGTTCGTGAGCACCTTGAGCTGCCGCTGGGCCACGGTGACCGGGTTCGCGGGCAGCAACGCCGCCACGGCGAGCCCGACCAGCCCACCGGTCAGCGCGTCGATCATCCGGTCGAACCCGCCGCCCGCGCTCGGCGGCAGCAGCGTCGCGACGAGCACGGCGGAAGAGCCCGCCTGCAACGCGATGACCGAGCCGCCGTCCAGCAGCACGGCCGCCGACATCGCGAGGGCGACGACCAGCGCGATCTGCCAGGGACCCGAGCCGATCCAGCTGATCAACGCGTCACCGACGCCGACACCGACCGACACGCCGACGACGAGCTCGCTGACGCGCCGCAACCGTTGCCCCAGCGAGACCCCGAGGCAGACCACGGCGGCGATCGGCGCGAAGAACGGGCGCGGGTGTCCGATGACGAGCGTCGCCGCGACCCAGGCGAGCCCGGCGGACAGCGCGCACTGGACGATCGGCAACGCGGCCCCGCGCCACCGCGTCAGCCCACGCCCCACCGCTTCACCGACCGCGCCCACCGCTCACCCCGACCTGGCTCGTCCGTCTCTGCCGTCGCCAGTCTTGATCCCGGGGCCATCAGGCACAACCGGCTAGCTGAGCGCGAGGCCGACGAGCACGCCCAGCGCGACGCAGAGCGAGGCGGTGGCGCGGTAGTGGAACCGCCAGCCGCGGCGGCTGTTCATGATCCACTCGGCTGCGCGCCGGTCCACCCTCATGAAGGCCACGAAGCCGGCGAACGCCACCACCAGCCCGGCACCACCGCCGTAGATCGCGTGGTAGCAGGCGGCCGGATTGCCCGTCCAGGTGAACAACGCCGGCAGGAACAGCAGGGCGAACACCACGAGGACCGCGACCTTGACCCGAAGCCACTGAGCCATCGGTGAGGCGGCCGAGAAGCCGGTGGTGATCCTCGGTCCGATCTGGAGCATCAGCAGCAACGGGACGATCGTCACAGCACCCACGCGCAGTGCCGTCGCCCATCCGCCGACCGACGACAGCGTGTAGGTGGCCGCCGTCATGAAGACGAACCCGACCACCGCGCCCGCCGCCTTGCCCACGAGCCACTTCAGCGACGCGCCGATGCGGTGGATCGACGGTGGCGGCTCCGCGACGACCGGCGCGGGCGGGCGGTCCACCTGCCGAGGGCGGCCGGCGACACGGCGAGCCGGACGGACGGGAGGTCTTCGACGAGGACTGTGACGGGGCATGGGGCACCTCACGCGTTGGCCGGAGATGACCGACCAACGCGTGATTCGCCGCATTGGTGCCTCTGAAGCGCTGCTCTATCCGTGTGACACCGGAAAGAACGAGGTCAGGCCAGACCCAGCGCGGCCGGGGCCTTGGGGTCGGAGTCGGCGAGGAACGTGCTGCAGCGCTCCCACTCCTCGTCCTCGCCGATCTCACGGGCGGCACGGGCGAGTGCGGCCAGCGCGCGCAGGAAGCCCTGGTTCGGCCGGTGGTCCCACGGCACGGGACCGAAGCCCTTCCAGCCGGAGCGGCGCAGCTGGTCGAGGCCGCGGTGGTACCCGGTGCGGGCGTAGGCGTAGGCGGCGACGGGGTCACCGGCGTGCAGCGCCCGTTCGGCCAGCAGTGCCCACGCCTCGGAGAAGTCCGGGTAGGCCCGCACGATCTTGGCTGGGTCGGTGCCGCCGTCCGCGGCGGCCTGCGCCTCAGGGCGGTCGGGAAGACGGGTCGGCTCGGGCCCGAGGAGGTTCTCAACCATGCGGCCCATCGTGCCGCACGGACGGTCGCTAGGAGATGAACACCCTCATGACAGCGGCCACAACGGCCAGCATGAGAGCGGTCACGAGCACGCCGGCGATGATCTTGTTGTTCATGGCCTGGCATGGTTCCCGGCTACGCCGAACAGATCAACGCCGTTCACCCCATCGTGCACACGAATGGGAAACATCAGGGTAAAACCAGGGTGGTTCTGCCTTCCTGGACCCCGGACGTGCGCTCATGATGTTCGGATGATTCAGGGGGTAAGGCAGTTCCGGGACCAGTACTGGGAGCGTGGCGCGCCGGGCAGGGAGACACCGGCGGTGCTGACCAGGCAGCTCTACCGGCTGTGGCTGGCCGGTCTGGTGCTCAAGCTTCTCGGGTCGTCGTGGGACGTCTCGTGGCACTTCAAGTGGCTGCGCGACGACCTGGCGCCGCCACACCTGATCAACACGGTCGGCACGGTGATCGTGGTCGGGCTGACGCTGTTCCACACGTTCACCGGCTACGGTGTGGACAAACCGGCCCTGCGGCTGATGCAGATCGGGTGCGGGATCTTCCTCGTCGCCCTGCCGATCGACGTCATCAACCACCGGATCAACGGGCTCGACATCACGTCGTGGAGCGGCTCGCACGCGCTGCTCTACCTCGGGACGGCGGTCATGCTGGCCGGCGCGATCCGCGGGTGGATGAAGTACTTCCCGGACGGCACCACGCGGACGTTCGGGCTCGTGGCGCTGTGGTTCTTCTTCCTGGAGAACGTCTGGTTCCCCAACCAGCACCAGGAGTACGGCGTGCGTGCGTTGCAGGCCTACGACAGCGGTAGGCCCGAGGCGGAGCCGATCCTGCTGCAGTTCGCCGCCGACCAGCTGGGTGTCCCGATCGGACGTGAGGCGGTCGTGCACTTCGCGCTGCCCATCGCGGACTGGGTCTACCCGGTGTGGGGACTGGTCGCGGCGGCCATCGTGCTGGTGATCGCGCGCAGGACGATCAACCGGCCGTGGGCGGCCACTGCGGTCGCGGGCGGCTACGTGGCGTACCGGTGCCTGATCTGGCCGTTGCTCGCGGGCATCGACTTCCCGAAGTCCGCCGTACCGCTGTTCCTGATCTTCGTCGGGCTCGCGGTCGACGCGGCGCACGTGATCAAGATGCCCACGCCGGCCGCGGCGGTGCTGGGCTCGGCGGCCGTCACGACCGTCGGTTACGTCGGGATCTGGTTCCAGCAGGAGTACCTGTGGGGGCCGCCGATCTCGTTCTCCTCGGCGGCGGTCACGGCGGTGCTGCTGGCGGTGCTGTGGACCGTCGGGGACATGGTGATCCACCGGCCGGAACTACAGCTGCTCGCCTCGCGGCTCAAGCTCGGCTAGATCGGCGGACAGCTTCCGGGTGATCCGCCCGAACAGGTCCGCGAGCGGCTCGCCGACGTCCCGCCCGAACTCGGTCAACCCGTAGGTGACCTGGGGCGGGGTCGTCGGCTCCACCCTGCGCCAGATCAGGCCGTCCTCGACGAGCCCGCGCAGGGTCTGGGACAGCATCTTCTCGCTGATGCCCTGGATGCTCTCGCGCAGCTCGAAGAACCTCAGATCGTTGGTCCGCAGCGAGATCAGCACCCAGATGCCCCACCGGCTGGTGACGTGGTCGACCATCTGCCGCGCGAGACAGTCGGTGTGAAACACCTCATACCGCTCGGTCGTCCCGGTACGCGTGAACTGAACTCCAACCGCCACGTCTGGAGCTTACCCAGAGGTACGTCCTTACGAAAAGTAAGGCCAGTTCCTAGCGTCGTGACCAACATCGACGAAGGAGCTGTTCATGATCGTGGTGACTGGGGCGACCGGGAACGTCGGCAGGCCTCTCACACAAGCGCTGGCGGACGCGGGCGAGCAGGTGACGGCCGTGTCGCGGCACGCGGCGGAGGTGCCGGAAGGCGTCCGGCACGTGGCGGCGGATCTGGCTGACCCGGCGAGCCTCGACCTGGCCGGCGCGAAGGCGTTGTTCCTGTTTCCGTCGGGTGACTCGGCCGGCGTCATCCGCCGGGCGGCGGACAACGGCGTGCGCAGGGTCGTCCTGCTGTCGTCACTGGGCGTGACGACCAGGCCGTTCGGCACGACGCGGATCGCGATGCGCGAGCTGGAGGACACGCTGAAGGAGTCCGGCCTGGACTGGGTGGTCCTGCGGCCTGGCGGCTTCGCGTCCAACGCGCTGTGGTGGGCCGAGTCCGTTCGCACGCAACGGGTTGTAGCCGCACCGTTCGGCGATGTGGGCGTGCCGATCATCGACCCGGCGGACATCGCCGAGGTCGCGGCGGCCTGCCTGCTGAACGACCGGCACACCGGTGGCACCTACGAGCTGACGGGCCCGGAGGTCGTCACGCCAAGGCAGCAGACCGAAGCCATCGCCGCCGCACTGGGCGAGCCGGTGCGGTTCCACGAACTGACCCGAGCCGAAGCTCACGCCGGCATGTCGCAGCTGATGCCGAGCGAACTCGCCGACGACACGCTGGACATCCTCGGCGCGCCGACGGAAGCCGAGCTGCGCGTCAGCCCGGACGTGGAAACGGTCCTCGGCCGCACCCCACGCGCGTTCGCCGACTGGGCCACCCGCAACGCCCCCGCCTTCCGCTGAACGCGATGAAGGGCTCCTTCATCCACCTGACGTGGATGAAGGAGCCCTTCATCGGGCAAATCAGCCCGCGATCATGCGGCCCGACGACTTGAGGTGCTCGCACGCCTGCGCGATGCGGGCGGCCATGGCCTGCTCAGCGGCCTTGAGGTAGCTGCGCGGGTCGTAGGTCTTCTTGTTGCCGACCTCGCCGTCGATCTTCAGCACACCGTCGTAGTTGGTGAACATGTGCGCCGCGATCGGGCGGGTGAAGGCGTACTGCGTGTCCGTGTCGATGTTCATCTTGATGACGCCGTACGACACGGCCTCGTGGATCTCCTCCAGCAGCGAGCCGGAGCCGCCGTGGAAGACGAGGTCGAACGGCTTCGAGCCGGCCGGCAGGCCCAGCTTCTCCGCCGCCACGTCCTGGCCCTGCTTGAGGATCTCCGGACGCAGCTTGACGTTGCCCGGCTTGTACACGCCGTGCACGTTGCCGAACGTCGCGGCGAGCAGGTAGCGGCCCTTCTCACCGGCGCCGAGCGCGTCGACGGTCTTCAGGTAGTCCTCTGGCGTCGTGTAGAGCTTGTCGTTGATCTCGTTGTCGACGCCGTCCTCCTCGCCGCCCACGACGCCGACCTCGATCTCGAGGACGATCTTCGCCTTGGCGGAGAGGTCGAGCAGCTCGCTCGCGATCTGGAGGTTCTCCTCCAGCGGCACGGCCGAGCCGTCCCACATGTGCGACTGGAAGAGCGGGTTGCCGCCCTTGTCCACCCGCTCCTGGCTGATCGCGATGAGCGGACGCACGTACCCGTCGAGCTTGTCCTTCGGGCAGTGGTCGGTGTGCAGCGCGATGTTCACCGGGTACTTGGCGGCGACCACGTGCGCGAACTCCGCGAGCGCCACAGCGCCGGTCACCATGTCCTTGACCTTGGTGCCCGAGGCGAACTCGGCACCACCGGTCGAGATCTGGATGATGCCGTCGCTCTCGGCTTCAGCGAATCCGCGCAGAGCCGCGTTGAGAGTCTCCGACGAGGTGACGTTGATCGCGGGATAGGCGAACTCGTTCGCCTTGGCCCGGTCCAGCATCTCCGCGTAGACCTCGGGGGTTGCGATGGGCATCGGTCGTCCTCCTCAGGTGCCCTGAACGCCGTGTCAAACGCATCCTACGAGGGTGTGTCACGGGGCCAACGCGGCGGCCAATTCGGCGTAGTGCCCGTTCGACCTCGCGGTTTGGCTACTCGCCGGTACGGGCATAGTGGGAGACATGGCTACCGCCCGGTGGAACAACAAGGTCATCGCGTCGAGTGACGACACGGTGGTCGTCGAAGGCAACCACTACTTCCCGCTGGAGTCCGTCGACCAGAGCGTCCTCAAGCCGTCGGACCACACGTCGATCTGCCCGTGGAAGGGCACGGCGAACTACTACTCGTTGCAGGTGGACGGCTCCGAGAACACCAACGCGGCCTGGTACTACGCCGAGCCGAAGGAGGCCGCGGCGCAGATCAAGGGCCGCGTGGCGTTCTGGAAGGGCGTCGAGATCAGCGCTTGAGCCCCAGTGCCTCGGCCAGTTCGGTGAAGTGGCCGTTCAACGACTGGATGGCCACGTGGTCGGCGCCCGCGTCGAGGTGCGCCTGCAGCTGCGCGGCCACCTGGTCGGGGCTGCCGTGCGCGACCAGCGCGTCGATCAGGCGGTCCGAGCCGTTGTCCGCGAGGTCGCCCTCGGTGAAGCCCCAGCGCAGCCAGCTGCTCGTGTAGTTGGTCAGCGAGAAGTAGTACGCCAGCCGCTCCCGTGCGACGGCCCGCGCCGCCTCCGGGTCCGGCTCCACGACCACGGTGACCTCCGGCGCGAGGAGCTTGTCGCCGAGCACCTCGCGCGCCTGCGCGGTGTGCTCCACCGGCACCAGGTACGGGTGGGCGCCCGCGGTGCGGTCGGCGGCGAGCTTCAGCACCTTGGGACCGAGCGCGGCCAGCACCAGCTTCTCCGCGGGCACGTCGAGCCGGTCCAGGTAGGACACCAGCTTCGGGTACGGCTTCTCGTAGGCCTGGTCGAGCTGCTTGTGGCCGACGCCGACGCCGAGCACCAGCCGGTCGCCGCCGATCCGGTGGAACGAGCGGGAGAGGTCCTCCGGCTCGGTCTGCCAGACGTTGACGACGCTGGTCGCGATGGTCATGGACGTCGTGGCGCCCAGCAGCCGCTCGGGCAGCGCCAGGTCCGATTCGGGCGAGCTGCCGAGCCAGAACGTCCCGAACCCGAGCGCCTCCAGTTCGACCACGTCGTCGATCCGGTCGGCCCACTCGTACCGCGAACCCCAGACGCCGAACTTCCCAAGATCGCTCATGTCCCCCTCAACACGGAGTAGGTTCGAAATATGCCGAACTTGAGCACCACAGACCTGAACGTGTCCCGCCTTTGCTTGGGCGGCAACGTCTTCGGCTGGACCGCCGACGAGGAATCCTCCTTCGCCGTGCTCGACGCGTACACCGCCGCCGGCGGGAACTTCGTCGACACCGCGGACGTGTACTCGGCCTGGGCGGACGGCAACTCCGGCGGCGAGTCGGAAACGATCATCGGCAGGTGGCTGGCCAAGCGCGCCGACCGCGACGAGATCGTGGTGGCGACGAAGGTCGGCATGCTCGCCGGGTTCGACAACCAGAAGCGCGACACGATCCTGACCAGCGCCGAACGCTCGTTGAAGCGTCTCGGCGCGGACCACATCGACCTCTACTACGTCCACCGCGACGACCCGAACACGCCGCTTGAGGAGACCCTGGCCGCGTACGACCAGCTCGTCCGCGACGGCAAGGTGCGGTACGTCGCCGCGTCCAACTTCTCCGCCGAACGGCTGGCGCAGGCGCTGGCGATCCAGGAACGCGAGGGCTTCGCGAAGTTCGTGGCCCTGCAGCCCGAGTACAACCTGGTGAGCCGCTCGCAGTTCGAGGGCGAACTGCAGCGGGTCGCCGCCGAGAACGGCCTCGCCACCGTGCCGTACTTCTCGCTGGCCAAGGGCTTCCTCACCGGCAAGTACCGGCCCGGCGTCGAGGTGGACAGCCCTCGCGCGGGCGCCGCCTCCAAGCACCTCGACGAGCACGGCCTGCAGGTCCTCGAAGCGCTCGACGAACTGGCCGAGACGCACTCGACCTCGGTCGCGGCGGTCGCGCTGGCGTGGCTCGCGCAGCAGCCGACGGTGGCCGCGCCGATCGCGTCCGCCCGCACGTTGGAGCAGCTCAACGACCTATTGCCGGTGTTGAGCCTCGAACTCACCCAGGCCGAGGTGGACCGCCTCAGCGCAATTTAACTTGCCAGTAGCTTACTCGGAGTAGGTTGCGTTACCGTGGCGGACATGGACGTCACGGGCAAGGTGGTACTGATCACCGGCGCGGCCAGGGGCATCGGCGCCGAGGTGGCGAGGCAACTGGCCGCGCGCGGGGCTCGTCTCGCGCTCGTCGGGCTCGAGAAGGCCCAGCTCGAAGAGGTCGCGCGGCAGACCGGCGGCAAGGCGTGGGAAGCCGACGTCACCGACTGGGACGCGCTCGAACGCGTCACGAACGAGGCCGCCGAGCACTTCGGCGGCATCGACGTCGTCATCGCGAACGCGGGCATCGCGGCCACCGGGTTCGTGCGCTCGATGGACCCCAAGGCGTTCGAACGGGTCATCGAGGTCAATCTGCTCGGTGTGTGGCGCACGGTTCGCACGGCGCTGCCGCACCTGATCCGCAGCCGCGGCTACTGCCTGGTCGTGTCGTCGCTGGCCGCGATCGTGCACATTCCCGGCAACGCGGCCTACTCGGCGGCCAAGGCGGGCTGCGAGGCGTTCGCGGACAGCCTGCGGGCCGAGGTCCGGCACCTGGGCGTGGACGTCGGCACGGCGTACTTCTCGTGGATCGCCACGGACATGGTCGACAGCGCCGACGAGCACCCGGTGTTCGGCAAGCTGCGCAAGGGCATGCCGGGTCTGGCGGGCAAGAAGTACCCGGTCCGCGACGTCGGGAAGGCCGTGGTCAGGGGTGTGCGGAAACGAGCGAAGGCGGTCCACGTCCCCGGCTGGGTGGGCGCGCTGAAGTACTTCCGCGCGTTCACGCCGATGGTCGTGGACCGCCAGGCGGTCGAGGAGGTGGCCGACGCGGACCGGCAGATGGCCGCTTCGGACACATCAGGTCTGGTCGGGCCGGGAGGACGAGCCGCTAGTCGGTGAGCCAGGAGCCGAGCAGGGCGTTCCAGACGCGGATCTCCCACTTGGTGATCACGTTCGCCGGTGTGTACGGGTCGGCGGAGATGATCTCCTTCAACGTCGTCTCGTCCGGCGCGTCGTAGATGATCAACGCGCCGGTGTCGTCCGCGTACGGACCTGCGGCGAGAACCACGCCCTTCTCGGCGAGGGAGGCGATGTACTCGCGGTGTGCCGGGCGCACCGCGAGACGCTTCTCGCGATCGGGACCGAACACCAATTCGACTGCAAAGCGGGCCATGCGACCACCGTAGCGACGGTGACCGGTACCGTCCTACCTTGTGGTTGGCGACGAAACCCCGCGCACCGTGCAGGACACCCTGACCAACCTGCGGATCCAGGACGGCGTCGCAGGACCTCCCACAGGGCCTCTCACGCTCGAAGACCTGTACAAGCAGCACCGCATGCGCCTCATCAGGCTCGCGCTGCTGCTGGTGGACGAGCCCGCGACCGCAGAGGACGTGGTGCAGGAGGCCTTCACGGGCCTGCACCGCAACTGGAAGGGCCTGCGCGACGCACAGGCTGCCGTGGGCTACCTCCGCACGGCCGTGGTCAACGGCTCGCGCAGCGTGCTGCGCCGGCGCAAGACCGCCCGCGACTACACCCCGCCGCACGTGGCGAACGCGCGGTCGGCCGAGTCGCTCGCGATGCTGACGGCGGAGCACCAGGCCGTGGTCAAGGCCCTGCAGCAGCTGCCGCCGCGTCAGCGCGAGGTGCTCGTGCTGCGCTACTACGGCGACCTGTCGGAGGCCGAGATCGCCGAGGCGACCGGCATCTCGAAGGGCACCGTGAAGTCGACGGCTTCCCGCGCGCTGGACGCCCTGCAGAAGATCATGGCGGGCTGACGAAAGCCGTTTTGCCCGGTGA
Source organism: Lentzea sp. NPDC004782 (assembly GCF_040609115.1). Taxonomy (NCBI): domain Bacteria; kingdom Bacillati; phylum Actinomycetota; class Actinomycetes; order Pseudonocardiales; family Pseudonocardiaceae; genus Lentzea; species Lentzea sp. NPDC004782. Next base: position 109,261 of record NZ_JBEXJN010000008.1, read on the forward strand.
GAGCGGTCTCATCGGGCAGGAACACGCCCCCAATCCGGCACTTGGTATAGACCAATAGGGCCTCGATGCCGCAGGATCAGTCCTCGTGGCACGCAGACACGTGGTCGCCGTCGACATCGGCGGCACCGAAACCAAGGCGGCGCTCGTCGCCGGCACCCCGGACGCGGTGGCGGCGCAGAAGCACGCCCGCCGGGCGACTCCCGGCGAGCTGGAGCCCCTGCTGGCCGTGATCGCCGAGCTCGTCGACGAGCTCGGACAGGCCTGCGAGCACGAGATCGACGCCGTGGGGATCGTGGCGCCGGGCATCGTGGACGAGGCCAACGGCATCGGCGTGTACACGACCAACCTGCCGTGGAGCCAGTTCCCGTTCAGCGCGGTCCTCACCGAACGGCTGGGCGTGCCCGTCGCGTTCGGGCACGACGTGCGCGCCGCCGGGCTCGCCGAGTGCCGGATGGGTGCCGCGAAGGACCTGCGCAACGCGGTGATCATGCCGATCGGCACCGGGATCGCCGGCGCGCTGCTGCTCGACGGGAAGATCTTCAGCGGCGACGGCTACGCCGGTGAGATCGGACATGTGAACGTCGGCCACGGCGTGCCCTGCGCGTGTGGCCAGATCGGCTGCGTGGAGACAGTGGCGTCCTCCGCGGCGATCGCCCGCCGGTACACCGCACGTACCGGCACGCCCGTCAACGGCGCCGCCGATGTCGCCAGAAGGGTGAAAGACGGGGAGCAGGACGCCGTCGCCGTGTGGCACGAGGCCGTGGACGCACTGGCCAGGGGGATCCTGGTGCTGGCCACGCTGCTCGGCCCGGAAGCCGTGGTGCTGGGCGGCGGGCTCGCGCTCGCAGGGGACCTGCTGGTGGAGCCGTTGCGGGAAAGGCTGGACGGCCTGATCGCCTTCCAGCGCCGACCGGAGCTGCGGCTCGCGGCGCTCGGCGACGAGGCGGGCTTCCTCGGCGCCGCGCTGCTGGCCATCGACATGCTGGAGGCGTCATGAGCACGTGGGGTGGACCTGTCGACGTGACCCTGGCAGGCGGCCGGGTCGTCACGCCGGACGGGGTGCTCGAGAACGGGTGGGTCAGCGTCCGGGACGGCCGGATCGCCGCGGTCGGCGAGGGTGCCGCGCCCGAGGGGCCGACGACGGACGTCGGTGGCGGCACGATCGTCCCCGGGTTCGTCGACATCCACTGCCACGGCGGCGGCGGTGACGCGTTCACCAGCAACGACCCGGCGAAGGTCCGCAAGGCCGCGTCCGCGCACCGCAGGCACGGCACCACGACGTTGCTGGCCTCGCTGGTCTCCCGCCCGGTGCCGGAGCTGGCCGACCAGGTGTCCGCGCTGGCCGAGCTGGTCCAGGAGGGTGTCGTCGCGGGCATCCACCTCGAAGGTCCCTTCCTCAGTGCGGCGCGATGCGGTGCGCACGACCCGGCGATCCTGTGCCCGCCGGAGCAGACCGCGGTGACGAAGCTGCTCGACGCGGGCAAGGGCACCGTCCGGATGATCACGATCGCCCCCGAGCTGGAAGGTGCGGTCGCCGCCGTCCGTCAGCTCGTGGACTCGGGCGTCATCGCCGCCATCGGCCACACCGACGCGACCGAGGCGCAGGTCCGCCCGGCCGTCGACGCGGGCGCTTCGGTCGCGACGCACCTGTTCAACGGCATGCGCCCGCTGCACCACCGCGAACCGGGCCCGATCGGCGCGCTGCTGGACGACGAGCGCGTGACCGTCGAACTCATCTGCGACCTCGTGCACCTGCACCCGACCGCGGTCCGCCTGGCCGCGCGCCACGCGGGCCTCAAGCGCACGGTCCTCATCACCGACGCCATCGCGGCCGCCGGGGTGGGTGACGGCGTCTACGACGTGGGCGGCCTCGAAGTGCGCGTGGTCGACGGTGTGCCGACGCTGGCGGGCGGTGCCGCACTGGCCGGCAGCACGCTGACCATGGACATGGCCTTCCGCAACGCCGTCAACTCCTGCGGGCTGTCGCTCGTGGAGGCCGCGTACGCCGCCTCGACCCGCGGTGCGGAGCTGCTCGGCCTGGACACGGGCAAGCTGCAGCCGGGCTGTGCGGCCGACATCGTGGTGCTCGATGCAGAATTGAGGCCGAGGGACGTGATGAGCAAGGGCGAGTGGGTCAAGGACCAGGTGGATGGCTGAAGATCCGGAACGGCTGGTGACCGACGCGTTGCGCGCGCAGGCGACCAGCACGAATGCCGGATTTGCCGTACCTGTCCCGGTTTCCGAAGAACGTCCGGCACCCATGCCGGCATGGGTGGTGCTGGGTCTCGCGCTGCTGTTGGGCCTGGCAGCGGGCACGGTGGCCGCAGTGATCACGCTCAGCTGACATGTACCGTTGTGGCCGTGACGATTGCATTGGGCCCAGACTGGCTGGACCCCGAAAAACTGCTGACGATGCTCGGCCCGTGGATGCTCGTCGGGCTCTGCCTGATCATCTTCGCCGAGTGCGGGCTGCTGGTCGGGTTCTTCCTGCCGGGTGACTCGCTGCTGTTCACGGCGGGTCTCTTCGTCGCGGCGGGCCACATCTCGACCCCGCTCTGGCTCGTCTGCGCGCTGCTGACGGTGTGCGCGTTCGTCGGCAACGTCTGCGGCTACTACATCGGCCGCAAGGCGGGTCCGGCGCTGTTCAACAAGCCGGAGTCGAAGATCTTCAAGAAGGAGTACGTCGACAAGACGCAGGAGTTCTTCGACAAGTACGGTCCGCGCGCCATCGTCCTCGCACGGTTCGTGCCGATCGTCCGCACGTTCATCACCGCCATGGCCGGTGTCGGACGCATGGACCCGAAGAGGTACTTCACCTATTCCGCGATCGGCGGTGTGGCCTGGGCGGCGGGCCTGACCGTGCTGGGCTACTTCCTCGGCCAGGTCGAGTTCATCCGCAAGAACCTCGAGATCACGCTGATCGCGATCGTGCTGGTCTCGGTCGTGCCGATCATCTTCGAGGTGATCAAGGCGCGCAAGGAGAAGAAGTCGCTGCTGGAGGAAGAGGCGGACGACATCACGCAGGTCATGGAGGTCCAGCTCCAGGACGACTCGACGCAGATCATCCCGCGCGTCGAACGCTGATCACCGGCATGAGCGCTGCTGGAAAGGATTTGAGTCTCACGTAACGTCACGGTGTTGGTTGATCGGCATGACCGACACCACTCGACGTGAAGTGCTGGGCTGGCTGGCCGGGCTCGGTGCGGCAGCAGTCCTGCCACCGGGCCGGGCCGATGCCGCTCCCGGCCTCACCGCGCTGCGCGGCGTCACGCTCGTCGACGCTTCCGGAGTCCGCCGCGACGCCACCATCGTGCTGGCGGACGACGAGGTTCTCGCGGTCGGCGGGTGCGACCTGCCGTTGCCGCGCGGCTGCTCGGTGCTCGACCTCGCGGGCAAGTTCGTCATCCCAGGCCTGTGGGACATGCACGTGCACGGCTCGTACCTGGACCGCATCACATTGCCGCTGTGCCTGGTCAACGGCGTGACAGGGGTCCGCGAGATGTGGGGCTTCCCGCCGATCTACGCGCTGCGGGACCGCATCGAACGCGGCGAGGTGTTCGGGCCGCGGCTGGTCGTCGGCAGCACGATCATCGACGGCCCGCACTCGACGCTTCCCGGCGCGCAGATCGTCGCCACGCCGGACGAAGGGCGCCAGGCCGTGCGCGACGCGAAGGCCCAGGGCGCGGACTTCGTGAAGGTCTACTCGTACCTGGACCGGCCCACGCTCGCGGCCATCGCGGACGAGTGCTCGCAGCAGGACATCACGTTCGCCGGGCACTGCTCGGACCACGTGGCCATGGGCGATGCCAGCGATCTGGGACAGCGCACGTTCGAGCACATGTACGGACTGCCGCTCGCGACGAGCACGCGAGAACCTGAGCTGCGCCAGGCGATCGCGGACCTGCCGCTCGACCCAGCGAAACCGTTCGCGTGGTTCAAGCAGGTGCTGGAGCTCGAACGCCTGGCCAGCTCGTCCCACAGCCGGCCGAAAGCCGTGCAGCTTGCGAAACGGTTGCGGCGCAACGGTTCCGCGTTGTGCCCGACGATGGTCGCGATGCGGGTGTACGCCGGCCCGGCGGACCGGTACGCGAACGACTCCCGGATGAAGTACATGCCGGCGTTCTACCGGGACCTGTGGCGCGACAACCTCAGGAACTGGGCCCCGGTCACGCCGCAGGAGATCCGCGAGCAGGCGGAGTTCCTCGAGCGCCGCATGGACCAGGTCGCCGAGATGCACGACCACGGCGTGGAGATCCTGGCCGGCACGGACGCGGGCAACCCGTACGTGTTCCCGGGCTTCTCCGTGCACGACGAGCTGGAACTGCTGGTCGAGGCAGGCCTGTCGCCCCGCGAGGCGTTGAGCGCGGGCACGCGCAACGGCACGCTGACGCCGGGCGCGGAAGCGAACCTCGTCGTGCTGGACGGCAACCCGCTCAACGACATCCGCAACACGCAACGGATCCACGCCGTGCTGACCCGCGGCCGGGTGCTCGGCGCGGCAGAACGGCAGAGCATGCTCGCGGACGTGGAGAAGGCCGCTCAGGAACCGTTCCGCGCGGCAGTCCGGTCGTGCTGCTAGAGGCTGAACATCGAGCCGGGGTTGAAGAGGTTCTCCGGGTCCAGCGCACGTTTGATGTCGCGGTGGACCCGGAGCCCGACCGGCCCGATCTCCTTCGCGAGCCACTCGCGCTTGATCTTGCCGATGCCGTGCTCGCCGGTGACCGTGCCGCCCAGCGCGAGGCCGACCGCGAGGATGTCGTCGAACGCCTTCTGCGCGCGGGCGAACTCGTCCTCGGACGCGGGGTTGTAGACGATGGTCGGGTGCATGTTGCCGTCGCCCGCGTGGCCCACGACGGCGATCTTGAGGCCGATCTCCTTCGAGATGTCCTCACAGCCCTGGATCAGCTCGGCGATGCGGGTGCGGGGCACGCACACGTCGTCGGTGAGCCACGAGCCGTAGACCTCCAACGCGGTCAGCACGGCCCGGCGCGCGGTCAGCAGGTCGCGGCCCTCGTTGATGTCGTGCGTGGCGTAGACGAGATCGGCTTCCGAGCAGATGGCCTCGATCTGCTGCAGTTCGTGGCGTGCCTGCTCGCCGCCCGCGTCGGACTGGCAGATCAGCAGCGCCGCACAGCCGGGGCCGGCACCGAGCTCGGTCCGCAGGTACTGCTCCACGGCCTCGATCGAGGTGCGGTCCATGATCTCCATCAACGACGGCACCAGACCCTCGCGGACGATCCGGCTGACCGCGGCACCGGCGGTGGCGGTGCTGCTGAACGCGGCCACCAGCGTGGCGGGAGCCTGCGGAAGGGGCTTCAGCGCGAGCGTGGCCTTGGTGATCACGCCCAGGGTGCCCTCCGAACCGATGAAGAGCTTCGTCAGGTCGTAGCCCGCGACGCCCTTGACCGTGCGGCGACCGGTCCGCAGCACCTCGCCGTCGGCCAGCACCACCTCCAGACCCAGCACCGAGTCGGTGGTCACGCCGTACTTCACGCAGCACAGGCCGCCGGCGTTGGTGGAGAGGTTGCCGCCGATCGTGCACCAGTCGTAGCTGCTCGGGTCCGGCGGGTAGAACAGGCCGTTCTTCTCGACGGCCCCGCGCAGGTCGAGGTTGACCACACCGGGCTCGACGACGGCCAGGCGGTTGTCGGCGTCGATCTCGACGATGGCGTCCATCTTGGTCGTGACGAGGACGACGCAGCCGTCGATGGCGTTCGCCGCACCGGAAAGGCCGCTGCCCGCTCCACGAGGGACGATGGGGACGCGGTGCCGGGCGCAGGCGCGCACGACCGCCTGCACCTGCTCGGTGTTGAGCGGGAACACCACCGCCAACGGGCTGCCGTGCGGCGCCAACGGCATCATGTCGCGCTGGTAACTCGCCGTGACATCAGCGTCGGTCAGCACACCGGAGTCACCCAGTGCGGTGCGCAGTTCCGCGAGCAACGTCTCCATGCTCACCACGCTAGTCCGATTCGACTGGTTCACTCGAAGGTGAGCTCGACGGAAGGGAGTTCACGTGGTGACCGAGTGTGCTCAATCCAGATTTAGTCATCCCGTTAGACCGATGTCGCCGTGCCGCCGCGCGGGCACGACGTAGGCTGGTTCACCGTGGCGCATGCTTTCGCCTCGCTGGAGACAGCCGGTCCGGTGGCCGTGTGGCTCATCGTGCTGAGCTTCATCTTCTTCGAGTGCGCTTTCATCTTCGGGCTCTTCCTGCCCGGTGACTCGCTGCTGTTCGCCGCCGGCGTGGTGCTGGCGCAGCACAACAGCGAGCTGTCGGCGTGGGCTCTGTCGGGTGTGGCCCTGATCGTCGCCGTCGTCGGCAACCAGGTCGGGTACTTCATCGGCAGGGGTACCGGCACCCGCGTGCTCGCCCGCAAGGGCGGCAAGGTGCTGAACCGGCACAACCTCAAACGCGCGGGCGACTTCCTCGACCGGCGCGGGTTCTGGGCCGTCGTGCTGGCCCGCTGGATCCCGTGGATCCGCACGCTGGCGCCGATGATCGCCGGTGCCGCGCGGATGGACCTCCGCCGCTTCACGCTCGCCACCACCATCGGAGCCGTCGCGTGGGTGCCGACGCTGGTGCTCGCCGGCTACTACGGCGCGGGCATCCTGCAGGAGCTGCCGTGGCTGGAGACCGCCGCGGTGATCGTCAGCATCGCGTTCTTCCTCGGCGGCACCGGGTGGGGCCTCTGGCGCTACCGGCAGGAGATGCGCAAGCCGATCGACGACGACGCCGACCTAGAGCACCTCAGTGATCAGCAGGTCCGCTGAGCTCTTCGACGAGTTGACCATCAGCGCGTTGACGTGGTCCGTGCCGTGGAGCACCCGTTCCTGAGCCTCCGACAGGGTGCGGCCGTACCGCAGATGGCGGTCGATCAGCCGTTGCACGCGCACGTCCTCGTCGATGTGCAGGAACCACGCCTCGTCCAGGATGATCCGGACGCGCTTCCACTTGTCGTAGTTGAGCAGCAGGTAGTTGCCCTCGGTCACGACCAGCGGGACGTCCGGGTGCACCGGCACCGCGCACGCGATCGGTTCCTCGATCTCGCGGCGGAACTCCGGCGCGTAGATCAGGTCCGGCCCGCACGCCTTGATCCGGCCGAGCAGGTCGACGTAGCCCGGGATGTCGAACGTGTCCGGCGCGCCCTTGCGCTCGACCAGCCGCAACCGTTCCAGCTCGCTCTGGGCGAGGTGGAAGCCGTCCATCTCGACGAGCACCGCCTGGCCGTCGAGCGCCTCGACGAGCCGGCGCGCGAGTGTCGACTTGCCGGAGCCGGGTGCCCCGCCGATCCCGAGGATCTTGCGCTCGCCCAGATCGGTGAGCGCTCGGGCCCGCTCTAGCAGCTCCTCGAACCTGACCTGCTGTCCTGCCACCGTGCCAGCCTCTCAACCCAGTCCCCGACCGCACCGACCCGCACGGCCGCCGCCTCCGACGCGAAGCCGATGGCGGCCACCGGATCCGCTCCTGACGCCAGCGCGTAGGCGTACGCGCCGTGCCAGACGTCACCGGCACCGTTCGTGTCCTTCACCTCCACCACCGGCACGGGCACCTCGCCGGACGAGCCGTTCCGCGACCAGGTCACCGGCTCCGCACCGTGCGTGCGAATGACCAGCGGCACTCCGTACGAGTGCACCTCGGCCTCGGACCGCTCGAAACCCGAACTGCAGGCAACCACGTCCACCAGCGGCAACAGGTGATCGAGGACAGGTTTCCAGCTACCGGCGTCGAGCACCACAGGCAATCCGAGAGCTTTCGCCTGTCGGGCGACGGGAATCACCAGGCCGTCATGATGTCCGTCCAAGAGCACGACGTCCGCGGCCGCCAGCAGACCGGACAAGTCGGGCGCCGTGACGGGCACCGACGCGTTGCGGGAAACGACCGTGCGCTCCCCATCTGCGGTTCTGACGACGACCATGCTCACGGGCGTCGTCGCGGCCACGGCCGTCACTTGCACCGGGTCCAAGGACGCCCGCACGAATTCACCCAGTGCGTCGGCACCCAACGCGGTGAGCAGTGACGATTTCCCCCCGAGTGCCGCAACGGCACGGGCCGCGTTGGCCGCCGGCCCGCCGGGTGAGAGCTGCGCGTCGAGCGAGCGGATCTTCTGGCCGGGTTCCGGGAAGGCGTCCACCCGTTGAGTCACGTCGAGAGTTGTGAGCCCGACACACAGCACGGCTGCCATCTGGGCTTCCTCCAAACGGGTAAGGTCCCGGCCATGGTCACCATGCGGGATGTCGCGGCTCTCGCGGGGGTCTCCATCACCACGGTGTCACACGTGATCAACGAGACCAGGCCGGTCGCGGAGGACACGCGTGAGCGCGTGCAGAAGGCGATCGACGAAACTGGGTACACGGGCGACGCCATCGCGAGATCGCTGGTCATGGGCGGCACGAAGTCGCTGGGCCTCGCGGTGTCGCTGGTCTCCCACCCGTACTTCGCCGAGCTGATCGCCGCCATCGAGTCCGAGGCGACTCGCAACGGCTACTCGCTCGTGCTGATCGACACGCGGGACACCCCCGAATCCGAGCAGACCGCGGTCAGGATGCTGCGCTCGAGACGGGTCGACGGACTGCTGCTGACACCGTCGGCGGGCGGCGGCAGCCTCGTGCTGCCCGAGCTCAAGAGACTCAGCATCCCCACCGTGCTGGTGGACCGGCTGACCGTGGCCAAGGACATCGACCAGGTCGGGCCGGAGAACGTCCAGGCCACCTCGGGTCTGGTGAAGCACCTCGCGGAACTGGGGCACCGCAGGATCGGCATCGTCTGCGGCAAGGCGGGCGTGGCGACGACCGAGGAGCGCATCCTCGGCTACCGGCTCGGTCTCGGCCGCGCGGGGCTGAAGTGGGACGAGGCGATGGTGTCGCAGAGCGGCTGGCTCGCGCCGCTGCTCGACCAGGACGACCCGGCGACCGCGGTCGTGGCGGCCGATCACCTGGTCACGGTCGGCATGCTGCACGAGATGCGCGCCCGCGGCCTGAAGCTCGGCACGGACCTGGCCGTCGTCGCCTACGACGAGGTCGAGTGGGCGACGTTGATCGACCCGCCGCTCACCACGCTGGCCCAGCCGGTCGAGGAGATCGGCAGGACCGCGGTGAAGCTCCTGCTCTCCCGCATCGCCGAACCCGAGCGGCCGCCGGAGACCATCCGGCTCGCGCCCTCGCTGATGCACCGGCAGTCCTGCGGATGCTGATCCCCGGCCTCGTCTCGGTGACGTTCCGGCAGCTGACGGTCCCCGAGATCGGGGACCTGGCGACGGAGTGCGGGCTGCAGGCCGTGGAGTGGGGCGGCGACGTGCACGTGCCGCCCGGTGACTTCGCGGCGGCACGGCGTGCGCTGGACACCGGGTTGAAGGTCGCCGCGTACGGGTCCTACTACCGCGCGGGTGTCACCGATCGGTCCGAGCTGGCGGCGATCCTGGAGACCGCGGCCGAGCTGGACGCGCCGCTGGTGCGGGTCTGGGCCGGCACGTCCGGGTCGGCCGAGTGCCCCGACCGCGGGCCGGTGGTCGAGGCGTTGCGGCACGCCGTCGAGCACGCCGACGCGATGGGCACGCGGATCGCGTTGGAGTACCACCGCAACACGCTCACGGACACGCTGGAGTCCGCAGTCCAGCTGCTCGACGAGGTCGACGGCGTGGTGCCGTACTGGCAGCCGCGCGGCGGCCAGGACGTGTTCTCCGCCGTGCACGAGGTGCGGACGCTGGAACCGGTGACCGCGCACGTCTTCTCGTGGGGGCCGGGTGGGTACCAGGACCGGTTGCCGCTCGCCGCGCGCCGCGACCTGTGGAAGCCGGTGCTGACGGAGCTGGCGCGGGACGGCATCGACCGCAACGTGCTGCTGGAGTTCGTGCTCGACGACTCGCCGGAACAGTTCCGCGAGGACGCGAAGGCCTTGTTGAGCTATCTCAAGGGGTAGGCGCGTCGACGCCGTGCCGTTCAAGCAGGGCGGCGGCCTCCAGGCACATCCAGCCGCCGAGCTGGACGGACAGGTCGCGGCCCTCGCGCTCGTCCGCCGGAACCGTCCACTCCGGACCGAACAACGGCCCGCTGACCGCCATCGCGCGGTTGAGCCACGCCGACTCCGCCGACTGGATCACGAGCTCCCTGGCCAGGTCCGCGGTCTCGTGGCGTTCCGGGTCGAGCTCGGGGATCGCCAGCACGGCCTGCGCGAGGTAGCGGGTGAGGATGCCCGCGAACAGCCCGCCGTCGCCACCGCCCTGCCCCTTGATCACGCCGTTGGTGGCCAGGTCGTCGTGCACCGCGGTGATCGTGCGGGCGGCCCTGTCGAGCCACTTGTCCTGCTGCCCGTGCCTGGCCAGCTCGACGCACGCGCCGATCAGAACTCCTTGGCAGTACGTGTAGATGTTCTTCTCGTACTCGCGGATCTCGCCGTTGGGGTGGACGTGCAGACCGTCCCACGCGAGACCGTTTCCGGGATCCACGAGGTGGTCCTCGATCCAGTCCACGATGGACCGGGCGCGGGCGAGATCGGTGCGTTCGTTCTGCCGGGCCAGGAAGATCGCGGCCGGACCGTTGGCGGGCACGTTCTTGAAGTCGTCGTCGCGCTTCCACCAGATGCCGCCGCCGGCGTGGTCGGTCCACCCGTCCCGCAACCGCTCCGCGATCGCGGTGAGCGCCTTCGGTTTCGCGACACCGACGTCCTTTTCGGCCCGCTGCAGGGCAAGACCGAGCCACGCGATGTCGTCGTAGAAGTCGTTGGTCCACCCCAGGACGTTGCGCACCCGGATGCCCCGCACGACCTTGGTGATCGCCGCCTTGCGCAGCTCGCTGGGCGAGCGCAGGTAGCCGTCGATCATGCAGTCCAGCAGGTGCGCCTGCCACCAGTAGTTGAAGCTCGTGTGCAGCTTGTCCCGCAACAACGGGGGCCAAGCGCGCGCCCCGAGCAGCGTGCCCGGCACACCCCACACCCGCCGAAGGTGCCTGGAGTACACCGCGCGCTCCGCGACGCCCGCGCGCGCCGCCAGCAGTTTCGCGATCACCACTGGGCCATGGTGAGTGCTTGACCGATCAAGAAGCGCGGTGAATCGCCCAGTGGTACAGCCCCATGGCCACGGAAGTGGTCAGGTTGTAGCTGCTGACCTTCTCGCGCATCGGCAGCCGGACGACCCTGGTGGCCTTCGCGCGGACCTCCGCCGACAGCCCGTGGCGTTCCGAACCGAACGCCAGCACGGCGTTGTCGGGGATCTGCCCGGTCAGCAGATCGCCGTCCGCGTCGAACGCGATCAGCTCGCCGTCGAAGTCGAGGCCGTCGGCTTTCGCGACCGGGAGGGCGAAGTGCAGGCCGGCCGATCCGCGCAGCACGTTGGGGTGCCACGGGTCCACGTCGCCGGTGGAGATCACGCCACCCGCGTCGAGCCCGGCCGCCACGCGGATCGCGGCACCGAAGTTGCCGAGGTTGCGCGGGTTGTCGAGCAAGACGATCGGCGCGTTGCGGTCGAACGGCAGGTCGGGCTTCTCCGCGAACCCGGCCACGCCGGTCGGATGCGTGCGGCCGACACGGAGCTTGAAGTGGTTCTGGTCGACCTCGGTGGCGGCCCTGAACCTCTCGACGAGGTCCGGCGCGTGCGTCTGCGCGAGGCCGACCGCGGCGCTGAGGTCCGTCGTGATCAACGGATGCACGTCGGCGCCGAAGCGCAACGCGTGCTTAACAGCGTGAAAGCCTTCGAGCAGCACGGTGGCCAGCATAGAAGCCGATCCACGAGAAGATCACGATCGACCCCAGCACCAGCTGCACCAGCGTCGACGCGCTCTCCGGGTACCAGACGCCGTCGATGTAGTGGTCGATGAACCCGGTGCCCAGCGACGGCATCCCGGCCCGCGCGCGGAAGAACTCCTCCGCGGTCGTCAGCGGGCACGTCACCGGCACCAGCAGGCTGAGGATCGCCCACGCACCGATCGCCAGGTGCGGGTAGATCACGCCGCGCCACCGCCAGGCGACGAACCCGCCCAGGAGCAGGAACGCCAGCACGGCGAAGTGCAGCACCATGACCGCTTCGGCTAGGAACCTGGCCATTCGCACCACCCCGTCCTCCAGACTAGGACGGGGTGACTCGAAGCGCGCTTGATAAAACCCGGTCAGCCGAGCCCGAGGTCGTTGAGGTCCAGCAGGTACCGGTACGGCAGCCCCTCTGCCTCGATGGCCTCCTTGGCGCCCGTACCGCGGTCGACCACCGTGGCGACACCGACGACCTCGGCACCGTGCTCCCGCAGCGCCGTCACGGCCGTGAGGACCGAACCACCCGTGGTGGAGGTGTCCTCGACCGCGAGCACCCGCTGGCCGCGCACGTCGATGCCCTCGATCTGCCGCTGCATGCCGTGGGTCTTGCTGGCCTTGCGCACGACGAAGGCGTCGAGCACGTCACCGTCGATCGCGGCCGAGTGCATCATCGCGTAGGCGACCGGGTCGGCACCGAGCGTGAGACCGCCGACCGCGACGAAGTCCCAGTCGCTCGTGAGCTGCCGCAGCAGCTTGCCGATCAACGGGGCCGCCGCGTGGTGCAGCGTCGCGCGGCGGAGATCGACGTAGTAGTCGGCTTCCTTGCCGCTGGAGAGGGTCACCTTGCCGTGCACGACGGCCAATTCGCTCACCAGACGAGCGAGTTCCGACTTCGCGTTCGCGTCCAAGACCACTTCAGTTCGCACAGGTCGCAAGCTTCGCACACCCGGCTCAGGTGCGCCCACGCCCGCCCGCGAACCGGGACGCCATCTTGCGCACCAGGGCACGCGGCAGCACCTTCGTGAGGCTCACGATCGCCTTGTACTGGGCGCCGGGGATCGACAGCACCTTGCCGCGGCGCAGGTCGCTCAGCGCGTCGTGCACCAGCCGGTCGGCGTCGACGTACAGCCAGTCCGGCGTCTTGGACATGTCGATGCCGGCCCGCTTGTGGAACTCGGTCTTCACGAAACCGGGGCACAGCGCCATGATCCGCACGCCCGAGTGCGCGACCGCGAGGGACATGCCCTCGGAGAACGACGTCACCCACGCCTTGTCCGCGCTGTAGCTGGTGCCGCGGCCGGGCAGGAAGCTCGCGACGCTGGACACGTTGATCACGTCGCCCTTGCCGCGCGCCATCATGCCGGGGATCGCGGCCCGGCACAGGCGCAGCACCGTGGCGACGTTGACGTCCAGCTGGGCCTGCAGCTTCTCGACGTCCGCGGCGAAGAACTCGCCGGTGCTGGCGAAGCCGGCGTTGTTGACCAGCAGGTCGACGGGCGACTCGGCCAGCCGCGCCTCGACCTTGGCGCGGTCGCCGTGGTCGCTGAGGTCGGCGGGCAGCACGTCCACGTGGACGCCGTGCCGGTCGTGCAGCTGACGTGCGAGCTCGTCGAGCGCGGACGCGGTGCGCGCGACCAGTACGAGGTCATATCCCTCGGCGGCGAGCCGGCGAGCGAAGGCGGCCCCGATCCCGACGGTTGATCCGGTCACCAGTGCGGTTGGCATGCCACCGCACGGTAGTCGGACCTAGGCCGGGGTCGGAAGCGCGCCGATGATCACGCTCCGTTCTTCGTCGGCCGACGAAGAACGAACAGGCGCAGTGCGAGGCCCGAAACGACCAGGGCGACTCCGCCGAACAGCAACCAGCCGACCGACGCACCCGTGTAGGCCAGCGTCGCGGTGGACGCCGTACCCGCCACAGCTACGGGCGTGACAACATTTCCTCCGTACATCGTGATTCCTTCCGAGGGGGGTTCGGGGACACGACGTCTTACGCACGGAGTATCTGAATCACCCTCGAATGTTTTACACAGAGTGAAGTGTGACGTGGATCACACCACTTCGAGGACGGTGCGGAATACCACTGGCTATAGCCGATCGACGCACCGTAGCGCCGGTGCGACCGGTTCACTCAGTGTTACGAGGAACCCTCGGTTACGGCTGCTTCCGCCCGAACGACGGCCGGTAGACCTCGCCGCCGTCGTCGTCCTCCGCCACCGGCTCCTCCCGCTCGGAGGGGTCCGGGTCGAACGGGTCGATGACGTCCGCCAGCTCACCGATGTCGCGCAGCAGCCGCTCCAGCCGCGCGGGCGACGAGTTCGGCGGCGCGGCGGCCAGCACCCAGTCGTTCTCCATCCAGACGACCGTGACGTCGCCCCCGATCTCCTCGGCGGCGTCGATCAGGTCGGGCGTGATGATCTTCCGGGCGGTCGGCACGTCGGTGACGAAGGCGTAGCGCGAGCCGACCGGCCCGAGCAGGTCCGGCATCGGCATCTTGTCGTTGTCGCGCTGGAACGGAACCGTCGACAACCAGAGCTCGATCACCACCGACAGCGCTCGCCGGCAGCGCACGCCGACCAGCACCGAGTTGACCTTGCCCCCGGTCTCGTGGTCGAGCACGTAGACCTGCCTGCGGCCGTCCGCGGTGAAGGTCGAGCCCGCGACCACGTCACGGGCGAGCCCGGTGCCGTAGTACGCGATGGCTCCCGCCTCCCACCGCGTCGGCAGCACGTGGTCTGTCTCCTCGAACTGCCAGCCGCGCAGGGCAGCCCAACGGCGCCGTTCACGATTACGCGCGGTTCGTTGCGCCCGGTCGGTCGCGAGCAGGGCGAACCCCGCCACGCCCGCCACCGCGGCGACGGTGAACCAGACCCACGCCGGTATGCCCACAGTGGAAGCCTAGTGGGTCCGGCCCGCGGAACGAAGATCACTTCCCCCGCGTCGCGAACTGGGCGAGCCGTTTCGACGTGGTTGGGGACATGTCCGCCACGTTCCCGTTCACCACACCGCGCTCGTTCGACGGCGAACCGGAAGCCCAGGAACTCCTCGCCTCGCACGGTCCGGTGGTGCCCGCCACCACGGGCCCGGCCCCGATCTGGCTGGCGCTGTCCTACGCCGCCTGCAGGCGAGTCCTCACCGACCCGCGCTTCAGCCGTGCCGAAGCCACCCGCCCCGGCGGCCCGGTCACGGTCCCGTCCGGTGCGAACCCGCTGGTGCTCACCTCGATGGAGGGCGCCGAGCACGCCCGCACCCGCAGACTCGTGGCCTCGGCGTTCAGTCCGCGCATGGTCGCGTTGCTGGAGCCGCGCGTCCAGGCGATCGTCGACGCACTCCTCGACGCCCGGCCACGGGACCTGGTGGCGGGCCTGTGCGTGCCGCTGCCGACCATGGTGATCTGCGAGCTGCTCGGAGTGCCCTGCTCCGACGCGCCCGACATCCGCCGGTGGACCGCCCGCCTGATGACGTCCCGGCTGACGCCCGCGGAGTTGCGCGAGGCGGAGAACGACGTGCAGGGCTACCTCGCGGACCTGGTCGAGGAAAAGCGCCTGCGGCCGGACTCCCGGCTGATCACCGCGCTGGTCCTGGCGCACGACGAGGGCGGCCACCTGACGTCCGCCGAACTGCTCGCCAACCTGCAGCTGCTGCTCGCGGCCGGGCACGACACGACCGTCAACCAGCTGGGCAACTCGCTGCTGACCCTGCTGCGGCATCCGGCGGAGATGCGGCGGCTGGCCGACGACCCGGCGTTGATCGGCACCGCCGTCGACGAGCTGCTGCGGTTCTCGCGGCTGATGGCGGCGGCCTTGCCTCGGGTCACCACCGAGGCGGTGGAGCTGGACGGGGTGCGGCTGGAGGCGGGTGCCGCGGTGCTGCCGATCATCTCCGCCGCCAACCGGGATCCCGCGGTGTTCCCGGATCCCGACCGGCTGGATCTCGGGCGTTCGGGTGCGGCGCCGCTCGCGATGGGGTTCGGACCGCACCACTGCCTGGGCGCGCAGCTCGCGAAGCTGGAGCTGCGGATCGCGCTGTTGGCGGTGTTGAAGCGGTTCCCGTCGTTGCGGCTCGCGGTGGACGAGTCGGAGCTGACGTACCGGCTGGAGACCAACGTGCGTGCGCTGGTCTCGCTACCGGTGGCCTGGTGACCTAAGGGCCTGTATCGAAGTCGGCGCCGACTCTGATGGCGTCTGCAAGTACCACCAACTCAACATCAACAGGAACTTTCCTGCTGCCAACAGATCTCTCGACCTCCTGCGGACGGGAGCGTGGTTCGACACACGGCGAACAGGTACTCCGAGGCGCATCAGCCCTAGTTGATCTTTATAAAGGCAACCTTCATGCACCTGAGGTGCAGGGCCCCGGCAAAGTCGTCCAGCCCGCCCGATGGGAGCGCGCCCACGCGGCGAGCGTTGTCGATGAAGGGACCCTTCCTGAATCCGGGGTGGATGAAGGATCCCTTCATAAAGATCAACACTTGCGGAGATATCCGCCCCAGCAGGTGCGTCGCCCCGGCCTTGAACCACGCGGCGGCGCCGGGGTTGATCGTGCGGTCGTAGATGGCCGGATCAACCGTCGACGGGTCGGTGTACGCCGCGTTGTACCAGTCACCGGTCGTGCGACAGAACGATTCCTGCTCCTCGGTGAGCCGACCGGCCCTCCGCAGACCGTTCACCAGGCCGAAGACACCGGCGGAGGTGCCCCGGGACGTCGGCTCCACCGCCTGGTACCGCACATAGCGAAATTTCCCCACGGGGCCCGAACTTACCGCGCCCTGTGGGGAAATCCGGATCAGACTCCGCGGCCCACGATCAGCCCGGACTGGTCGTCCATCACGTCGACCCGCACCTTGTCGCCGTCCCGCACCTCACCGGCCAGCAGCTCCTTCGCCAGCTGGTCGCCGATCGCCGACTGCACCAGCCGCCGCAACGGCCGCGCCCCGTACACCGGGTCGAAACCGTTCAGCGCCAACCAGTCGCGCGCCGCGGGCGTCACGTCCAGCGTCAGCCGGCGGGCGGCCAGCCGGTCCGCCAGGCGGGCGACCTGGATGTCCACAATGGACGTCAGTTCCTCGGTGGCGAGGGCGTGGAACACCACGACGTCGTCGAGCCGGTTCAGGAACTCCGGCTTGAAGTGGCGCTGCACCACGGCCATCACGGCGTCGCGCCGTTCGACCTCGGACAGCGACGGGTTCGCGATCGCGGTGGAGCCCAGGTTCGAGGTGAGCACCAGGATCGTGTTGCGGAAGTCCACGGTCCGGCCCTGGCCGTCGGTCAGGCGGCCGTCGTCGAGCACCTGCAGCAGCACGTCGAACACGTCCGGGTGCGCCTTCTCGACCTCGTCCAGCAGCACCACGGAGTACGGGCGGCGGCGGACCGACTCGGTCAGCTGGCCGCCCTGGTCGTAGCCGACGTAACCGGGAGGCGCGCCGACCAGGCGGGCCACCGAGTGCTTCTCGGAGTACTCGCTCATGTCGATGCGGATCATCGCCCGCTCGTCGTCGAACAGGAACGCCGCCAGTGCCTTGGCCAGCTCGGTCTTGCCGACGCCGGTGGGGCCGAGGAACAGGAACGAACCGGTCGGGCGGTCCGGGTCGGCGACGCCGGCTCGGGTGCGCCGGACGGCGTCCGACACGACGCGCACGGCCTCCGCCTGGCCGACGACTCGGCGGCCGAGTTCGTCCTCCATGCGCAGCAGCTTCGCGGTCTCGCCCTCCAGCAGGCGGCCGGCGGGGATGCCGGTCCACGCCGAGACGACGTCGGCCACGTCGTCCGGGCCGACCTCCTCCTTGAGCATCGCGGTGTCCTGAGTGGACTCCGAGGCCGCGGCGAGTTCCTTCTCCAGCGCGGGAATCCGGCCGTAGCGCAACTCGGCCGCACGGCCGAGGTCGCCGTCGCGCTCGGCTCGTTCCGACTCGCCGCGCAACGACTCCAGCTGCTCCTTCAGGCCGCGCACGCGGTCGATTGAGCCCTTCTCGTTCTGCCACCTGGCGGTCAGCGCGGACAGCTCCTCGCGCTTCTCGGCCAGCTCGGCGCGCAACGCGGAGAGCCGTTCCAGCGAAGCCGCGTCGGACTCCTTGGACAGCGCCATCTCCTCGATCTCCAACCGCCGCACGGCGCGTTCGACGGTGTCGATCTCGACGGGCCGCGAGTCGATCTCCATGCGCAGCCGGGACGCGGCCTCGTCGACGAGGTCGATCGCCTTGTCCGGCAGGAAGCGCGCGGTGATGTAGCGGTCCGACAGCGTGGCGGCGGCGACGAGGGCGGCGTCCGTGATGCGCACGCCGTGGTGCACCTCGTAGCGCTCCTTCAGTCCGCGCAGGATGCCGACCGTGTCCTCCACCGACGGCTCGCCGACCAGCACCTGCTGGAAGCGGCGTTCCAGGGCGGCGTCCTTCTCGATGTGCTCGCGGTACTCGTCCAGCGTCGTGGCACCGACCATCCGCAGCTCGCCGCGGGCCAGCATCGGCTTGATCATGTTGCCGGCGTCCATCGCCGACTCGCCGGTCGCACCGGCGCCGACGATCGTGTGCAGCTCGTCGATGAACGTGATGACCTGGCCGGCCGAGTCGGTGATCTCCTTCAGCACGGCCTTGAGCCGCTCCTCGAACTCACCGCGGTACTTGGCGCCCGCGACCATCGAGCCCAGGTCCAGGCTGACAACCCGCTTGCCGCGCAACGACTCCGGCACGTCACCGGCCACCACGCGCTGCGCCAGGCCCTCGACGATCGCCGTCTTGCCGACGCCGGGCTCGCCGATCAGCACCGGGTTGTTCTTGGTGCGCCGCGACAGCACCTGCACGACCCGGCGGATCTCGGCGTCACGGCCGATCACCGGGTCGAGCTCGCCCTTGCGGGCACGTTCGGTCAGGTCGACGCCGTACTTCTCCAGCGCCTTGTAGGTGCCCTCGGGATCGGGGGACGTGACCCGCGCCGACCCGCGCACCTTCTCGAACGCGTCCTTCAACGCGTCCGGCGTCGCACCGTGCCGGCGCAGCAGGTCGGCCACCTGACCGCCGTGCTGCGCGAGCCCGACGAGCAGGTGCTCGGTGGACACGTACTCGTCACCCATCTCGGTGGCGAGTTCCTGCGCCTTGCCGAGCACCCGCACGGCGTCGCGCGAGAGTTGCGGGGCGGAAACCGTGCTGCCCGAAGCGCTGGGCAGCCCGCGGGAGAGCTGCTCGAGCTCCTTGCGGACCTGGGCCGGGTCGGCGCCCACCGCGGAGAGCAACGGCGCGGTCAACCCGTCCGTCTGCGCCAGCAGTGCGCTGAGCAGGTGCACGGTTCCCACGTCCGGGTTCCCGTTGAGCGTGGCGGCCTGCACCGCAGCCGAAACCGCCTGCTGCGTCTTCGTCGTCGGGTTGAAAGCGTCCATTCCTCCACCTCGTGGTCAGCTTCCAGCATGGACCATCATCCTGCACAACGTCAGAAAAGTTGAGTCTGTTCCGCTCAACTACGAGAACGTGACGGCCGTCGCGAAAATCCTGCGGCCGCAGGTGGGAGATGAACGAAGATCAGCGCCATGACTTCAACGGTCCACAACGTCACCGTCGACGCCCGCAACGCCTACGAGCAGGCCACGTGGTGGAGTCAGGTCCTCGGCCTGCCGGTCCACCCCGACGACAACCCGGGCGACCCGGAGTGCATGGTCAAGCTGCCGAGCGGCATCCAGTACCTCTTCATCGAGGTCCCCGAGAGCAAGACCGTGAAGAACCGCGTGCACATCTGCCTGCAGCCGTCCGACGCGACCCGCGACGAGGAGGTGGAACGCCTGCTCGGCCTCGGCGCCACGATCTACGAGGACCACCGCAGGCCTGACGGCACCGGCTGGGTCACCCTGCACGACCCCGAGGGCAACGAGTTCTGCGTGGAACGCAGCGCAGCCGAACGTGCGGCAACGTCCTAGTTGCCGTCACCCACTCGTACCAACAGCTTGTCCACAGCAGATCCGGAGTTGTCCACAATCCGCTGTTCAGTATCCACAGGTGGATCAAGCTCAGTGGCGACCGTCTGTGCACCAGAACCCGTTGGAGTGACATCCACGGAGTCCCGCAGCGGCTGCTCCTTGATCAACAGCACCGCGATCACCGTGAACACCGCGAGCCCGGCGGCGATCAGGAACAACTCGCCCATCGAGTCGCCGTAGGAGGCCCGCACGACCGGGGAGAGGGAACCGCGGTCGAGCGTCTTCGTGCTGACGTGGGCGGCCAGCACCGCACCCAGCACCGAGACGCCGGCCGTCCCGCCCAGCGACCTGAGGAACGTGGCCGTGGAGCTGGCCGCCCCGAGGTCCGACATCCCCACGCCGTTCTGCACGGCCAGCACGAGGTTCTGCATCGTCAGCCCCACGCCGACCCCCACCAGCGACAGGTACGCGCCCATCAGCACCAGGTTGGTGGTGTGGTCGATCGTCCCGAGCAACGCCAGCCCGGCGACCAGCGAGAACGCCCCCCAGACCAGGTAGCTCTTCCACTTGCCGCTCTTGGCGATGAGCTGCCCGCTGACCGTCGACGAGATGCTCAGCCCCAGCACCAACGGCACCGTCAGCATCCCGGCCTTGGTGGGCGAGAACCCACGCGCGATCTGGAAGTACTGCCCCATGAACACCGACGCGCCGAACATCGCCGTACCGACCGCAATGCCACCGAGCATCGCCAGCACGACCGTCCGGTTCCGGAACAGGTGCAGCGGGATGACCGGCGAACTGGCCCGCCGCTCCACGAAGTAGGCGGTGATCATCGCGAGCACCGCACCACCTGCGAACAGCGCGCTCTCCTTGGAGAACCAGGCGAAGTCCTTGCCCGCGAACGACACCCACATCAGCACCAGGCTGACACCACCCGTGATGAGCGTGGCACCGAGGTAGTCGATCTTCACGTGCTGCCTGCGGACCGGCAGGTGCAGCGTCTTGTGCAGCACGGCCAACGCCACCAGCGCCAGCGGCACGCAGACGAAGAAGCACCAGCGCCACCCCGGCCAGTCGACGAGGAAGCCGCCCACCAGGGGGCCGCCGACGGTGCCCGCGGAGATCACCATGCCGGTGTAACCGCTGTACCGGCCGCGCTCACGCGGGCTCAGCAGCGCGCCGACCACGACCTGGCCGAGCGCCTGCACACCGCCCATGCCGAGCCCCTGGATCACCCGGAACGCGATGAGCTGCTCCATGTTCTGGCTGAGCCCCGACAGGACCGAGCCGGCCACGAAGACCACGATCGACGTCTGCAGCAGCTTCTTCTTGTCGAAGAGGTCCGCGAGCTTGCCCCACAGCGGCGTGCTGGCCGTGGAGGCCAGCAGCATCGCCGTGATGACCCACGTGTACTGGGTCTGGGTGCCCTTGAGCTCGGCCAGGATCGTCGGGAGAGCGTTGGAGACGATGGTGGAGCTGAGGATCGCGACGAGCAGCGCCACCCAGATCCCGGACAGCGCTTCGAGGATCTCCCGATGCGACGAGGGCCGGTTCAAGGACACCTCCAGTTAGTTGGTTGATGTCATACAACTATATCTGGAGATAGTTAGCACTGCCAACTAATTCGGTGGCTGACAGGTCACACCGGGGAGTCGCGCGCGGCGCTGGAGGGGGAGCCGAACACGAGAAGAGGGGCTGTCCGGCGAGGTCTCCCGGCAGCCCCTCCACGCGACAACGCAGGTCAGTCGGCGGTCTTGTCCGCCTTGACCCCGAAGTAGTCGCCACCCTTCCGCTTCACGTCGTCCGTACCCCAGTCGCGCACGCGGTCGACCGGGATCATCCGCGGGATGTGCTTGCGGCAGTGGATGTAGGCCTCCTTCACGTCCACCACCACCCAGCGCTCGACCTTCCGGTCCTCGGTCGGCAGCTCTTCCCGGGGCACGATCCGGGCCCGCCCGTTCACGTGCAGCCCGATCAGGTCCTCGGTGAAGTCCACCATCAGCATTCCGACGTGCGGGTTCTCCATGATGTTGCCGAGGGACGCCATCACGCCGTTGCCGCGGTACTCGGGGTACGCGACGGTCCGGGAGTCGATGACCCGGATGAACCCCGCCGGCCCGGCCCGCAGGGTCGAGTCGCACTCCCCGTCCGCATCGGCGGTCGAAATGAACGCCATCTCCATCCGCCCGACGAACTCGGCCATGGCCGGGTTCAGATGATCGAGTACCTGGTCCGCGTAGAAGCGTGTAGCGCGAGCGGACGTCTCCAAGGCACATTGGAGGAAGTGCTCACCGCGTGAGCCTGGACGCTCAACACGGTCGGGTGAGGTGGTTTCAGTCAAGTCAGGCAGGGACACCCGCAACACGCTCCCACGCAAGCACGCAAGTCGGTACAGACGGACCCTCAGATTCACACGGTTGCGGTAACAACTACTCACGGAGTGTGATCGGACTTCGCTCGAAGGTGGCATCAAGGAGTCAAACCCTCCGATCAGGGGTTACTGTCCACTCTGTCGGGGGACGGATGCTTGACGAGGACTACCGCGCCTTGCTGGCGCCAATGAGAACGTGGAGACTGCGCGCGGACCATGACTGCGAACGCTGTGCTGAGCCCCATCCCTACCCCGCCACACCGAGAGCCCCCGCCTGGCGTCACCGCGATGGTGCGCATGATCCGGGAGAGCTTCGCGGTGGTGGAACCGCACGCCGAAGAAGTGGCGAAGTTCTTCTACGGCATGCTCTTCTCGCTCTCGCCTGCCACACGCGAGATGTTCCCCGCGAACATGGAGGTGCAGCGGAGTCGCCTGCTGCGCGCTCTCGTGCACGTGGTGCAGATGGTCGACCGCCCGGACGACCTGATCCCCTTCCTCCGCCAGCTCGGGCGTGACCACCGCAAGTTCGGGGTCATCAACGTCCACTACGAGGCTGTCGGCACGGCGCTGCTGTCCGCGGTGAAGAAGTTCGCGGGCGCTGCCTGGACGCCGAAGGTCGAGATGGCCTGGGCGGAGGCCTACACGTTGATGGCGCGGGCCATGCAGGAGGCCGCCGACGCCGACAACGGGCCCGCCTACTGGCACGCCACCGTGCTGGAGCACCAGCGCGTCTCGTGGGACCTGGCGGTCGTGCGGCTGCAGCCCGACCACCCGGTCAACTACAAGGCCGGGCAGTACGTCAGCGTGGAGACGCCGCAGCGCAAGCGCCTGTGGCGGTACTACTCGCCGGCGAACGCCCCGCGCGAGGACGGCGTCATCGAGTTCCACATCCGGTCCGTCGACGGCGGCTGGGTGTCGCGCTCGGTGGTCGGCCACACGCAGGCCGGTGACACGTGGCGGATCGGACCGCCCATGGGACGTCTGTCGGTCGACCGCACGGCCGGGTCGGACATCCTCATGGTCGCCGGCGGCACCGGCGTGGCGCCGATGCACGCGATCATCGACGAGATGGCGCAGTACGGCGAGAACCCGCGCGTGCACCTGTTCTACGGCGGTCGGACCCGCGAGGACCTCTACGACCTGGACAACCTGCAGCGCATCGCGACCACGAACCCGTGGCTCACGGTCGTGCCGGTGCTGGAGTCCGACCCCGGCGTCCGAGGCGTCGAGCAGGGCAGCCTCGCCGACGTGGTCACCCGCTACGGCGCGTGGGAGGAGCGGGACGTCCTGGTCTGCGGCAGCCCGGCCATGATCAGGTCGACCGTGTCGCGCATGCTCGTCGCCGGAACGCCGCTGGACCGGATCAAGTACGACCCGTTCACGCTGGACTAGACTCGGCACGTCGAAGCGACTGGCGTGCCGAGGGTGGAACTGACCACCGGGAAGCGACGGCCGAGCGCACCGAACGCCTGGGTGCCCGGCACGGAGTGATGCCGTGCTGCACGAAGTCGATCCCGAGATCGCCACCCTCATCCAGGCTGAACAACGTCGTCAGGCCGGCAAGCTGCGCATGATCGCCTCCGAGAACGACGTGTCGGCCGCCGTGCTTGAAGCAACAGGCTCGGTGCTGACCAACAAGTACTCCGAGGGCTACCCCGGCAAGCGGTACTACGAGGGCCAGCAGGTCGTCGACCAGATCGAACAACTGGCGATCGACCGGGCCAAGGCGCTGTTCGGCGTCGACCACGCCAACGTCCAGCCGCTGTCCGGCGCACCGGCGAACCTGGCCGTGTACCTCGCGTTCCTGCAGCCGGGTGACACCGTGATGGGCATGTCGCTGCCGATGGGCGGCCACCTGACCCACGGCTGGAGCGTGTCCGCCACCGGCAAGTGGTTCCACGCGGTGCAGTACGAGGTCCGCAAGGACACCGGTGTCGTCGACCTGGACGAGGTCCGCTCGCTCGCACTGGCCGAACGCCCGAAGGTCATCTTCTGCGGCGGCACCGCGATCCCCCGCACGATCGACTTCCCGTCGTTCGCGCAGATCGCCGACGAGGTCGGCGCCGTCCTGGTCGCCGACATCGCGCACATCGCCGGACTCGTGGCCGGTGGCGCGCACCCGTCCCCGGTCGGCCACGCCCCGGTGATCACCACGACCACGCACAAGACGTTGCGCGGCCCGCGCGGCGCCATGATCCTCTGCGACGCCGAGCACGCGAAGGCGATCGACCGCGCCGTGTTCCCGGGCCTGCAGGGCGGTCCGCACGACCACACCACCGCCGCCATCGCCGTCGCACTGCACGAGGCCGCGCAGCCGGAGTTCCGGGAGTACGCGCACACGGTCGTCGCGAACGCTCGCGCGCTGGCGGACGCGTTGCTGGACCGCGGCTTCGACCTGGTGTCCGGCGGCACGGACAACCACCTGATCCTGGTGGACCTGACCTCGAAGCTCATCGGCGGCAAGCCGGCGGCACGGGCCCTGGACAAGGCCGGCATCGAGCTGAACTACAACGCGGTCCCGTTCGACACGCGCAAGCCGTTCGACCCGTCCGGCATCCGGCTGGGCACCGCCGGGATCACCACCCGCGGCCTGAAGCCCGAGCAGATGCCGTTGATCGCGAACTGGATCGACCGCGCGATCGCCGCGCACGACAACGACCAGGCCCTGGAGCGCATCGCCGCCGAGGTCGAGGAGCTACTCGGCGCCCTGTAGCTCCGCGGCCGCGACCCGGACCTCCTCGAGTGCACGGCGGGCGACTTCCGCGAAGTCCCCGCCGTCCTCCAGCCACCGGTCGAAACCGCGCCGGACGGCCAGCACACCGAGCTCGGCGGCAACGTCCGCGTCGAGCTCGGACACACCGCGTTGCCGCAGCGCGTCCTTCATCGCACGGGCGAACCCGGCCATCTTCAACGCGTCCCGTTCGCGCAGCTCGTCGGTGCCGGCGATCACCGCCTGCCGTCGCGGCGCGTTCGCCAGGCGCTCTTCCGTGAACGTGACCGCGATCGCCACGAGCGCCGCCTCCACCGCGGCCAGCGGGCCGACGGACGGGGGTGCGCCGATGATCCCGCTGGTGAGCAGCTCGAGCAGTTGGTCCTGACCGCCGAACAACACCTCGCGCTTGTCCCGGAAGTGCCGGAAGTACGTGCT
This sequence comes from Lentzea sp. NPDC004782, assembly GCF_040609115.1. Lineage (NCBI taxonomy): Bacteria > Bacillati > Actinomycetota > Actinomycetes > Pseudonocardiales > Pseudonocardiaceae > Lentzea > Lentzea sp. NPDC004782. The sequence continues at coordinate 134,419 of NZ_JBEXJN010000008.1, forward strand.
CTTCGTGAGGCCCGCGCGTTCGGCGATCTGCGCGACCGAGGTGTTCTCGTACCCCTGCTCGCAGAACAGGTCGAGTGCGGCGCGCACCAACCGCTCCCGCGCGTCCGGCTCCCATCGACCCATACCCTCATTCTAAGTGATGCGACTTAGTCCCATCACTCTGCTACCGTTGATGAGACTAAGTCCCATCACTTGAGGAAGTGCAGCTCATGAAGGTCTTCGTCACGGGTGCCAGCGGACACATCGGCTCCGCACTGGTTCCGGAACTTCTTCGGCACGGCCACTCGGTCGTCGGACTGGCCCGCTCGGACGCCTCCGCGGCCAAGCTCGAAGCCCAGGGCGCGGCCGTCCAGCGCGGCGACCTCGACGACCTCGACGGGTTGCGCAAGGGCGCGGCCGAGGCGGACGCGGTGATCCACCTGGCGTTCAAGCACGAGGAGATGTTCGCGGGCGACTACACCGGCGCGTCCGCCGCTGACATCGCGGTCGTCCGCGCGTTCATCGACGAGCTGTCCGGCACCGGCAAGCCGCTCATCGGCACGGGCGGCACGCTGTCGTACTCGGGCCTGGGCCGCACCGCCACCGAGGACGAGCGGGTCCCGGACGACCACAGCCGCGGCACTGCCCGCAACCTGATCATCGACGCCGAGGGCCTGCGCGGCGCGGTCGCCGTGCTGCCGCCGACCGTCCACAGTGAACTGGACACGGCGGGCTTCATCCCGTTCCTCGTCAGGACCGCCCGCGCCACCGGTGTGTCCGGCTACCCCGGCGACGGCACGAACAGCTGGTCGGCCGCACACACGCTGGACGTGGCGCGGCTCTACCGGCTCGCCGCGGAGAAGGCGCCCGCCGGGTCGGTGCTGCACGCGGTGGCCGAGGAAGCCGTGACCCTGAAGGAGATCGCCGAGGCCATCGGGCGGAAGTTGGACGTGCCGGTCGAGAGCGTCCCGGCGGAGCACTTCGGGCCGCTCGCGAACATGGTCTCGATTGACGCCCCGACGTCCGGTGCCCGCACGAAGGCGTTGCTGGGCTGGGAACCGAAGGAACCCGGCCTCCTGGACGATCTGGAGGCCGGGTTCTACTTCGCGTGAACTGCTTGCGGTGCCTTACTTTCTGGGCTTGGGCTTCCACACGACGAGCGCGGTCTCCTGCCTGATCGGCACGAGGTCTCGCCGGTAGGACGCGTGCACGGCGGCGGCCGTGGAGTCGGCTGCCGCCCACGCCTGCGCGAGCTCCTGCTGAAGCTCGGTGATCCGCGACCGCAGCGCGTCGACCTGGTTCTCCAGCTCGATGATCCGCTTGATCCCGGCGAGGTTCACACCCTCCTCCTGGGAGAGGCGCTGAACCTCGCGCAGCAGCACGATGTCACGCATCGAGTAACGGCGGCCGCCACCCGACGTGCGGCCCGGTGACACCAGGCCCATCCGGTCGTAGGACCGCAGCGTCTGGGCGTGCAGACCGGAGAGCTGCGCGGCCACCGAGATCACGAAGAACGGCGTGTCCTCGTCAGTTCCGGGAGGGAACGGAAAACTCACGGAACTCACCGTCCTTCGAGAAGTGCGTTCAGATCACCACGCGGGTCGTGGTCCTTCGTGACGTCGGCGTACGCCTCAAGGGCCTTGCGGGCCTCGGCCGACAGGTTGTTCGGCACCGCGACCTCCAGGGTGATGAGGAGATCGCCCGCGGTGCCGTCCCGCTTCGTGATCCCCTTGCCCCGAGCCCGCAGCACGCGCCCGGAGGCGGTACCGGCAGGCACCTTCAAGGTCACCTTGCCGTCCAGCGTGGGCACGGTCAACGTGGTGCCGAGCGCCAGCTCGGGGAACGTCATGGGCGCGGTCAGCGTCAGGTCGTTGCCCTGACGGCCGAACACGCTGTGCGGGTTGACGTGCACGCGCACGAACAGGTCGCCGGACGGTCCGCCGTTGCGGCCCGGTTCTCCCTGTCCGGCGAGGCGGATCCGCTGGCCGTCGTCGACGCCCGACGGGATCCGCACGGTCAGCGTGCGGGTGCGGGTGCTGACGCCGTCGCCACCGCACTCGGGGCACGGGTCGTCGATGATCCGGCCGGTCCCGCGGCAGTCGCGGCACGGCTCGCTGAACGCGAAAGCGCCCTGCGAGCGGGTGACCAGACCCGAACCGGAACAGGTCGCGCAGGTGTGCGGCACGGTGCCCGGCTTGGCACCGGAACCACCGCACGTCGTGCAGGCGGCGGGGGACGACAGGCGCAGCGGCACCGTCGCGCCCTTCACCGCCTCGGTGAAGTCGATGCGGACGTCGGTCTCGACGTCCTCGCCGCGACGCGGGCGCGTCGCGGAAGCCGTGCCACCACCGCGCCGGTTGAACAGGCCACCCAGCAGGTCGCCGAGGCCGCCGCCACCGGTGCCCTGGGCCGCGCGGCCGAACAGGTCGTTGACGTCGAACCCGCCACCGCCGCCGAACCCGCCGGGGAAGCCGCCGCCGCCCGCGAACAGGCGACGGGCCTCGTCGTACTGCTTGCGCTTGGCCGGGTCCGACAGCACGCCGTAGGCCTCGGAGACCGCCTTGAAGCGGGCCTCGGCCTTGGCGTCCCCGGGGTTGGCGTCGGGGTGCAGCTCGCGGGCGAGCTTGCGGTACGACTTCTTGATCTCGTCCGCCGACGCCTCGGAGGAGACGCCCAGCTCGCGGTAGAAGTCCTTTTCGATCCAGTCCCTAGCACTCACCGGACGTCTCCTCCCTTCAGTCAGCTCTCTTCGGCCTGCGGCTCGGCGGCAGCGGGCTCGTGGTCGGTCACCGCGACGAGCGCGGGCCGGACGAGCTTGTCGCCGAACGTGTAGCCGCGGCGCAGGACGGCCGTGACGGTCGGGCCGTCGACGTCCGGGGACGTGCTGTGCTGCACGGCCTCGTGCACCGACGGGTCGAACGCCTCGCCCTCGTGCGCGAACGGCTCCAGGCCGGTCTTCTGCAGAGTGGACACGAGCTTGTCCGCCACCGCCTTGAAGGCACCGGTCAGGTCGCCGTGCGCGGCGGCCCGCTCGATGTCGTCCAGGACGGACAGCAGCTCGGCGGCCACGGCCGCCTTCGCGTTGTTGATCACCGCTTCCCGGTCGCGTTCCACCCGCTTGCGGTAGTTCGCGTACTCGGCGGTGAGCCGCTGCAGGTCGGCGGTGCGCTCGTCGAGCTGGGTCTTCAGCTCGGCGGCCACCTCGTCCACGACCTCGGCGACCAGGGGCTCTTCGGAAACCGGAGCAGCCGTCTCCTCTTCGGCAGCGTGGGCCGACGGCCGGACCTCACCCGTTTCGGGGTCGATCCGGCGCCGGTCGTTCACGACTACCTGAGGCTGCTCCTCGTCAGGGGCGGCGTGCCTCGGCTCGGTCACTTCTTCTTTTCCTCGTCCACGATCTCGGCGTCAACAATGTCGTCCTGGCCGGCCTTGGCCTGGCCCGCACCCGGCGCGTCCGCACCGGGGGCCTCGGCACCGGCGGCACCCGGCGCGTTGGCGTAGATCGCCTGGCCGATGGCCTGGGACTCGGTCGCGAGCTTCTCCACCGCGGCCTTGATGGCGTTGATGTCGGTGCCCTTGAGCGCCTCGTTCGCCTCGGCGATCGCGGCGGTGACCTTCTCCTTGATGTCGGCCGGGAGCTTCTCGTCGTTCTCCTTGACGACCTTCTCGGTCTGGTAGACGAGCGTCTCCGCCTGGTTGCGGACCTCGGCCTCCTCGCGGCGGCGCTTGTCCTCCTCCGCGTGCGCCTCGGCGTCCTTGACCATGCGGTCGATGTCCTCCTTCGGCAGCGCGGAGCCACCGGTGATGGTCATCGACTGCTCCTTGCCGGTGCCCAGGTCCTTCGCCGACACGTGGACGATGCCGTTCGCGTCGATGTCGAAGGTGACCTCGATCTGCGGCACGCCGCGCGGGGCCGGGGGCAGGCCGGTCAGCTCGAACATGCCGAGCTTCTTGTTGTGCGCCGCGATCTCGCGCTCGCCCTGGAAGACCTGGATCTGCACGGACGGCTGGTTGTCGTCGGCCGTCGTGAAGGTCTCGGAGCGCTTCGTCGGGATCGTGGTGTTGCGCTCGATCAGCTTGGTCATGATGCCGCCCTTGGTCTCGATGCCGAGGGACAGCGGGGTGACGTCGAGCAGCAGGACGTCCTTGACCTCACCCTTGAGGACACCGGCCTGCAGGGCGGCGCCGACGGCGACGACCTCGTCCGGGTTCACGCCCTTGTTGGGCTCCTTGCCGCCGGTCAGCTCCTTCACGAGCTCCGCGACGGCGGGCATGCGGGTCGAGCCGCCGACGAGCACCACGTGGTCGATGTCGCCGACGGAGATGCCGGCGTCCTTGATCACGTTGTTGAACGGTGCACGGGTGCGGTCGAGCAGGTCGGACGTGATCCGCTGGAACTCGGCACGGGACAGCGTCTCGTCGAGGAACAGCGGGTTCTTGTCCGCGTCGACCGTGATGTACGGCAGGTTGATCGACGCCGTGGACGAGCTGGACAGCTCGATCTTGGCCTTCTCGGCGGCCTCGCGGATCCGCTGCAGGGCCATCTTGTCCTTGGTCAGGTCGATGCCGTTGGCCTGCTTGAAGCGGTCCACCAGCCAGTCGACGATGCGCTGGTCCCAGTCGTCACCACCGAGGTGGTTGTCACCGGAGGTCGCGCGGACCTCGACGACGCCGTCGCCGAGCTCGAGCAGCGAGACGTCGAACGTGCCGCCACCGAGGTCGAAGACCAGGATGGTCTGCTCCTTCTCGCCCTTGTCGAGGCCGTAGGCCAGCGCGGCCGACGTCGGCTCGTTGACGATGCGGAGCACGTTGAGGCCCGCGATCTGGCCGGCCTCCTTGGTGGCCTGGCGCTGCGCGTCCTCGAAGTAGGCGGGGACGGTGATGACGGCGTCGGTGATCTCCTCACCCAGGTACGCCTCGGCGTCGCGCTTGAGCTTCATCAGCACGCGCGCGCTGATCTCCTGCGAGGTGTACTGCTTGCCGTCGATCTCATCGGTCTTCCAGTTGGTGCCGATGTGCCGCTTCACCGAGCGGATGGTGCGGTCGACGTTCGTGACGGCCTGGTTCTTCGCGGGCTGACCCACGAGGACCTCGCCGTTCTTCGCGAACGCGACGATGGACGGGGTCGTCCTCGAGCCCTCCGAGTTGGCGATGACCGTCGGCTCACCGCCTTCGAGGACGGCGACGACGGAGTTGGTCGTCCCGAGGTCGATGCCGACTGCACGCGCCATTGGAGTTCCTTCCGCTAGTACTTGTTGAGCGATGTTGGCTCAAGTTTGCCATCCCGCTCAACCTTGAGCCTACCCGACTCAAGCTTTCTGACTGAACCAACGGCGGGGAAGGTCTGGTTGTTCCCTCAGAACGCGCCGAGGGCCACCCCGTGCGGAGTGGCCCTCGACACATTCCCCCTGCGCTGCCGTGCTCAGCCCCCGAGCACCCTGACGTGCCCCGATCCGGTGCTCACGTGCACGGCCACCGGTGCCGCCGGATCGGTCGGCACGCTGATCGTCTGCTCATCGCTGCCCGACGCCACGTCCACCTTGTACGGACCCCCTGGCACCCGCACGGTGACGTTCCCCGACGAGGTGTCCACCCGTACCGACCGCTGCGACGCGAACGTGAGCGCGACGTCGCCGGAACTGGCGTCCGCCGTCACGTCGCCGTCGAGCCTGGTGCCGGTGATGTCCCCGGAGCCCGTGTGGACCAGCGCCTTGCTCTTCAGCTGGTCCAGCCGGATCCTGCCGGAGCTGAGGGTGGCGGTCACCGAGCCCCTGACGTTGGTCGCGTCGAAGTCGCCCGAGCCCGAGTCGACCCGGACGTCGCCCGCGATGTCGCGGACCACGACCCGGCCGGAGCCGTTGCGGTAGTCGACCGACGCCACCCCCTCGATCGTGGCGTCCCCCGACCTCACGTCCTCACCCACCACCGCGATGTCGGCGGACGGCAGCTGCACCTGGTACTCGATCGAGCAGTGGTCACCGCAGTCGTCGAGTACCAGCGAGCTGCCCTCGACCCGGTGGGAGACGCCGGACGGCTTGTTGTTCTTGGCGTGCTGAACCTTGCGGTGGATCTTCGTCTCGGACAGCCCCGGCACGTACCGGATCGACACCTGCTCGAAGCCGGCGCGCACCCGCACCGACGTGAACTTCTCCGCGACCGTCTGGTCGTCGGAGAACTCGTACTTCACGATGCGGATGCCACACCCGGAGAGCAGAGCCCCCATCAGCACCGCCACCAGCGCCGTCCTCAGCATGAGCACAAAACTAGAGGCGGCGGGGGCCGGCGACACGGCTGTCAGCCCCCGAAGGCGGGGTGGGGTTGTCCCTACCCCGGGCTCAGACGAGGTCTTCGAGGACCGCGCGCAACGCCGGTGCCGTGCGCGCCGGGTCGTTCAGGAACCGCGTCGACGCCAGGACGTGCGCGGGCGCGATGCGCTCCCACAGCAGGCCGTCGACGGGCACCTCGGCGATGTGCAGCTCGACGCTCTGCGCCCACCGGCCGATCCGCGACTCGATGCCGCGCAGCACGTCGCCGATCGGCAGCGCGACGGGGGCCTGCACGCGGTGCAGCTGCTCGATGCCGGGCTTGAGCGCCAGCACCGCGTCACGACAGGCCGGCCGGGTGAGCAACGCCTCGGCGTTCTCCGGCGCGATCGGCTCGGCGCCGCGCGTGCACGCGTCCAGCGCGTCGGTCCACCAGCCCGGCCACTCGCGGGTCACGGCGGCGCGGTCCACCCCGGCCGGCACCTGCACCGGCAGCGACGGGTCCAGGCCGGGCACGTGCGGTTCGACGTCGACGGACAACGCCAGCGAGTCGCGGACGTAGAGCGCGGCCAGCAGCCCCAGGCTCACCCCGTGGCTGATTCCGGACACCTCTCGCGCGAACTTCATGCCCTCATTGTTCCCGCGCGGGAGGGGTGAAATCGTCGCGGCCGCGGATCAAGAAGGACACGATTGGCTCCAGCTCCTCCTCGTTCGGAGCAACATCGGCTATCAGGCCCTGGATCAGCAGTCCGTCGACGGCCGCGAGGAACGCGCGGAACGCCACCGGATCCGCGGGCCGGACGGCCTCCACGGCCAGGTCGAGCCACCGGCGTGCGGCGGCTTTCAGTTCGGGACGACGACCCGCCAACAGGTACAGCTCGTACTCGGCGAGTGTGCGCGCACGGTTCTCGTTCACCGCACGGGCGAGCGAGACGGCGATCTCACGTGCGGTGCCGCCGCTCGCGACGATCTGCAGCATGTCGTCGCACAGCTCCTCGGCGACCCACAGCAGCGTCGCGATCAACAGGTCGTCGATCGACGCGAAGTAGTAGGTGGGCGCTGTCGTGGGCACACCGGCCTCACGCGCCACGCTGCGATGCGTCACACCGACGACGCCCTCGCGCTCGATCACCCGGAGCGTCGCCTCGACGATGGACCGCCGCTTCTTCTCGCCGCGCGCCTTGCGGCCATCCACCACTGCAGTCAGTGCGCCCTCCCGAGCTCCAGCGTCACCACGCCTCCGATGATCAAAGCCAACCCGATGACCATCGTGGGGTTGAGGGTCTCACCGAGGAACTTCCAGCCGATGATCCCCACGGCTGCCACGCCGACCGCGGACCAGATGGCGTAGGCGACGCCCACGGGCATACCCAACTTCAACGCGCGCGAAAGGGCCGTGAAGGCGATCGCGTAACCGATGACGACGACCACTGACGGCCACGGTCTGCTGAAGCCCTCCGACAGCTTCAACGAGACGGTGGCGGCGATCTCTCCGACGATCGCCGCAGCGAGATACAGGTACAGCACGGCGACCTCCGGTTTGCCCAAAAGTGGACGCAGCACGAACTACTGGAACAATTGTTCCATAAGTTTTTGATCAACTTCCGGGTACTTGACCGGTACGTGAGGAGACACCGGCCACGTCCAAGTGGTTACCCACGAGTAACGTGGCCTAGACTCCCGCCATGACCCTCCAGCTGGTTCTCGGACTCGTCGCGGTAGCGGTGAGCGTCGTCGCCTGGGCCGTGTTCGTCGCCGGCATCTGGAAGATGATCAAGATCATCCGGCTGGGCCAGCCGGACGCGACCCGCAACGGTCCGTTCTGGCCGCGGCTGAGGACGCTGATCGTCGAGTTCGTCGCGCACACCAGGATGGCCAAGTTCCGGTCGGTCGCCCCGTGGCACTGGATGGTGATGTGGGGCTTCCTGATCGGCTCCGCGGTGCTGTTCGAGGCCTACGGCGAGGTGTTCGACCCGCACTTCCACTGGCCGATCATCGGCACGTGGTCCGTCTGGCTGCTGCTGGTCGAGCTGCTGGGTCTCGGCACCGTCGTCGGTGGCGTCGCGCTCGCGATCATCCGCCAGCGCAACCACCCGCGCCGCGCCGACCGCGTCTCCCGCTTCCAGGGTTCGGACTTCAAGTCGGCGTACTTCGTCGAGGCGGTCGTGATCATCGAGGGTCTCGGCATCCTCGGCGTGAAGGCGTTCAAGCAGTCGAGCGGTCTTGAGGAAGCGCCGCTGTGGACGTCGTTCGTGACGCAGCCGCTGGCCCACCTGCTGCCGTCCGCCGCCATCTGGGTGTCGGTCATGGCGCTGGTCAAGCTGCTGTCCGGCATGATCTGGCTGGTCGTGGTCGGCCGGAACCTGACCATGGGCGTTGCCTGGCACCGGTTCTCGGCGTTCTTCAACATCTACTTCAAGCGCGAGGCCGACGGCGGCGTGGCGCTGGGCGCGTTGAAGCCGATGATGTCCGGCGGCAAGGTCCTGGACCTCGAAGAGGCCGACCCGGACAAGGACGTGTTCGGCGTCGGCAAGGTCGAGGACTTCTCCTGGAAGGGCTGGCTCGACTTCTCCACCTGCACCGAGTGCGGCCGCTGCCAGTCGCAGTGCCCCGCCTGGAACACCGGCAAGCCGCTGTCCCCCAAGCTGGTCATCACCCAGCTGCGCGACCACGCGTTCGCCAAGGCGCCGTACCTGCTGGCCGGCGGCTCGCGCGACATGGCCGGTGACGAGGTCGGCCTGGTCGAGGACAAGTACGAGGACTACAAGAAGCGCCTCGAGTCGATCGACGTGCTGGCCATGGCCGAGTCCGAGCGCCCGCTGGTCGGCGGCCCCGACGAGCTCGGCGTCATCGACCCCGAGGTGCTGTGGTCCTGCACGACCTGCGGCGCGTGCGTCGAGCAGTGCCCGGTCGACATCGAGCACGTCGACCACATCGTCGACATGCGCCGCTACCAGGTGCTGATCGAGTCGAACTTCCCGACCGAGCTCGGCGGCATGTTCAAGAACCTGGAGAACAAGGGCAACCCCTGGGGCCAGAACGCCAAGGACCGCCTCGCGTGGACCGAGGGCCTGGAGTTCGAGGTGCCGGTGTTCGACGGCGAGCTCGGCGACGCCGAGTACCTCTTCTGGGTCGGCTGCGCCGGTGCGTTCGAGGACCGCGCGAAGAAGACCACCCGTGCCGTCGCCGAGCTGCTGCACACCGCGGGCGTCAAGTACACGGTGCTCGGCCCGGAGGAGACCTGCACCGGTGACCCGGCACGCCGCGCCGGCAACGAGTTCCTCTTCCAGATGCTCGCGCAGCAGAACGTCGAGGTCCTCAACTCGGTCTTCGAGGACCGGCCCGCCGGCCAGCGCAAGATCGTCGTCACGTGCGCGCACTGCTTCAACACGCTGGCCAACGAGTACCCGCAGGTCGGCGGCACCTATGAGGTCGTCCACCACACGCAGCTGCTGAACAAGCTGGTGCGCGAGCGCCGCCTGGTGCCGGTCGCGCCGGTCACCGAGGACGTCACCTACCACGACCCGTGCTACCTGGGCCGCCACAACAAGGTCTACGAGGCACCGCGCGAGCTCATCGGCGCGTCCGGCGCGAAGCTGCGCGAGATGCCGCGCCACGAGGAACGCTCGATGTGCTGCGGTGCCGGTGGCGCCCGGATGTGGATGGAAGAGCGGATCGGCAAGCGGATCAACATCGACCGCGTGGACGAGGCGTTGTCGACCGCGCCGTCGAAGATCGCGACCGGCTGCCCGTTCTGCCGCGTGATGCTCACCGACGGCGTGACGGCCCGTCAGTCCGACGGCCAGGCCGGTGCGCACGTCGAGGTCGTGGACGTGGCGCAGATGCTGCTCGAATCCGTGAAGCGCGGCCAGGCGGCTCCGGCCGCGGAAGAGGCGAACGCGTAAGCACTGCGACGCGAAGAGGCCCTCGGTCCGGTGTGGACCGAGGGCCTCTTCGCTCTTGCGGGGTCAGTCGTTCTCGGTGATCTTGTCGTAGATCACGTTCAGCACCCAGCCGGTCAGGGCGACGATGATCGCGCCCCAGAACGCGGGCCAGAAGCCGTCGACGCGGAACGGCAGGTCGAGCCGCTCCGCGATCCACCCGGTGAACATGAACAGCAACGCGTTCACGACGAGCCCGATCAGGCCCAGCGTCAGCAGGTAGAACAGGCAGCCGAAGAACTTCACGAGCGGCTTCACCACGGCGTTCACCAGACCGAAGATCACCGCGACGCCGATCAGCGTGAGGATCCGCGATCCGGTGCTGCCCTCGCCCAGATCGATGCCGGGGAGGGCCGTCGAGACCCAGACCGCCACGGCAGTCAGCAGCACATGCACCAGAATGCCCATGCCGCAGACTAACCGTGGCGGGTCCTATGTGGTCAGGAACGGCGGCGGCGCGCCACGAAGAACGCGCCCAGCCCGGCCGCGAGCAGCAGTGCGCCGAGAGCGAGGAAGCCCAGCGGCGAGGCACCGGTCGAGGCAAGACCGGACTTGTCGCCGGCCTTGGCCACGGCCGGCGTGGTCGTGGTGGCAGGCGGCGCGGTGGTCGTGCTCGAAGCCGGAGGCGTGCTGATCTCCGCGCTCCTCTCCGCGACCTTGATCGGCACGATCCGCACGTTGTCCTTGAAGGGGTCGTCGCCCCACCTGCTGGGCCGTACCAGGACGTTGACCTGCTCGGGCTCGGTGCTGTCGAACCTGACGCGGATCTTCACGTCGATGCTCTGCCCCGGCAGCAACGGCGACTTGACCGCGAACTCGTCGTACGAGCCCGGCGTGGGTTCGACGTTGTCGCTGTGCGCCAACGTGGTCAACGACCACTTCCCGGTCGTGAAGGTCGGCGACTCCGGCGCCTCACCCTTGTTCGTGATCTGGAACGTCGCCTCGACCTCGTCGCCGACGACGTAGACGTCCTTGGCCGGCGACAGCGCGGGAGTCGAGATCGTCAGGTCGCCCTTGGGCTTGATGTACCTGACGTCCAGCGGGCTCGGGCCCTCGAGCTCGCCCAGGGTGAACTCGAACGTGCCGTTCGGCGCGGCCAGCACGAGACGGTGGCTCGTGTAGTCGGCCGGGACGAACTTGTACTTGCCGTACGGCAGGTCCTCGACGCTGAACTGACCGTCCTCACGAGGCATCGGCACGGGCTTGCCGTTGAGCGTGCCCGGCGAGAGCAGTTCCTCGTCGGCCTGACGAAGACCGTCCCGGTTCATGTCGGCGAAAGACCTGCCGGCGATCGAGGCACCGCGAAGGCCGAAGTCGAAGGTGGCGGTGCTGCCGACCAGTCGCGTCATCCCGTTGGTCGTCGAGTACTCGCCGTTGGCCAGCACGGTCATGATGTACCGCCCAGCGGGCAGTTCGGCCCGGTAACGACCGTTGGCGTCGGTCGGGAACTCGCCGACGACCTCGTCGGTGCCGACCTTCTTGACCTGAACGCCGCGCCAGTTGCCGAGCACCGGCTCGGACGGGTCGTGCTTCGTGTTCTGGTCGCGGTCGAGCCAGACCAGACCGTCGACGGTGATCTTCTCGTCCTCCGCCGCGGCGGAGGTGGCCACGGCCGGCAGCACGAGGGCAGCCGTCATCACGACGGCGGAGATCTTCTTCACTTGTCCCCCAGATTCCGATTACTCCAAATGGGTAATCGGAATTGAGGGGCTTCGGCGTTTCGTGACCCCCGTCACTCCGACAGCGGATAGCCACCCATGTCGCACCCCTCCCTCTCGCGCCCCAGTTAGCACGATATCGGATAGTACGACTTCGTAGCAATTACTCCTTGTCGTCGAGTGCCAGTCTCGTGCGGCGGTGGGCCGGGCCCAGCTCGCCCGCCAGCACCTCCATCACCTGCCGCAGCAGGTCGCGCAGGTTCTCGAGGTCACCGCCCGGCAGCGCGGTGAAGAGGTCCTTCTCCCGCTCGGCCTGGCCCGCGACGATCTGCAGGAAGATCTCGCGGCCCGCGTCGGTCAGCGTCGCGGGCAACGACCGGCGGTCGCTCGGGTCGAGCTCGCGGATCACCAGACCGGCCTTCTCCAGCCGGTCGAGGCGGCTCGTGATCGTCGTGGCCGGGCTCAGCGTGCCGTTCGCGAGCTGCTTGGGCGTGAGCCGGTGCGGCGGCCCGATCCAGAACAGGCGGGCGAGGATCTCGTAGTCGGCGCGGTTCAGCCCGTGCGGCGCGGCGATCTCCGTGGCGAGGAAGTCGAGGTACTTGCTGATCTGGTGCACCCGGTCGACCACGCCTTCGACCACCGGATCGATCGCCGGAACCATGGCCCTCCACGACTCGACCTCGGCATCGGTGTCGTCCGCACCACGCTTGCCCATCCCACGATGGTAGTTGCGGGCGCATGCGGAACGGCCCGCGTCTCTCCCGGACGCGGGCCGTTCCGTCTTACCCCCTGGTGATCAGCGTCCCCCCGGAGCAGATCCCAGCCTTAAGACACCGCAAGGCTTCGGAATGTTGCGCGGCCCCGCGAATGTCACTCGAATGCAGTAACGACCAGGCCGGGCCGCCGAGGGTCAGCGCCCCAGGCCGCCCGTGCCCAGGGGGTCACTGGAGACAACACCCCTGATGCAACCGGTCGGCTGCGGCACGAATCTTGATGCTCATTTTCCTACCACCGGGGTTTGCTCAGCACAAATAGAGCCGCACATTCCCAGCAGGTTTTCCCAGCCGCTCCAGCGTCCGGTCGCCATCGCGTCGTTCGAGGGGGTGTACCCGGCTGCCGACCGAGATCAACCGTGATTTTCGCCGGTCAGGGGCGGTTCGGCTCAGCACTGTGGGCCAGCGTCCGTAGGCCTAGAGTGATCGCCATGAGCGAGAAGCAGCCGGGCTCTGGCGAAAGCACACTCACCGTGGTTCTGGCGCTGCTGGTGAATCTGGCGATCGCCGTCACCAAGGCGGTCGCGGGCGTGCTGACCGGTTCGGCGGCGATCCTCTCCGAAGCCGCGCACTCGGTGGCCGACACGTTCACCGAAGCGCTGCTGCTGACCGCACTGCGCCGCTCGGACCGACCGGCCGACCGCCGGCACCCGTTCGGTTACGGCAAGGAGCGCTACTTCTGGTCGCTGCTGGCGGCCGTCTCGATCTTCGCCTCCGGCGCGATGTTCGCGTTCTACGAAGGCTTCCACACGATCTTCGGCGAACCGGAGGAGCAGACGCGGCCGCTGGTCGGCTACATCGTGCTCGCCCTGGCCTTCGTCCTGGAGAGCGTGTCGTGGACGCAGGCGTTCCGGCAGGTGCGCTCCGAGGCCTCCGCGCACGGCCGCGGGTTCTTCGACTTCCTGCGCCTGTCCGACGACCCGACCGTGAAGACGGTCTTCCTGGAGGACTCCGCCGCGCTGGTCGGCCTCGTGCTCGCGTTCGCCGGACTCGGCCTGCACCAGCTCACCGGCTCGTCGTTCTGGGACGGCCTGGCCTCGCTCGCGATCGGCGTCCTGCTGGCGCTCGTGGCGTACACCCTCGCCCGCACCAACAAGGGACTGCTGATCGGACGGCAGGCCGATCCCGTGATGGTGAAGGCGATCTGGCGCCGACTGGCCGAGGTGCCCGAGGTCGACGCCGTCGTGGACATCCTGACGATGCTGATCGGCACCGACCGCGTCCTGCTGTGCGCGCGCCTCGACTTCGACGACGCGCTCACGGCGTTCGAGCTCGAAAACGCCTGCGTGCGCGTCTCCGCGGAGCTGCGCGCGTCGTTCCCGGACCTCGACGAGATCTTCCTGGAACCGGTGCCCCGCACCGATCCCGACCTCCGGCGGCGAGTCCTCGACCGGTACGGCGAGCTGAGCTGAGCGTCAGCGGCGCGTGTCGGTGCGGTGGAAGTTGAGGTAGGCGCGGCTCGGCGTCGGCCCGCGCTGCCCCTGGTACCGGCTGCCCGCCTGCTTCGAACCGTACGGGTGCTCCGCCGGGCTCGACAGCTTGAACAGGCACAGCTGCCCGATCTTCATGCCGGGGTGCAACGTGATCGGCAGGTTCGCGACGTTGGACAGCTCCAGCGTGATGTGACCGGAGAAACCGGGGTCGATGAAGCCCGCGGTGGAGTGCGTGAGCAGTCCGAGCCTGCCGAGGCTGGACTTGCCTTCGAGCCGCCCCGCCAGGTCGTCCGGCAGCGTCACCAGCTCGTAGGTGGACCCGAGCACGAACTCGCCGGGGTGCAGCACGAACGGCTCGCCCTCCGGCGCCTCCACCAGGCTCGTCAGGTCGTCCTGCTGCACCGACGGGTCGATGTGCGTGTACTTGGTGTTGTTGAAGACCCGGAAGAACCGGTCCAGTCGCACGTCGATGCTCGACGGCTGAACCATCTCGACGTCGAACGGGTCGAGCAGCAGACGGCCCGACTCGACCTCTTTGCGCAGATCCTGGTCACTCAGCAGCACCCGGACAGGCTAACCGAGACTCCGCGACGAGGCGTTGCCGCGCTGTGTATGATCGGCTCCGAGCTTGCTCATGCGGGTGTAGTTCATTGGTAGAACGACAGCTTCCCAAGCTGTAGAGGCGGGTTCGATTCCCGTCACCCGCTCGCGACCGAGGCCGAGGTGTGTCTGCAGAACGCGCAGACCTTCCTCGGCCTCTCGGCTTTTTTCTGGGGGCCAAGCCCCCAGACCCCAGCCGGGGGCTGCGCCCCCGGACCCCCATCACCGGCGACCGGAGGCTTCGCCCCCGATATCCAGACCCGGCCAGAGACTGCGCCTCCAGACCCCCATCACCGGCGACCGGAGGCTTCGCCCCCGATATCCAGACCCGGCCAGAGACTGCGCCCCCAGACCCCCATCACCGGCGACCGGAGGCTTCGCCCCCGATATCCAGACCCGGCCAGAGACTGCGCCTCCGAAACCATGGACGCGGCCGGAGGGCTTCCGCCCCTCGGCTAGTTAGTCGACCGGTAGGCCCCAGGGGCGGCGGTCCAGTTCCACCCAGCCGCCGCCGCGGGCCAGTGCAGCGCGCACACCTGCCACGTGGTCGGCGAACGACGCGAGGTCGCCGTGCAGCAGTTCGGCGCGTTCGACGTCCAACGGGTGCGTGTCGTCGTGCCACAGGTCGACCGGGAACGACGCCACGAACGGCATCGACTGCAGCAGCTGCAAGAGGGCGACCGACGGCCGTGCGGTCTCGGCGAGGTAGTCCAGGCGGATCGACTCGCAGGCCGCCAGCAGCTCGCGGACCTGCCGGATCGCGTCGGCGGGGGTGCCGTCCCAGGACGGGTCCGGGTAGACGCGGTCGCTCAGCTCCAGCCACAGCCGCCACCCCGCGGCCAGTTCCGCGTCATCTGCAGGACACCACGCACCCATGCCATCCACTGTGCATGCGCGGCCCGCGCGAGTCTCGTGACGATGACGCACGCCACGGCAACCATCGGGTGATGTGCGCGTCTTGAACCGCATGACGCGAATGTGGCAAGGGCGGACCGTGCTGCTGAGTCTCGCGATCGGGCTCGCGATCGGCGTGCTGCTGACGGTGCTCGCGGTGCCGGCGCTCAAGTACGAGGTCGTCGACCACGCCAACCTGCTGACCCGCGTGCTGGCCTACGGCTTCCTGCTCGTGCCGATCGCCGTCATCACCGTGCTGAAGAGCCCGTCCCCGGTCACGCACACGACCGGGCTCGTGGCGGGTGCGACGGGGGTTCTGGCGACCACGGCCCAGACGTACACCGGTACGCCGATGCCCTACATCTGGCTCGCGGCGGCGACCCTGTTCGGGTGCGCCGCAGCGAGGATCATGAAGAACGAACGGGCTGCTACGCCCTGACCTTCTCCGGCTCGGTCTCGCCGGCGTCGGCGTCGGTGTTGAGCGAGTCGAGCAGCACGTCGCGTTCGGCGGACGGTTCCTTCTTCAGGAAGCCGATCGACAGGTAGAGCACCAGCGAGAGCAGCAGGGGCCACGACACGAGCACGCCCTTGGTGACCCAGGCGGCCTTGTTCATCTGCTCGATGTACAGGAACGCCCACATGGCGAGGCCGCCGACGACCGAGGCGATCGCCGCCGTCGAACCGATCTTGCGGAACCACGGGAGCAGGCCGAGCATCAGCGGGATCGCGATCGGGCCCATCGTGGCGGCGACCAGGTCGACCACCACCTTGAGCACGAAGCCCTGGCCTCCGGAGGCGATCGCGATGATCATGCTGACGCCGATGAAGGTGAACGTCGTGATGCGGGCGAGCAGCAGCTGACCGTCCGCGGAGAACGACTTCACCCTCTTCCAGACGTGGGGCAGCATGTCGCGGTCGATGACGGCGGCGATGACGTTCGCGTCCGACGACACCATCGCCATGGTGTGCGAGAAGAAGCCGGCCAGGACCAGGCCGATCATGCCGGCGGGCAGCATCTGCTTGCCCATCTCGATGTACGCGTTCTCCGCCTGGGCCCCTTCGAGGCCCGGCACGATCAGCGGCGCCGCCCACATCGGGAAGAACAGCACGAGCGGCCACACGAGCCACAGCACGGACGACAGCAGCGCGGAACGCTTGGCCGCGAAGCCGGACGGCGCGGCCATGTAGCGCTGCGCCAGGTTCCACATGCCGCCGTTGTACTCGAGCGTCTTGATCAGGAAGAGCGCCATGAGGAACGTCGACGTGTACGGGCCGGCCAGCGGGTCGCTGTGGCTCTCCGGGAGCTTGTCCCAGATCGTCGCCGGGAAGTCCCAGCCGAGGCGACCGGCGACGGCGAAGAACATCGCGAAGCCCGCGGCCGCCTGGATGACGAACTGGCCGAAGTCGGTGAGCGCGTCGGCCCAGAGGCCGCCGAGCACGGAGTAGACCATCGTGACCAGGCCGATGATGATGATGCCCCAGGTGATCGGGACGCCCGCGAAGCCGCGGAGCAGGATGGCCACGGCCGCCCACTTGGCGGCGATGTCGACGACCTTGAGCAGTGCACCCGCGTAGGCCATGACCTGCTGGGTGGGCAGGTTGTAGCGCTTGGCCAGGTATTCGAGCGGCGACGCGACGTTGTGCTTCGCGCGCAACCGGTTCCAGCGCGGTGCGAACAAGAACGCACCGATGCCGACGCCGATGCCGATGGTCAGCGACCACCACACGTAGACCGTCAGGCCGAGCCGGTACGCCTCGGAGGCGAACGCGACGAACATGACCGCGCTGTAGCCCGACATGTGGTGCGAGATGCCGGACAACCACCACGGCATCTTGCCGCCTGCCGTGAAGAAGTCGGCGATGTTGTGGACGCGCCCGCGCGACCAGAGCCCGATCGCGACCATCACGAAGAAGTAGCCGACGACCACGACCCAATCGAGGGTGCCCATGTGACCTCCTTGCGTGCACACACGTGTGCCCGCGAGAGCACCAGGCCTATGGCGGCGGAACCTGGCACATCCGCACGGGATATGTGACGTAGGTCTTACGAGACCGTTGCGGGGTGACGGAAGACCTACGCCGGTCTTGAATCACATTCGTGACCCTTGTTCATCCACATGAACAGCACTTTCCACGTAACACGTCCAGGGGACGTGCGTCTCACCTCCGGAAGCACGAACGGAGGTGCCGATGCTCCCGACCGGCCGGCCTGCTCCCGGCGTCGCGCTGATCGACCCCGTACCGCTCTACCGCGAGGGCCTGTCCGCCCTGGTGAAGCACACCGCCGGGCTGCGCTGGCTCGGCTCGACCGGTGATCTGCACGCGGCCGTTCGCCTGCACGAACGACTGCGCCCCGACGTGCTGCTCATCGACTCCGTGCTCGACCCGGTCGGCCATCTCGCCCGGCTGCTGGTCGAACGGGACCCGGACCTGCTGGTCATCGGGCTGGTCCGGGACGCGCACTCGCACGCGAACTACGTGACGACCGCGCTGGAGGCGGGCGTGCGCGGCGTCGTGCCGCGGTCGGCTCAGCCTGAGCAGATCGTGCGGGTGATCGGCGAGACGTGCCGTTCACGCGGGTACGTGCACCCGGACCTGCGGCCGAAGGAGCGGCCGACGCTGACCCGGCGCGAGTACGAGGTGCTCACGCTCATCGCGGACGGGCTGGAGAACCAGCAGGTCGCCGACGAGCTGATCGTGTCCGTGGAGACCGTGCGCACCCACGTGAAGGGCATCCTGCGCAAGCTGAGCGCGCGCGACCGCACGCACGCGGTGTCGCTCGCCTACCGGTCAGGACTGCTGATCGGCCGCCCAGCCGTGCTCGAGTAGCCCGAACAACGTCTCCGCCACCTTCTCGCGGTCCTGGCGGCCGAAGATCACGTCTCGGGCCTCCAGCGCGAACCGGGCCAGCCCCGCGCACCTGACGTCGTCCGGCGGCGCGCCGATCTCCTCGGCGATGGCGTGCGCCAGCGACGTCCCCTGCCTGAGCCACAGGGCACGTTGGTACGCGCGCAAGGACGGCGTGCTCTCGACCAGCTGAACGAAGGTGGCGAACAACGGGTGGTCGGCGTGGTTGGTGGCCACGCTCAGGAAGTGGTTCTTCAGCGCCTGCGGGATCGACTGCCCGGCCGGCCGGTCGCGCACGGCCGCGACCAGCGCCGCCTCCGTCTCCTCGTCCTCGTCGAAGAGCAGCGCCTCCTTGCTCGGGAAGTGCTTGAACAGCGTCGTCACCGACACGTCCGCACGGTCGGCGATCTCCTTCACGCCCACGGCGTCGAACCCGCGCGCCAGGAACAGCTCCAGCGCCGCGTCGGCGATCGACTGGCGGGTCTGCAGCTTCTTGCGCTCGCGGCGGCCGAGTTCGGTCACGAGCGGGATCCTACCTCGCGGGTTGAGCCACTTCAAAAGTGTAGTCATTGCACTTTTTAAGTCGATGCGGTTTCATCGAAGGCATGACCACACCACGCATCGCCATCGCAGGGGCCGGGCTCGGCGGCCTCACCTGTGCCCGCGTTCTCCAGCTGCACGGCTTCGAGAACGTCACCGTCTTCGAGCGCGAGAGTTCGCCGGACGCCCGTCAGCAGGGCGGCACGATCGACCTGCACGCGGGCAGCGGCCAGGAGGCCATCCGCACCGCCGGCCTCTACGACGAGTGGCGCGCGCTCGCCCGGTTCGAGGGCCAGGAGCAGCGCGAGGTCGACCACGCCACGGCCGCGTTGATCGAGCACCAGCCGGCGGAGGGCGACTTCCGGCCGGAGATCGACCGCGGCCAGCTGCGTCAGCTGCTGCTCGACTCGCTCATGCCCGGCACCGTCAGCTGGGGCCTCGGCATCGAGTCCGCGGCACCGGGCGAGGTCACGTTCCCGGACGGCACGGCCGACACGTTCGACCTGGTCATCGGCGCGGACGGAGCTTGGTCCCGAGTGCGCCCCGCGGTCTCGCCCGCGACGCCGCAGTACACCGGCGTGGCGTTCGTCGAGACCAGCCACGACAACGACGAGGAGCTGCTCGAGCTCACGGGCCAAGGCACGATGGTCGCGGCACACGAGGGCCTGTTGCTGTGGGTGCAACGCAACAGCGGCAATCACATCCGCGCGTACGCGTGCATGCGCGCGCGTGAGGATTGGAGGCCGTCCAACGCCGAACTGCTGGAGTTGTACGCGGACTGGCACCCGTCGCTGAAGGCGTTCCTCGCCGGAGAGCTCATCCACCGGCCGCTGTACGCACTGCCCGTACCCCACGCGTGGGAACACACACCGGGCGTCACATTGCTCGGCGACGCCGCACACCTGATGCCACCGCTGGGCGTCGGCGCGAACCTCGCCATGGAGGACGCCGCCGACCTCGCGCTCGCGATCGCCGAGCACGGTGTCCGAGACGGGGTGCGAGCCTACGAATCTGTCATGTTGCCGCGCGCAGTCGACGCACAGGAACGCACGAACGCGGGACTGCAGGACATGGTCCCCGAACGCCCGGTACGCGTCTGACCGGCGCTCACGCCCGATTCAGGTCGCCGGAGGGACTGTCTACTTCGCCACCAGTGGGTGGTCGCCCTTGCCGGGGTTACTGTCGAGTAATACCCTGTTGTTACCGGTCAGTAGGCGACCCCGCCGCGACCCTGAGGAGTGAGCTGACGAGATGGGCCACTACAAGAGCAACGTCCGGGATCTCGAATTCAACCTGTTCGAGGTCTTCAACGTGCAGGACCACCTCGGCAAGGGGCCGTTCGAGCAGTCCGACGAGGACACCGCGCGCGGCGTTCTGGCCGAGATGAAGACCCTGGCGGAGGGTCCGCTCGCGGACTCGTTCGCCGACGCCGACCGGAACCCGCCGAAGTACGACCCGGCCACGTTCTCCGCGACCCTGCCGGAGTCGCTGAAGAAGTCGTACCAGGCGATCTGGGACGGCGAGTGGTACCGCATGTTCCTGCCGGAGGCGCTGGGCGGCTTCGGCACGCCCCCGTCGGTCGCGTGGGCCGCGTCGGAGATGATCCTGGGCGCCAACCCGCCGATCTACATGTACCTGGCGGGCCCGAGCTTCGCGACGGTCGTCTACAACAACGGCACCGAGCGCGACAAGCACTGGGCGCAGATCATGATCGACCGCGGCTGGGGCGCCACGATGGTGCTGACCGAGCCGGACGCCGGTTCCGACGTCGGCGCCGGCCGCACCAAGGCGATCAAGCAGGACGACGGTTCCTGGCACATCGAGGGCGTGAAGCGCTTCATCACGTCCGGCGACCAGGACCTGACCGAGAACATCATGCACATGGTGCTGGCGCGTCCCGAGGGCGAAGGCATCGAGGCCAAGCCGGGCACCAAGGGCCTGTCGCTGTTCCTCGTGCCGAAGTTCCACTTCGACCCGCAGACCGGTGAGCTGGGCGAGCGCAACGGCGCCTTCGTGACCAACGTCGAGCACAAGATGGGCATCAAGGCGTCCACCACGTGCGAGCTGACGTTCGGCCAGCACGGCGTGCCCGCCAAGGGCTGGTTGCTCGGCGAGGTGCACGACGGCATCGCGCAGATGTTCGACGTCATCGAGTACGCCCGCATGATGGTCGGCACCAAGGCCATCGCGACGCTGTCGACCGGCTACCTGAACGCGCTGTCCTACGCCAAGGAGCGCGTCCAGTCCGCCGACCTGACCCGCATGACGGACAAGACGGCCCCGCGCGTCACCATCACCAACCACCCGGACGTGCGCCGCAGCCTCATGCTGCAGAAGGCCTACGCCGAGGGCCTGCGCGCCGTGTACCTGTACACCGCGACGTTCCAGGACAAGGTGATGCTCGGCGGCGAGGACGCGGAGCTCGCGACCAAGGTCAACGACCTGCTGCTGCCGATCGTCAAGGGCGTCGGCTCGGAGCGCGCGTACGAGCAGCTGGCGCAGTCGCTGCAGACCCTGGGCGGCTCGGGCTTCCTGCAGGAGTACCCGATCGAGCAGTACATCCGCGACTCGAAGATCGACTCCCTGTACGAGGGCACCACGGCCATCCAGTCGCTGGACTTCTTCTTCCGGAAGATCATCCGTGACAAGGGCCAGGCGCTCGCGTTCATCAACGGCGAGATCCAGTCCTTCCTCGACAACGAGGGCGGCAACGGCCGGCTGAAGGAGGAGCGCGCGCTGCTCAAGCAGGGTCTCGAGGACCTGCAGGGCATGCTGGGCGCCCTGGTCGGCTTCCTGACCTCGTCGCAGGAGGACGTCCGCAACCTCTACAAGGTCGGCCAGAACTCGGTCCGCCTGCTGATGACCGCGGGTGACGTGCTCGTCGGCTGGCTGCTGCTGCGCCAGGCCGAGGTCGCGCTGCAGAAGCTCGACGGCACGCCGTCGGCCAAGGACAAGGCGTTCTACGAGGGCAAGGTCGCCGTGGCGTCGTTCTTCGCGAAGAACGTGCTGCCGGAGCTCTCCGCCCGCCGCAAGATCGCCGAGTCCACCGACAACTCGCTGATGGACATCGACGAGAGCGCTTTCTGAGTCGCTCCTGCTGCTGAACAACTGACGACGGGCCCCGCACCTCCTGCCCGAGGTGCGGGGCCCGTTTCTGTTGTTGACAACGCCTCATTCGGCCTCAAAGATCGTGCGGCGTGAACTGCTGACCGGCTTGGGGGGCTTGTGGCAGAACTCTTGAGCGTGGTGTTGCTGCTCGGCGTGGCGGCCGGATTCGTGTTCATCGCGATCCTCCTCGGGCGGTATCAGAAGAGGCGGCAGGAGAGCCGCGACGAGCTGTGGTTCCGGCACCGGCAGCACATGACCGCCTTGTGCGCGAGTTCGCCGGGAGCCGAGTTGGCGAGCGTCGTGCAGGTGTACCAACGAGCGCGACGCGGCACCAAAGCCGTGATCGTGTGGCAGAAGACGGGGGTCAGCCAGGACTCCTGGTTCCAGAACATGAGCCCGACGCCTGGTGATCTCCTGCTGCTGCGGGGGAGTTCCGGATGGGGCCCGCACAACCACAACCCCAACGTCTTCTACGTGATGCCGGGCCAGGTCTTGTCGGCCATGTCGCCGAGCGCACAAGAAGCCGCGGCACGTCATTGGCACAGGATGACTTCGACCGGCACCGCGTAACGCCTGGTCACTGGTGCGACCAGGCGTTACGCCGCCGTATCAGCCCCGGAGCGCTCGCGCGGCCACGAAGCAGTAGACGCCGAACGCGGCGATGCCGATCGCCACCGCGCTGAGCAGGAACATGCCGAAAGGCTGTGCCGCCAACGTGTGCAGGGCCTTGTCCAGGCCGCCGGACTGCTGCGGATCCGCCTTGATCGCCGCCAGTCCGACGAGGACACCGATCACGCCGTACGCGACGCCCTTGCCGATCCACCCGATCCGGCCGACCGGCTCGATCCACGACGGCGCGCGTCCCATGTCGAGGTCGTTCTCGAAGGACTTCTTGATGCCCTTGTAGACGATGACGCCCGCGGTGACGATCACGCCGATCGCGATCGCGCCGACGATCCACTGGCCGCCGGGCCACGAGAGCACCTGCCCGGTCAGCTCCTGTTGTTGCTGCGTCTGGTCTTTGGTGCTGCCGCTCGTGGCGTACTTGAACGCACCGAGCGCGATACCGCCCGAGGTGACGGCGCGGGCGGCGGACCCGACGCGCTTGGAGATCCGCTTGCGCTGCTTGGTGACGTAGGTGTAGCCGACGCAGGCCAGGAGCAGCTGCCAGAGCGCGAAGAACACCAGTCCGATGCCCACGGCCCACAACAGCCAGGCACCGTTCTGCGCGATCTCGCTCAGCGCGCCCTTCGAATCCGTCCGCTCGGCGTCGCCGCCGAACGCGACCTGGAGTGCCAGCCACGCGATGAGCACGTGGACCGCTCCGTACACAACCATCCCCACCCGCCCCAGCGTCTGGACGGCGGGGTGTCTTCGCGCCTCGTTCGCAACAGTGGCCACGAACGGGTGAATACCCGCGCGTGGCCACTGCGAACCTGCGGAAGGCTCAGCCGCCTGGTGGCGGCTCACAGACGATCTTGAACTGCGGGTCGTAGCGGACCGTGCGCGACTCGCTGCGCGTCTGGCCGGTGCGGCGGTCCTTGATCGTGCGGGTGTCCGTCACCGAGAAGCCGGGGGCGCCGTTGCTCGGCGAGCACCCGGCCTTGCTGACCTTCTTCTCCTGCGGCTGGGTGGGGTTGAAGTCGGCGCTCGTGGAGCCGGTGACGTCGTAGTTCTTGGTGCCCCACAACACGATCTTGATCGACGAGGGGGTCCAGATCGTCTGGATGGCGACGCCCGTGTCGTCCGGGTTCGTGAACGCGATGTCGATCAGGCTGGTGCCGTCGGGTTCCATGAACACCGTGGCCTCGCGGCCCTTCGGGTACCGCGTGATCCAGTAGCTGTGCTCCTTGTGGCCCGCGTCCTTCATGCCCGCGTAGTAGGACGCGTTGTAGAGCGTCGTCGCGAACTGCGAGATACCGCCACCGACCGCCTTGTCGGGGATGCCGTCGTTGATGATGCCCGCCTCGACGTACCCCTGCGCGGTGCCGCGGGGGCCGGTGTACTTGTTGAGGCTGAACGTCTCGTGCGGCTTGACGATCGCGCCGTTCACCTTCTCGGCGACGACCCGGATGTTGACGCCGGACGCAGCGGCGAAGCCACCGGTCTGGAACTCGCCGATGACCTCCTTGATGCCCATCTTGTTCGCCTGCTCGGTGGTGACCTTCGCGGGCGCGTGCTTGTACTCGAACTTGACCTCGCGCCCGTCGGTCTTCGTCAGCGTGTCGAAGTAGGGCTGGAGGTTCTTGTCCCAGTCGACGTCGAGGCCGTCCACCGACTCCTTGACGGTCGGCCTGCCGCCCTCGAACACGATCTGGGCGTCCTTGCCCTCCTTGATCGTGTCCTTGAGCTGCGGTGCGACCGCCTCGACGAGCTTGTCCTTGTTGGGCTTGACGTTCAGCGCACCGCCGTCGCCCGGCTCGAACGCCAGCGTGCCGGCGATCTGCTCGGGCGTGAGGGTCGCGTCCTTGCCCTCACCCTTGATCTTGACCGGACCGGAGACCGCGGTCTTCACCACGTCGTTGAGGGCCTTCTCCACGCCCTGCTTGGTCGTCTTGACCGGGGTGAAGTCCATCGGGACCGCGACCGGGTTGCCGGACGCCCAGTTCGCGACGACGGCGCCGACGGCCTCCTCGGCCTTGAGCTTCTGGCCGTCGTGCGGCTCGACGGCGACGGGGCTGGCGCCCTCGAACTTGATGGTGCCCTCGATCGGCTCGTGGTCGAGCTTGGGCCGCATGGCCTCCAGCGCCCCACCGAGCAACTTGTCGTCCGCCTTCGTCGCGACACCGACCTCGCGGCTGGTGAAGAACGAGGTGACGCGGGTGATCGGGCTGAGCGGCTGGCTGCCCGCACGATCGATCGTGGCGTCCCAGTCGAGCTCCAGACCCGCGGACTTGGGGTCGAGCTCGGCCGTGACGTCACCGGCCTTGAGCGCGACCGGCTTGCTCAGGCGCGGGCCGATCGAGTCACGGAGCTTCTTCTCGGCGTCGGCGTGGCTCATACCGCCGACGTCGACCCCGGCCACCGTCACGCCGCGCGGCACGTTGCCGCTGGACACGAGGATGTCGAGACCGTAGAGCAGGCCGAACGCGCCGACGACGGCCGCGGCCACGAGGAGGGCCTTCTTCTTGCCGTTCTTGGGCGCCGCCTCGTCCTCGCCCGGCTCGATCATCACCGGTCCGTAGACGCCGGAGTCCTCAGGCCGCGGCTGCGCCTGCGTCACCGGCAGCATGAACTCGGTGGCGTCCTCGCCGGCTGGAAAGCCGACGCCGGGCACGGGCGCGGCGACGGTCGCCTCGTTGTCCGGCTCCTCGGACGGCCACGCCGCGGTGGGCGCGTCGATGCTCACGGGCGCGATCTTCGTCGTCTGCTCGGAGGCGGTGCCGCCGGACTGGACCGGCGGCATCGCTCTCGTCTTGTCAGCGTCGTACGGCACAGCTCTCCCCGTTGCCCTGTCTCTCCTGAGGCGGCATATGTGTGTGTAGCTATCAGGCGCAGATCACGAACCGGCGGCTCATAGGTACAGACCAGTACCGTGCTCGGTGAGCTCACTGGCCACAGCGTGCAGGTCGCGTTCCCTCATCACGAGATACGTGGTGCCCTGCACCTCGACCTCAAGCTGATCTTCCGGGTTGAAGAGCACCCGGTCGCCCACCTTCACGTGTCGCACGCTGGTACCGACTCCGAACACATCACCCCACGCCAACCGCTTCGCCATCTGGGCCGTAGCGGGGATCACAATGCCTCCGCTGGAACGCCGCTCGCCGTCCTCCGGCGAGATGCGCACCATGACGCGGTCGAACAGCATCTGGATCTCGAGCTTGACATCAGGCACCCGCAGAGTCTACGTGCCTGCCGGACCGGCCTCGTCCATGCCGCCCATCAGCAACGGCAACCGGGCAGGTGCATCGGCGACCACTCGAACCGGAACGCCCCAGTCCTGCCTGGTCAGGCGACAGACCGGGTGTTCGTCGGAAGGATCGTCACTGCAACTGGCGGCCTGCGCTACGACGTGCAGAACGCCGTTCGTGACCTGATCGTTGATCCGCAACGCCCGTACCAGTTCGGTGCTCACCCCGGCGCCTTCGACGATCAGCTCAGGCGGTGAGCTGGTGATCTCCAGCCGCGTCGAGGGCCCGTACCTCTCGTCCAGCTTCGTCCCCGTCGGCGGGGTGAAGATGACCGCGAGCTCCAGCTCACCGGGCGCGATGTCGGTGGACGGCCGCTTGACCGCGTGCTCCTGACCGTCGATCTTCGTGGCGGCCGCGGAGAAGCGTTCGAGCCGGTGCGCCGCAGACGCCACGACCACCAGCTCGTTGTCGATCTGGAGGGCGTCGGACGGTTCGGCGATGTCCGTCGCGATCGTGGTCAGGGTGCCGGTCCCGGGGTCGTAGCGCCGGATGGCGTTGTTGTAGGTGTCCGAGATGGCGACCGAGTGGTCCGCGAGCACCGTGACGCCCAGCGGGTGCTGCAGCAGGGCCTCGTCGGCGTCGCCGTCCTTGTGCCCGAACGCGAACAGCCCCTTGCCGATGACGGTGTGCACCTCGCCGTTCTCCAGGTAGCGCAGCGCGCTCGTCTCGGAGTCGACCATCCAGAGCCGGTCGCCGTCCGCGGCGAGCCCGGACGTCTGCGCGAAGAAGGCCTGGTCCGCGGGTCCGTCGTTGATGCCTTCGACCGTGGTGCCGGCGAGCCTTCTCGTGGTGTTGGTCTCGGGGTCGAAGAAGCCCAGCGTGTGGTTGCCCGCCATGGCGATGGCGACGCCGCCGTTCCACCAGGCCACGTCCCACGGACTCGTGAGGTCGATCTTGTCGGCGGGCCCGTCGGTCTCGCCGTCGCGCCACTGCTCACCGGTGCCCGCGAGGGTCGTGACCTCGCCGGTCTCCAGGTTGAGGCCCCGCAGCAGGTGGTTCACGGTGTCCGCGACGACGACGTCGTAGCCGCGGGTGTTGGGGACGAGCGTGAGGCCCGCGGGCTCGGAGAAGGTCGGGTTCAGCCCGTCGGCCCTGCCCCGCTCGCCGGTGCCGATGCGGCGGATGACGGTCTCGCCGTCCGCTTCCAGCTCCACGACGCTGTGGTGGGCGGAGTCGCTCACCAGGATCGTGTTGCTCGGGGTGACGATCGCCTTGGCGGGGAACCGCAGCGTGGTGTTCGTCGGCTCCGGGGCGACGTACGGACCAGTGCCGCGGTGCAGCGTGCCCTTGGCGTCGTGCTCCTCGACCAGCTCCCTGATGATCGTGTCGAGCGCCTCCACATGACCCTCACCAGCGGCGACGTGCACGACATAGCCCTCGGGGTCGACCAGCACGAGCGTGGGCCACGCCTTCACGGCGTAGTTCTGCCAGGTCGTGAGCTCCGGGTCGTCCAGGACCGGGTGGTGCACCTCGTAGCGCTCGACGGCCGCCTTCAGGGCGTCCGGGTCGGCCTCGTGCACGAACTTCGGCGAGTGCACGCCGATGGTGACCAGGACGTCTTCGTGCGCCTTCTCGAGGGGCCGCAGCTCGTCCAGGACGTGCAGGCAGTTGATGCAGCAGAACGTCCAGAAGTCGAGCAGCACGATCTTGCCGCGGAGGTCCTTGAGGCTGACCGCGGCGTCACCGGTGTTCAGCCAGCCGCGTCCTACCAGTTCAGGGGCACGGACGCGGGCACGGCGCTTGGCAGTCGTCACGACCGTATCCAACACTGTGGAACAGGGTGTCCATTCCGGCGTCCATCATGTGGACGACCACCGTTCCCGACCAAGGGCGAAGACGGTTCGGCCGATCAGCACAACAATGCTTATGTGCCTTCTGATTGGCCGAAGTCGCCCATAGTCCGCGATGATGGAAGCAGACCGCCCGTCTGAACCTTTGCGCCTGCTTCGGCGTAGAGGACGCCGGGAGGTGCGTGATGGTGGAGTACCTGGTGATCGGTGCGGGCCCAGCGGGCTTGCAGATCGGGAGTTTCCTGCACCGGGCGGGCCGCGACTACGTGATCCTGGAAGCGGAATCGGAACCGGCGAGTTTCTTCCGCGAGTTCCCGAGGCATCGGGTGCTCGCCACGGACGACAACTCGCTGTTCGACGGGGTGCCGTTCGGGCGGTACAGCAAGCGGGCGTTTCCCGATGCGGACGATCTGGTGCGGTATCTGGAGGACTTCGCGCGGCCGTTGCACATCCGGTACGGCACGCGCGTCAGCGACCCTGCGGAATACCGGGCGCGGCACGTGATCCTCGCGATCGGCAAGAAGCCGCACGTGCCGAGCATCCCTGGGATCGAGCACGCGGACACCTACGCGAGTGCCGGCACGGATCCGACCCTGTACGCGAGGAAGCGGGTGCTGATCATCGGGCGCGGGCGCAGTGCGTTCGAGACGGCCGACAACATCGCGGCCACGGCGCGGCTCACGCACACGGTGGGGCGGGCGGTGCAGCGGATCGTCAAGCAGGGCAACGAGTTCGTGGTCGCCATCGACGGCACCGGGGAGCTGCGGTACGACAAGGTGATCGTGTGTGCGGGCTTCCGGCGGGACACGAGCCTCGACCGGCCCGACGCGCACGTCATCACCGGCGACTCGATCAAGGCCATCAGGCATTCCGCGCGGGCGTTGCACCGGACGTTGGAGGCCGAGCACCACGGGGTGCCGTGGCCGCACCGCAAGCTCAGGAACCGGCCGGACTCGTTGGCCGCGACCATCGCGAGCCGGGCGCGGCAGATTCCCGAGGGATTGGCGGATGTGGTTGTGCCGCAAGGACAGCACGCGATCCTCTACGACGAGATGCCCACGACCGAGCGCAACGGGTTCGTCGTCACCAGCACGCAGATCAGCCACTACCGGAAGAACGAGCTGATCGCCGTGGAACACCGGCTGCACCGCAAGCCGCTGGAGAGGTTCTTCTCGCAGCAGCTCGCGGTGCCGTGCATCTCCTAGACCGGCAGGGCGCGGGCGAGGAACGCCGTGGTCACGTCCCAGGCGCGGTGAGCGGCTTCCTCGGCGTACCAGGGGCCGAGGTGGTTGAGGAACGCGTGGCCCGCCGCCTCCAGGTGGATCTCGGCGCCGGGATGGCCTTCCGCCGCGTCCACGACCTTCTGGTAGCCGGGGAGGTACGGATCCTCGGTGCCGAAGAGGAACAGGATCGGGCAGGACACCTGGTCCAGCGTGCCGATCTGGTCGGGGACGCCCGAACCGTAGAACGACACGGCGGTGTCCGGGCCGGCGGCGACGGCCGCCGAGTAGGCCAGGGTGCCGCCGAGGCAGAAGCCGAGCACGCCGACACCACCGGTCACCTCCGGCAGGCCCCGCAGGTGCTCGACCGACGCGGTGACGTCCTGCACGGCCAGCGGGAAGTCGAGGTTGCCCACGACCTCCATCGACTTCCGGATGCCCGCCTCGTCGTGCTCACCCACCCAGCCCGGCTCGAAGCGGTGGAACAGCTCGGGCACGGCCACGACGTAGCCGAGGGCCGCGAGCTTCTCCGCGACACCTCGCAGGTACCCGTCCAGCCCGAAGATCTCCTGGATCAGGACGATGCCGGGCCCGGAACCGGACTCGGGCAGCCACACCGGCAGGGGCATGCCGTCAATTCGATGGGTCATGGACCGATCTTGCCCGATCAGCGAGAAGAGAAGCCGAAGAAGCCCCGGGGGTTGCCGTGGCAGCGAACAGGGCTTCCTCGTTCCGCTCGTGGAGGCCATCCGTCTGCCTACCCGAACAACCGTGTTTCAGGTAGGCGGCCCCGAAGATCCGGCCGACCCGGCGGACAACGGAAATCAGCGAACTTTCCAGCATTTCCCGCAAGCGCGAGAACGGCTGGGGAGAACGGGGTGGATGTCGCCCGAGCCCTCGGCGGCGACATCCACCCCGTCACTTTCAGGATGTGGCTTCGGTGTCGGCAGATCGAGCCTTACCGGCCGATCAGGCTGCCCTTGACGACCGCGTCCTGCTGGTACACCGGAGCGTTGCTGCAGGCGTTGTAGTCAGAGCCGAACAGGCCACCCTGCTGCCACGGAGCGGGGCACGGGACGTTGACGTTGACGTTGACCAGCGGCGCACCGGCCGTGGTGACGAGGCCGTCGATCGACCCGTTGTTCTCCACCGGAGCGGCGGCGACCTGACCGAAGTCAGACGCCCTCATCTCGCTCTCACCCCGCGAAGGCGCCGGCGGACGATGTCAGAACGGAACCAACCGCGATGGTGGCTGCCACGGTCCCGAGGACAGACCGACGCAGGGCGCCCGAATTGAACATGGAACTTCTCCGTTTCCTCATCAGCACTCACCAGAACGGGTATCCGCAAGGGTTTCCGGGCAGAACGGAACGGACAACCGCCTCCAACTGATTGCCACCGCACGGATATTCGAGGCCCAGGCCTCATCCGGCCAGGACGTCCAAGCCGGGCTAAGTCCTTCGTACGAGCGAAGATCCTGCCCGATAATCGGCCGATGATCAGACTGGTCGCGACCGACCTCGACGGCACGCTGCTGCAACCCGGTGGGGTGCTGAGCGACCGCACCCGTGCCGCGCTCGACGCCGTCGACGCGGACGTCGTGGTCGTCACGGCACGGCCGCCGCGGTTCGTGCAGGACCTCGCGCTCACCGGCACGGCGATCTGCTCGAACGGCGCCATGATCTACGACCTGACGAACCGGGAGGTCACGCACGCGCAGACGGTGCCGTTCGACGTGGTGCGGAAGGTGGCGGAGGCGCTGGCCTCGGTGATCCCGGACGTCGGCATCGCGGTCGAGACCGGGCTGGAGGTGTTGTCGGAGCCCGGTTTCCGGGGCTTCGGGCCGAAGAATCCACATCGGACACTCGAACTGCTCGACCACGTCTTCGAGGAGGCGCACCAGGTCGTGCAGATGCTCGCGTGGGCGCCGGAGCGCGAGAGCGACCACATGATGGAGATCGCCAGGGAGGCGGTCGGGCAGCACGTCACGGTCACGCACTCCGGCGGCACGGGTCTGCTGGAGATCAGCCCGCCCGGTGTGTCGAAGGCCGCGACGCTCGAATCCCTCTGCCGCGCAAGGGGGATCGGCAGCGAAGAGGTGATCGCGTTCGGGGACATGCCGAACGACCTGTCGGTGCTCGGCTGGGCCGGCACCGCCTATGCGATGGGCAACGCGCACCCGCTCGTCAAACAGGCGTGCCGCAACCACGCGCCGCCGAACACCGAGGACGGCGTCGCCCAGGTCCTCGAAAAGCTGTTCAACCTCTAACGGCGCGGCACCGAGGTGGGTCCGGCCACCTCTGCACCCAGCGCTGTCACCCGCCGCCGCAGCTCGCGGTCGGCGGTCACCACGGTCACCGGACGGCCGGCGCCCTCGGCCCGCACCACCTCGACGATCTTGTCGTCACCGTCGCCGGAGGCCGCGACCACGCGGACGCCGTCGACGCTGGACACGTTGCGCGCCTTGCCTTCCACCACGAGGACGACCTCCTCGTCCCGGCCCCGCAGCGCGTCGCGGAGGCGTTCGGCCGCGCCCGCCCGGTCGCGCCACCACCCGTCGGGCACCGAACCCACGACGTTGGCGGCATCGACCACGAGCAACGGCTTCACGCCCCTCAGCGTGCCTCAGCCCCGACGCGCCCGCAGCGCGTCCAGCGAGTCCGGTCCCTCGTCGACGGCCGCCGTGCCGACGGCAGCCGCGGGCACACCGGCCCAGCGCAGCACGGCGGCGGTCGCCGCCCCGCGCTCCTCCTCCGGCAGCCGGGCGATGTTCGAGCCGTGGTTGCCGCCCGGCACGACGAACGCCAGCGAGTCGCGCGTGCCCGGCCCGAGGTGGAACGGCTCGGCGCTCCACGGGTCGTTCTGCCCGTAGACGAACAGAAGCCGCGAACCTTCGTAGCGCACCCACCGGTCGATGTCCTTCATCGCGTGCTTGTCGAAGCGCGGGAACCTGATCGAGTCCGGCACCATCGTGCGCGGCACGCTGGAACCGGGGTAGCGCAACAGGTCGCGGACCGCGGACTCGTCGGCTTCCGGCCAGCCGAGCTGCGTGCCCGCCTGGTAGTAGTAGGTCTCGTAGGGCGCAACGCCGGCGTCGGTGTAGAAGTCCCAGCCGACGGTCTTGTCGATGAACGTCCACAGGTCGTCCACCGAGGCGGCGGGACCGGGCACCAGCGCGCACTGGTCCTGCGTGCCGTACTGCCAGAAGGTGAACGGCGTGTCCAGCACCAGGACCTCCAAGGCCCGGTGCGCGCCGCCGAACTGCCGGTACGTGTAACCCTGCGCCTCCAACCGGGCCACGATCGCGTCCCGGTTCTGCAGGATCTGCCGCTGCACGCCTTCGAGGCGCCGGTTGCATGTCGGGTCGTTGCCGACGTTGCGGATGAACTCGCCGTAGGAGTCCTCGTCGTTCACCACGTCGTTCGGTGCCACGTAAGCGATGGTCGCGTCGACGTCGTGCGGGAAGAACCGGCGGTGGTAGACCGACGTCATGCCACCCTTGCTGGCGCCCGTCGAGAGCCAGCGTCCGCGGTAGATCTTCTTGAACTCCCGCACGATCCGGTGGTGGTCGCCTGCCGCCTGCCGGATGTTCAGGTCGTCCCAGTCCGCCGGTGACGGCCGGGACGGCGGGAAGAACCGCTGCTCCACGCTGATCTGGTTGCCGTCGACGAGCCGGGCCGGTTCGGACGGGCTGATGGAGCCGGGCAGGTGGTAGCCGGTGGTGTGCAGCACCATCGGCTTCGAGTCGTCCTTGTGCAGCAACGAGATCCGCTGTTCGAACTGCCGCCCGCGCGGCTTGCGGTGGTCCGCGGGCTGCTGGATGCCGAGCACGAACGTCCGCGCGGTGCCGGACGTCCCTTCGCTGATGATCCGGACGCCGGGCAGCGCGGCGATCCGGTCTTCGATGTCGGGAGCGGCGTTGACGACCGAGGCGACAGCCAGGAACTGCGCCGATGCCAGGCCGAACGCCAGCAGGGAGCGTACGAGTCTGTTCACCGAGCCAAGCTAGTGAGCCCGCACGCTCCGCCGGACCGGCCGATCGTCGCTATTCGAAGCTGGCGTAGTAGGACGCGGCCATGTCCTCACCGCCGTGGCCTTTGGTGACCGCGCGGTTCAGCCGTGCGGCCGAGGCCTGTGCGACGTCGAGGTGCACGTTGCCCCGCACCGCGGCTTCGTTGACGAGCAAGGCGTCCTTCAGCGCGTTCTGCACGGTGAACGCGGGCGGGAAGGACCGCTCGATGATCGCGTTGCCCTTCATCTGCAGGTACGCGCAGTCCATCGCGCCGCCGGAAACGGCTTCCAGGAACAGCTTCGGGTCGAGACCGGACGCCTCGCTCAGCGCCACGGCCTCGCCGACGGCCGCGGTCAGCGCGAGCACCCAGCTGTTGGCGACGAGCTTCAACCGCGAGGCCGCACCGGCTTCACCGACCCACATCGTGCGGACGCCGATCACGTCGAACACCGGCTGCACGCGCTCGCGCAGTTCCTCGGCACCCGAGGCCAGCACGACGAGCTTGCCCTCCGCCGCGGGCTTGGTGCTGCCGAGGACGGGCGCGTCGACGAACTCGAGCCCGAGCGAACGGGCGAGCGCGATGTGGTCCTCGGTGAAGCCGATCCCGACCGTGGAGGACTGGATCCAGACGGCGTCGTGCGGCAGCGAGTCGGCGGCGGCCTGCATGGTGGCCGTGACCGCGGGACCGTCGTTGAGCATGGTCAGCACGATCTCGGCGCCTTCGACGGCCTGAGCGGGCGTGTCGGCGACGACCGCGCCCCGGTCGGCGAGGGGTTCGGCTTTGGCGCGCGTGCGGTTCCAGACCCGGACGGCATGTCCGGCGGCGGCGAGGTTGGCTGCGACGGGGGCACCCATGAGGCCGGTGCCGAGCACGGCGATCTCCATGTCCCCAGCAAACAAGAAACCTCGCGGTGCTGCCAGGTCGGGGGTCCGACAGCACCGCGAGGTCAACCGTGACATCGGCGGACCGACGTGCACTGTTACAACGCCATCATACTGTGGCGCGGATCACGTTTAACAGAATGAAACCCCTGGAGCGCGGGAGGTGCTCCAGGGGTTCCCGTTCGGGGAGGCACTCGCGACGGGGCGCCGTGCGAGTGCCGGGTCGTGAAGTCAGCGCAGGGTGGTGACCTGAGCCTGGGCGATGGCCATCAGCTCGTGACGCATGGCCGGCGTGGTGGCCATGTCGATCGCGCGAGCCACGGCCTTCCGGTTGCGCGCCTCGGCACGACGGGCGCGGAGCTTCGCTGCGAAGTTCATCGGGGTCTGCACTTCCCTCTCGGAGGTCTGTTCGGTTGGTAACTCAAGTATGCACCCTCTTTCCCATGAACGCACGCGATTATCCGGTGAGTTGGGGCACACGCCGATGAATCGTCGGCAGACAACGTGAACAGCCGGACAACGCTGGGCGACCCGGATCACTCCTCGCGGCCGAGCAGGAACCTCCCGAAGTGCGGCACGGTGAAGGCGATCTGACCCCGTTCCGCGCTGTAGACCAGGCCTTTCTTGATGAGCGAGTCCCGCGCGGGCGACAGCGACGAGGGCTTGCGACCCAGGTGGTCGGCCACCTGGGCGGTGTTGACGCCCGCGTCCTTTCCGTCGGTCAACTCGGCCATCGCCCGGAGATACTCGCGTTCGGCGGGCGTCGCACGCTCGTATCGGGAGCCGAAGAAGCCCACGGCGAGCTCCGCGTCGGCCTCCGGAGCGGCCACGGAGACGTCCAGCGCGCTGATCGGGTCCGCCGGCGCGGCGTCCCAGGCGGCCTTGCCGTAGGCCTGGATGAAGTACGGGTAGCCCCCGGACGCGTCGAACAACGCGTCCAGCGCCTCGTCCGTGATGCCCGCGTCCTCCCGTTCGACCGGGGCGAGCACCGCGCGGTCGGCGTCCTCACGACTGAGCCGGTCGATCCGCACGTACCGGAAGAGCCGCTCCGAGTACGACTTGCTGGCACTGAGCACCGCGGGCAGGTGCGGCAGACCCGCACCGACCACCACGAGAGGTGCGCCGAGCTGCGAGAGCTCGTGACACGCCGCGCACAACGCGCTGATGTCGTCCGGCTTGAGGTCCTGCATCTCGTCGATGAGCAGCGCGACGCCCGTGCCGACGTCCTGCGCGAGCTCGGCGACGTCGGTGAACAGCTCGACCAGGTCGATCTCGATGTCACCGGAGTCGGCCCTGCCCTGGGCGGCGGGCACGTCGATGCCGGGCTGCCAGCGGTCGCGCAGCTTGGCACCGTCCGGTGCGGCCCGCAGCGCGAACGCCTTGAGGATGCCGAGGATGGCCTCGACCCGGTCCGGCGCGCGGTGGCGGACGGCCAGGTCGCGGATCGCCCGGTGCAGCGCCGCCGAGAGCGGTCGTCGCAGGTCGGCGTCCGGCCGCGCCTCGACCTTGCCCGCGCCCCAGCCGCGTTTGACCGCCATGGACCGCAGCTCACCGAGCAGCACCGTCGTGCCCACACCGCGCAACCCGGTCAGCACCAGGCTGCGTTCGGGACGGCCGCGGGCCACGCGTTCGAGCACCACCTCGAACGCTCCGACTTCCTTGTCCCGGCCGGCGAGCTCAGGAGGCCGCTGGCCTGCACCGGGAGCGAACGGGTTGCGCACCGGGTCCATGGCTCGCACCGTATCGGCGTTTCTAGCACCCCCTCTAGAGACACGCAGACGCCGCTCGCTTCGCTGCACGCGGGGCCCTTTCGTGCGCCAGGAGCGAACGAAAGCT
This sequence comes from Lentzea sp. NPDC004782, assembly GCF_040609115.1. Lineage (NCBI taxonomy): Bacteria > Bacillati > Actinomycetota > Actinomycetes > Pseudonocardiales > Pseudonocardiaceae > Lentzea > Lentzea sp. NPDC004782. Next base: position 170,106 of record NZ_JBEXJN010000008.1, read on the forward strand.
CCCCGCGTGCACTTGGCGAGGCGCGTATTCGGCTTTCTAGTGTTTGAGCAATACAGGGGAATAGTTGCGGATGGACCTGGGCAGCGGTTGGCTGGGCGGCGTGGCTGAAGTCGTGACCAAGGGGACCGGCGAGGTCGAGCGCACCGCCGACCGCGCCCAGGTGGACGTGACGTTCGAGGCGATCGGCGCCGAACGCTCCGAGGCGGTGAGCATGCTCAACCAGCGCATCTCCGCCGTGGAACCGCTGCTCGAGGATTTCGAGGTGCGCTCGCGGGAGCTGTCCGTGCACGACAACTGGGACAACAACCAACGCGTCGGCAGCCGCGCGCAGCAGCAGTACGTGATCTGGGTGTCCGACCTGGACAAGCTCGACGGACTGCTCGCCGACCTCGTCCAGGCCGAGCCGTCGTGGATCAACGGCCCGTCGTGGACGCTCGTCGACGACGCCGAGGCCATCCGCGAGGCGCAGAAGGAGGCCGTGGCGGACGCGCTCCGTCGTGCCGAGGGTTACGCATCGGCGCTGGGGCGGCGGCTCGGGCCGTTGCTGCGGATCGGCGACACCGACGGCGGCGTGGGCTACTCGCCGCGGATGAGCGCTGCCGCGTCGTTCGAGATGGCCGGGCCTGCGGGAATGGTGGACCAGCTGAACCTCAAGGCGCAGCAGATCACCGTTTCGGCGTCGTGCACGGCCGCCTGGTCGTTGCTGGACTAAGTCGCTAACTGGCCTGCAGGGTTTCCACCGCCGCGTGGACGGCGGTCGCGTCGCGGTCGCCGGGGCGGGACTCCAGCCACTTCTTGAGCCAGGTGTCACGGCGTGCGGCCGCGGCGGCCAGCGTCAGCACCAGGTAGGCGCGGCGTTCCCACTCGCGGGCTGACGCCATGGCGTCGGCGGCCGGTCGCCACTCGTCGCGCAGCGTGGCGACGAGTGCGCGAGCCAGCACCGGATCTTGCTCGGGATCGACCTGCAGCATTCGTCCCCCAACCCCCGGCACCGCACCTTCGCGGTTCAGAGAGTGTGCATCGCGCTCCGCCAGAAATCACGCATGACGGCCGTCGGGGCAGGGCTGGTCATGGCGGTGCGGGTGAGCAGGATCGTGATCAGGTTCTGCGACGGCACGACGTGGGCGGCGGTGCCGGAGCCGCCGACCCAGCCGTAGCGGCCGGGAACGTTCCACGGGTCGATCTCGGCGATGTCGACGCTGCCGCCGTAGCCCCAGCCCTGGCCCTCAAGGAAGATGTGCGCCGCCTCGCGCTCCGCCGCCGACGTGGTGTCGACCGCGAGCTCTGGCAGGAGGTCGCTGGTCAGCAGGTGGCGGTGGAACGCCAGCAGGTCGTCCGCGGTGGACTTCAGGCCACCAGCACCGGACGGCAGGGTGTCGCTGATGAAGCTGGTGCTGGTCATGCCGAGCGGCGCGTAGAAGCGCTCGGCCAGGAAGTCCGGGAGCGAGCCGGTCACGCGGTGCAGCAGGAGGCCGAGGACGTCCGACCCCGTGTTGTAGAGCCAGCCTTCGCCCGGTTGGTGCAGCAGCGGCACCTCGGCGATCTGCTTCAGCCACTCCTCGGGGGTGGGCAGGTCCTCACGACCGTGCAGATGTGCCTGTTCGAAGAGCTTCTTCGTGGCCGGCAGGAAGAAGTCCGCCGTGAAACCCCAGCCGGACCGGGAAGCCTGCAGGTGGCGGACCGTGATCGGCCTCGTCGCGGGAACGACGTCGTCGACGTCACCGTCCGGAGTGCGGACGACCACCGGGTGCGCGAGCTCCGGCAGCCAGTTCGCGATCGGGTCGTCCAGGGCGATCTTCCCGTCCCGCACCAGCAGCGTCGTCGCCGCCGCGATGATCGGCTTGGTCAGCGAGGCGATCAGGAAGACCGACTCCCGCGTCTCGCCGCCGACCGACGCGAACTCGACTTCGTCGACGCGAGCGACGAGTGCCACGGCGTTGGGCACCGCCTCGCGGTGGGTCTCCAGAACTTCCTGCAGCGTCATGGTCGTCATCCTTCTCCGGTGAGGGTTCGGATGGTCTGACTTCAGCACTGAGCGGAACTCATCGCTCCAGGATCGCCGTGATGCCCTGACCTCCGGCGGCGCAGATCGACACGAACCCGCGGCCGCTGCCCCTCTGGTGCAGCAGCTTGGCCAGCGTCGCCACGATCCGGGCGCCGGTGGCGGCGAACGGGTGGCCTGCCGCGAGCGAGGAGCCGTTGACGTTGAGCTTCGTTCGGTCGATCTCGCCGAGGTCGGTCTCCCAGGCCTTCAACGTGGCCAGCACCTGCGACGCGAACGCCTCGTGCACCTCGTAGAAGTCGAACTCCTGCAGCTTGAGGCCCGCCTTGTCGAGCATCCGCGGCGCGGCGTGCACCGGTGCCATGAGCAGGCCCTCGTCGCCGTGCACGTAGTCGACGGCGGCGGTCTCGGCGAACGTCAGGTACGCCAGCACGGGCAGTTTGCGAGCCCGCGCCCACTCCTCGGTGGCCAGCAGGACCGCGGAGGCGCCGTCGGAGAGCGGGGTCGAGTTGCCGGCGGTCATCGTGTCGCCGAAGACCGGCTTGAGCTTCGCGAGCTTCTCGACGCTGCTGTCCGGGCGGAGGTTCTGGTCGCGGGTGAGGCCCAGGTACGGGGTGACGAGGTCGTCGAAGAAGCCCTCGTCGTAGGCGCGGGCGAGGTTGCGGTGGCTGCGTGCGGTGAGCTCGTCCTGGTCCTCGCGGGTGATGCCGTACTGGGCGGCGGTGATGGCCGCGTGCTCGCCCATGGACATGCCTGTGCGCGGTTCGCCGTTGCGCGGCAGGTGCGGCACGACGTGGCTGGGGCGCAGCTTGGTCAGCAGGCTGACCTTGCGGGTGCGGTTGAACTCCAGCAGGAGCTTGCGGAAGTTCTCGTTCACGCCGATCGGGGCGTCGCTGGTGGTGTCGACGCCGCCCGCGATGCCCGCCTCGATCTGGCCGAGCGCGATCTTGTTGGCCACCGCGATGATCGCCTGCAGGCCGGTGCCGCAGGCCTGCTGGAGGTCGTACGCGGGCGTTTCCGGGCTAAGCTTGCTGCCCAGGACCGACTCGCGGACGAGGTTGAAGTCGCGCGAGTGCTTGAGCACGGCGCCCGCGACCACCTCGCCGAGCCGCTCGCCCTGCAGGCCGAAGCGGCTGACCAGACCGTCGAGCACCGCGGTGAACATGTCCTGGTTCGACGCGGTGGCGTACGGGCCGTTCGAGCGGGCGAACGGGATGCGGTTGCCGCCGATGATCGCTACTCGCATACCGGCATACTACCTACTAGCGAGTAGACTTACTAGCTAGTAGGTTATGTGACGTGGACAGGTACCAGAAGTTCGCCTCTTCGGGGCTGGGGCGCCAGCTCGTGCGCAGGCTCGGCCTGCCGAACCCGTATCCACTCCGCCGCGACGCCGCCTTGGCCGCACCGGTGCTGGTCGGCGGCGCCTCCCGGCTGCCCTTCCTGAAGCAGCTCGAAACCGGGTCCGCTCCCTATGGCGCGTTGGTGTTCGACGCGTCCGACGTGACGTCGGTGAGCGAGCTGCGGCAGCTGCACGACTTCTTCCACCCCGTGATCACGCAGCTCGGGCCGTGCGGGCGGGTGATCGTCATCGGACGGTCGCCGGACTCCGTGGCGCAGCGGGCTCTCGAAGGCTTCGTGCGGTCGGTCGGCAAGGAGCTGCGCCGGGGCGGCACGGCGAACCTCGTCCACGTGGCGGACGGCGCCGAGGAGGGCGTCGAGTCCACGCTGACCTTCCTGCTGTCCGGGCGGTCGGCCTACGTGTCCGGTCAGGTCATCCACATTTCCGGCAACGCCGCCACCGGCTCGCTGGACGGCAAGGTCGCGCTGGTCACGGGTGCTTCGCGCGGCATCGGTGCGGCGATCGCGACGACGTTGGCCCGCGATGGCGCGCACGTCGTCTGCCTGGACGTTCCCGCGGCCGGCGACGAGCTGTCGAAGGTCGCGAACTCCGTCGGCGGCTCGGCGTTGCAGCTCGACATCACCGGCGATCCCGCGCGGCTGACCTCGTACCTGATGGACCGTCACGGCGGCGTTGACATCGTCGTGCACAACGCGGGCATCACGCGCGACAAGACGTTGGCGCGCATGGACTCCTCGCTGTGGGACGCGGTGCTGGAGGTCAACCTCGCCTGCCAGGAGCGGGTCAACGCGGCACTGCTCGAAGGCGACGTGCTGCGGGCCGGCGGGCGGATCGTCGGCGTGTCGTCGATCGCGGGCATCGCGGGCAACGTCGGTCAGACCAACTACGCCACCTCGAAGGCCGGCGTGATCGGCATGGTCAAGTCGCTGGCGCCCGTGCTGGCCGACCGCGGCGCCACGATCAACGCCGTCGCGCCGGGGTTCATCGAGACCAAGATGACCGCGGCCGTGCCGTTGCTGACGCGCGAGGTCGGGCGGCGGATGAACAGCCTGTCGCAGGGCGGCTTGCCGGTCGACGTGGCGGAGACGGTGGCGTGGTTCGCGGCGCCGGGTTCCGGTGGCGTGAACGGCAACGTCGTGCGGGTGTGCGGCCAGATGCTGCTGGGGGCTTGATGTTGCTGCGCGCCGCCCTGACGTCGTTCCGGCGCGGGGACACCCTTGCCGCGAAGCCCGTTTCCGCGGTCGTCGACGTTTCGCTCAGGCATCTGACGGCCTACAACGCCGTGTGCGGGTTCGCGCTGCGCGACGCGTTGCCGTTGACCTACCCGCACGTGCTGGGCTTTCCGCTGCAGATGAAACTGATGACCGGCTCGGGGTTCCCGTTCCCGTTGCCCGGTCTGGTGCACATCGCGAACCGGATCACGCAGTCGCGGCCGCTGAAGATGTGCGAGCCGTTGGAGATCACGGTGACCGCGCGCGATCTCCGGCCGCACCCGCAGGGCACCCAGGTCGACGTGGTGACGTCGGTTTCCGGGGTGTGGGAGAGCGTGTCGACCTACCTGCGGCGGACCGGCGGCGGGTCCTCCGGCGGCGAGGAACTGCAGCGGCCCGTCGGGTCGACCGTGTGGCGGGTGCCTGCGGACATCGGGCGGCGGTACGGGGCGGTGTCCGGCGATCGCAACCCGATCCACATGTCCCCGTTGAGCGCGAAGCTCTTCGGTTTCCAGCGGGCGATCGCCCACGGGATGTGGACGAAGGCCCGCTGCGTGGCCGCGCTGGAGGGCCGGCTGCCCGAGGCCGTGACGGTGGACGTCCGGTTCAAGAAGCCGTTGCTCATCCCCAGCCGGGTCGAGTTCTCGGCCTTCGAGGTCTCCGGCGGCTGGGAGTTCGGCGTGTGGGGCAAAGGCCCCCACCTGCTGGGGTCAGCCCGTGATCTAACGACGTGACGGCGGGTGCCAGACGTTGCCCTCGACCAGGTCGCCGAAGCCCATCCAGACGAGGTTCATGAGCCGGGCCGCGACCACGCCGGCGGGTTCCTCCGGGTGATCGAGCCACCACTCCGCGAGCGACTCACCCGCGCCGACCAGCGCGGCGGCCAGCGACTCGGCCTCCAGCTTGGTCGCGGGCGCCTTCGTGGACTGCGTGAGCAGCGCCGCGACCAGCGACACCGCGCGGCTGCGCATGTCGGTGAGCTCGACCGCGAACGGCCCGCCCTGGGTCGACGCCTGGCGGTGCAGCACCATCCAGCTGGCCCGGTTCTCGCCGACGAACCCGAAGAACGCCCGCAGCCCGCTCCACAGCTGCACGTCGGGTTCCTGGTCGGGCTCGACGCCGGTCGCGATGGCCTCCATCATCCGCGTGGCCTCACGCCGGATGCAGGTCGCGAACAGCTCTTCCTTCGAGCCGAGGTAGGCGTAGAGCATCGGCTTGGAGATGCCCGCCACCTCGGAGATCTCGTCCATCGAGGCGGCGTGGAAGCCGAGCCGCGAGAACACGTCGACGGCGGCGTCCATGATCTGCCGCTCGCGCACCGCGCGTGGCAAGCGCTTGGCTCGACCTTCTGTGCGCATCACACCCCCTCGGTTCGGAGGAACAAGATTATCCGATCGGGTTGCCACAATACCTACTCACCAGTAGTCTTACTCGCCAGTAGGTACCAGGAGGTGTGTCCATGACGCTCGACCTCACCACCGAGGCGATCGCGAAGCTCAGCCCGACCGAGCTGATCAGCACGTTGCAGCAGATCTCTCCGGACGATCCCGCGCTGGCCGACGTGAACATCGACGTCATCGCCCGCGGCATCGACCCGAAGAAGCTGGGCAAGGCCGACTTCGCCGCGTTGCTGAACGCCCTGGGTGCGTTGGCCGACGGCGGCGCGGACCTCGACCTGGCGAAGATGGACCCGTCCAACTTCGCCCGCATCATCTCGCGCGCCTCGAAGGACCAGATCGAGGCCGTCGTCTCCGACCCCGCGCTGCGGGTGCGGGTGCTCGACGAGGTGTTCCGCCGCATGGAGGTCCACTTCCGCGCGGACCGCGCCGGCGCCACCCGTGCCGTCGTGCACTTCCACGTGCTCGAAGACGTCTACGAGGCAATCATCGAAGACGCCACGTGCGTCATCAACAAGGGCGTGACGCGCGAGGCCCGTGCCGTCGTGACGCTGACGCCCGCCGACTTCCTGAAGCTCGCGACCGGGAACGCCTCCGCCCCCGTGCTGTTCATGACGGGCAAACTGAAGGTGAAGGGCGACCTGGGGTTCGCGGCCGGGTTCATGAGCCTGTTCAACATCCCGAAGGCCTGACGGAGAGGTTTTGCAGTGGGTGGCTTCTCGCTCGAACTGAACGAAGACCAGACCGACCTGCGCGACTGGGTGCACGGTTTCGCTCGCGACGTGATCAGGCCGGCGGCCTCCGAGTGGGACGAGCGCGAGGAGACGCCGTGGCCGGTGATCCAGGAGGCCGCGAAGATCGGCCTCTACGGCTTCGAGGCCCTCGCGACCTGGTTCGCCGACCCGATCGGCCTCTCGCTGCCGATCGCGACCGAAGAGCTGTTCTGGGGTGACGCCGGCATCGCGCTCGCGCTGATGGGCACCGGCCTGGCCGTCGCGGGCATCTTCGCGTCCGGCGAACCCGAGCAGCTGGCCGAGTGGGTGCCGGAGTGCTTCGGCGACGAGAACGAGCCGAAGCTGGCGGCGTTCTGCGCGTCCGAGCCCCAGGCCGGCTCCGACGTGGCGGGCTACCGCACGCGGGCGCGCTACGACGAGGCCACCGACGAGTGGGTCATCAACGGCCAGAAGGCCTGGGCCACCAACGGCGGCATCGCGAACGTCCACGTCGTGACCGCCGTGGTGGACCCGGCGCTCGGCTCACGCGGCCAGGCCGGCTTCATCATCCCGCCCGGCACGCCGGGCCTGTCGTCACCGGGCAAGATCAAGAAGCACGGCATGCGCGCCTCGCACACCGCGGACGTGTTCTTCGACGACGTCCGCGTGCCCGGCCGCTGCGTGCTGGGCGGCCGCGAACGCCTCGAAGCACGCCTGGCACGGGCCCGCGAAGGCAAGAAGGCCGGCGGCCAGGCCGCGATGGCCACCTTCGAGACCACCCGCCCGACCGTCGGCGCGATGGCCGTCGGTGTCGCACGCGCCGCCTACGAGTACGCCCTGGACTACGCCAAGGACCGCGAGGCGTTCGGCCGGAAGATCATCGAGAACCAGTCGATCGCGTTCGACCTCGCGAACATGCGCATGGAGATCGACGCGGCGCGGCTGCTGGTGTGGCGCGCGGCGTGGATGGGGCGCAACAACGTGCCGTTCACCGCGGGCGAGGGCTCGATGTCGAAGCTCAAGGCGTCCGAGGTTTCGGTGTGGGCCACGGAACGGGCCATCCACATCCTCGGCGGGGCCGGGTACACGCGGGAACACCCCGTGGAGCGGATGCACCGCGACTCGAAGATCTTCACCATCTTCGAGGGGACCTCCGAGATCCAGCGGCTGGTGGTTTCTCGGATGATTTCCGGGATGCAGATCAAGTGAGCGGCTTACCCTCACGCACATGTGGGGGTTCTTGTTCAGGTTGCTGGCGGTGATCGGCGTGCTCGCGGGCGCGGCGGTCACCGCTTCCGCGTTCGTGCCGGGTGCGCCGCGGGTTCCGGTGTGGTCAGCGCAGGTCGCGCTGTTCGTCAGCGTGCCGCTGATGCTCATCATGATGTTTCGGGAGCACGGCCGTTTTCCCGACCGGAAGACTCAGCGCGCGATCTGGGCGACCTGGCGGAAATCGCAGCCGGTGTGGGTGCGGACGCTGGTGGCGGTGATCAGCTGGGGATGTATCGCGCTGGCCGTGTACACCTACTTCATCGCGATCAACGGCAAGCACGACGTGACTGGGGAGCAGTTCGCCGGGTTCACCGGGCCGCTCGCGCTGGCGGCGAACGTCAGCGCGCTGGCGTTCGCCTTCGTCAGGCGGCGGGAGGCACCCGCCGCCTGACGTCCGGTCAGCAGGAGGAGCCGCTGCTCCCCGTCAGCTGGGTCCCACCGATCTCCACCGTGCCGACGGCGATGGTGCACTTGTCGTTCAGCGTCTTGCTGGACGTCCACACGTCACGCTGGTTGGTCGCGCCCTGCGTGGGCGGCGTGAACGAGCCGCCGCCGCTGAGCTTGATCGACGCGCGGAACGTGCTCGACGACTGCACGTGGATGTGGCCGAACTTGGCGCCGCATCCCTCGAACTGCGTGATGGTGGCTGTGGTCGTGGCGCCGCCCCTGACGACACCGGTCGAACCGACCTGCACCGCGCTCGGGCAGGTCGGCGGGGTCTGTTCTGCTGCCTGTGCGGTACCCCCGAGGAGCAGGGCAACGCCGGTCGTGACGATTCCCAGTTTGATCAGCACGTGCGTGAACGTAGATCGCGCTGGTTAGCCGACGGTAAATCCGCGAACGCGTGGAGTAACACCGAGGACCGCTGCTCCGATCAGCCCAGTGGATCGGCGTTAGGGGGAATCGAGATGCTCCCGAATGTGTACGTCATGGCCGCCGCGGTTCTGGCCGGTGCCGCGGGCAGTGCCTACGTCGTGACGGTCGTGGACCGCCCCGAGCCGGTGGCGGTCAGTCGTGTTGTGCGCGTGGTGGACGCGGAGACGGTCGAGGTGCGCGAAGGTGATCGCGTCACGGCGATGCGTCTCGTGAACGTGGACGCGCCGGCTGCGGACGAGTGTCTGCACAACGAGTCCCGGAAACGGCTCACCGAGCTGCTGCCGGAAGGAACCGCGGTCACGGTGGTGCGGGAGGGCCAGCTCGCCGCACTGTCCACAATGGATGGGAAACTGGTCAACGCCGCCCTCATCGCCGACGGGCTGGCGGTTCCGGTCGCCAACGGCACGCGTTTCCTCGACCAGGTGAAGGCGGCCGACAACGAGGCCACCGAGGGGCACAAGGGGCTGCACTCACCGGACGTGCCCTGCACGTTGCCCGGACAGGTGCGGGCGATCACCGAGGCGGCGGCAGCCGTGGAAGCGCAACCGCTCAAAGCGAGCAAGGCCGAGCTGACGGTCGCAGCCGACACGGCCAAGACGGCCATCGGGCTGGTGGACCAGCTGTCCAAGCCCGGCGGATTGACGTGGGACGCGGTGGCACCGGTGGACCAGACGGTGTTGCTGGCGAAGGTCACCAAGGCGGTGCCGACGTTGTACCGCAAGGAGGCCGAGCTGCGGAACGTCGTGAAGGGGCTGGGGTGACGGCCCGCCGTTCCCCTGCGCCGGCGGGCCGCGCACAACATCGCGTGTCGCGGTTATGGCGCGGTAAAGGGCTGGATCAAGCAGACCCGTTGCCACGGGAACGAGCTGGGCGCCCAGCTGGTTCTCGCAGGTCACATCTGGTCGATCTAGCCGAAGGGCTGGCCTGCCTCACGCAGCCAGGCGCGCTCGGCCGAGTGGTCCGGCACGGCCGGCCACCCGTTGATCTTCGCGATCAGCACCCAGTACCGCTCGGCACGCGGGTCCGCGAAGTCGGAGAGCTCGCGCAGCCGTTCGACGAGCTGCTCGTCGTTCGGCAGGTTGAGCGACTCCGCCCACTTGGCGTTCACGCGGTCCACGACCTCGCGAGCGGCGTCGGACGTCGGCGCGATGCCGGCGTCGAGTGCCGCGCGCGCCTGGGCGATCGCGAAGTTGAACGCCTCCATCTGGTTGTCCGCCGGCGGGCTCATGTCCTGGCCGTTGCGGCGGAACTCCTCGTGCCGCTGGGACATCCGCTTCACCGAGGCACGGAAGTCCGGGTCCTGCACGAGCTTCGCGAGCTCGACCCACGCCTCCAGCTGCTCGGTCGTCGGGTCGTCCGGCAGTTCGATCCGCACGGACCGCATGCGCTGCTCGAACTGCGGATCCAGCTCGTAGGGCCCGAACACCTCCTCGAAGAAGTCGTCGAGGATGCGCTGGCGCTCCTCGTCCGACATGCGTGCCAACTCGTTCATCAGTTCCATCTCCCCTCCTTTGGCGACGGCGCGCAGCACGGCACGGCGCAGCCGCAACGTCCTCATCTGCGCGTCGATCGCTTCCGCATGTGCCCGCGCCACGTCGGTCACCGTCACCTCGCGGGCGAGGATCCGCCCGGCGGTCGGCAGGTCGACACCCAGATCCCGCAGGGTGCGGACGAGCTTGAGCTTCGCGACCGCCTCACCGTCGTACGTCCGGTAGCCGCCGACCGTTCTGGCGGTGGGCGGGATGAGGCCCTGGTCGGAGTAGAACCGGATCGTCCGGACGGTGAGGCCGGTCATCCTGGCCAGCTCGCCGATCTGGTAGCGCGTCACGGGGACAACTCTGAACCCTCCAGTGACTGGAGAGTCAAACCCGATTAACCGATCGAGTTCCAGAACGAGCAGTTGTGCCTGGTCAGCCCGTTGATCGGGCCGACGTGCTCCAGTGAGTACTCCTGGACGGTGCCGCGCGCCCAACCCGGCTTGCCCGTCCGCGCGAACGTCGTCCAGTCGCGGATCATCGTCGACGCGAGCTGCTGCTGAGCGGGGTTGAGGTCGAAGGTCGGGATGTCGAAGAAGTAGGCGAGGTCGGACGAGTGCCAGGCACCGGCCGGGGAGCCCGCGGGGAAGAGGTCCTTGAACCAGCCGAGCGGCGCGGTGCGGTCGGCGAACTCGTAGCCGTACGTCGGCGTGTAGCGCGAAAGCAGCCGGTCGTCGGTGAGCTGGTGGCACGCCCACACGCCGTCGGTGAGCACAGCGCCGTAGGCAAGACGCGCGGAGTCGCCCGCCGGGTACTCAGCCGCGATCTTCGCCGCCTTCTCCGCCCCGAACGACTGCTCCAGCAAACCGTTGTAGTCGAACGGTTCCGGTACGGTCGCGGACGTAAGCCTGCCCTCGTCACGGGTGTTGCCCCAGATCACCGGGACGCGGTTGAACCGGCCGGATTCCAACGCGTCGACGGGGTTCACGGGCAGCACGCTGTTGCCGGTCACGACCGGCGTCACGCCGCGGTCGATGGCGGTGAAAACCGTGGGAGGCAACGCACGCAGGCACTCGACGTCCGTGCAGCCGAGCCGGGCCGAGATGGCCACCGCGTCGGCAGCGGCCGCGTCCCTGGCGATCCAGGGCGCGCCGGCGGGCTTGTCGTGGATCACGCCGTTTGCACCCCACGTGATGGAGCAGCCGCCGCTCTGCGCGATGGCCTTCTGGAACAGGCCACGCGACTTCGGCGACGTCACGTGCGCACACACGTCGAACGCGCCACCTGACTCACCGAAGATGGTGACGTTGCGCGGGTCTCCACCGAACGCGGCGGCGTTGCGCTGCACCCACCTCAGGGCCGCCTGCTGGTCCTCGATGCCGTACGCGCCGGAGTCCGGCAGGTCCGGGTGGCCGAAGAAGCCGAAGAAGCCGAGCCGGTAGTTGATCGTCACGACGACCACGTCACCCTGCACGACCAACGGGCGCGGGTTGAAGCCGTCGCCCGACAGGTAGCTGTTGCCGCCGCCGTGCAGGTAGACCATGACCGGCTTGCGGCCGTGTGTGGACGGCGTGGTGACGTTGAGGTACAGGCAGTCCTCGTTGCTGCTCGGCGAACCGGCACCGGCCGACTGCGCGCAGACGGGGCCGGGCTTGGTCGCGTCACGAGGTGTCGTCCACGGCGTGACCGGCTGCGGCGAACGCCATCGCAGCTCGCCCACCGGCGGGGCAGCGTACGGAATCCCCTGGTAGAGCTGGCGATCGGCGAGCACGGTGCCGCGCACGGGACCGGAGTCGGTCCGCACGAGGCCGGCTTGGGACGCCTGAGCCGCACCGATGGGGCTCGCCAGCAGGGCTGCGGCGATCAACAGAGAAAGTCGCTTGTTCATGTCCCCGCGTCGAACGAGGGGCACGCGGATCGACATCCGCGCGTACTCGCATACCGGGTTTTGCGGCACGATCACCTGCGTGGGTTCGATCACCTGGCAGTACGTGGCGGCGGGGGCGCTGGCCGTGGTGTGGCTGTTGTTGCTGGTCCGGCGCCTCGGCCTGCCGGCTCGTCAACGTCGGCGGACCAGGCGCGAGGCCCAGGTCCCGGTCTGGATGTCGATTCTGGGCTGGCTGCTGATCGCGGTGCTCGTGGCCGCAGCGGCGGGTGGCGGACTGCTGTGGCTGCTGGGCTGGCCGAAACTGCCGAAGCAGGCGGCGTTCAGCACGACGGAGATGCTCGACCTGCTGAAGATCGGGCTGGCAGTCGTCGCCGGGTTCGGCGGTGTGGTCGCGCTGGCGGTCAACTACCGCAAGCAGCGCGTGACCGAGGCTGCCCACGCGCACGCGCTCAACCAGGAGGAACGCGAGCGCACCAAGCTGTTCAACGAACGCTTCAAGGTCGCAGCCGAGCTGCTCAGCAGTGAGCAGCTCGGCCTGCGCGTCGCAGGCGTCTCGGCGATGGCCGGTCTCGCCGACGACTGGGAGGCACAGCGGCAGACGTGCGTCGACGCGCTGATCGACCACCTGAAGCTGGCTACCGACGAGCGCAACGCGGAGATGAGCGACAAGATCTTCCGCGCCCTTCGCGAACGGCTCGGCACGCACCGCCGACCGGGGTCGTGGTCATCGCTGACCTTCGACTTCAGCGGCATGACGTTCGAGGACGCCAACTTCAGCGAGCGGACCTTCGAAGGCGAAGTGATCTTCGACGGCGCCGTGTTCACCGGCGCGAACACATCCTTCGAACGCACTGCGTTCCAGTGCACCGCGAGCTTTCACGGTGCGACGTTCATCGAGACCACAGTGAACTTCAACGACGCGCTCTTCACCGTGGACGCACAGTTCGTGGGCTGCAACGTGTCCGAGTCCACGCTCGACTTTCGCGGAGCCGAACTGAGCGGCCGCGCCTTGTACTTCTACCGCTCGAACTTCAGCAAGAGCCACTTGATCGGCCGTGACATGACGCTGAACACGGGCGCGGTCCGCATCGAGCACTGCTCTCTCACCGAGAGCTCGCTGGACTTCACCGACGTGCTCGCCGCCACCGAGGACCTGCGGTCGCTCGGTTTCCTCTTCATCGAGGGCACTTCGATGAGCAAGTGCGAGCTCTTTCTGAGGCCGCTTCCCCGAGTACCAATGGGCGTGGATGCGCGACGTCCACCTGACGGACGTCGTGATGGAGACCTACGAAGAAGCGCCGGACTGGCTGAAGATGCGTGGTGGGGAGCCCAAGAGCCCCCCACCACGTCAACAACCTCAGTAGGTCATCGCGATGCCGGGGTCGGCCAGCAGCGCGCCGACGTCGGCCAGGAACTGCGAGCCCTGCTGGCCGTCGACCACGCGGTGGTCGAACGACAGGGCGAGCTGGCAGATCTTGCGGACCTTGATCTCGCCGTCGACGACCCACGGCATGTCGCGGATCGCGCCGAGCGCGAGGATCGCGGACTCACCGGGGTTGAGGATCGGCGTGCCGGTGTCGACGCCGAAGACGCCGACGTTGGTGATCGTGATGGTGCCGTTCATCATGTCGGCCGGCGCGGTCTTGCCGTCACGGGCGACGGTGGCGAGCTCGTCGAGTGCGACGGCGAGCTCCTTCAGCGACATGCGGTCGGCGTCGCGGACCTTCGGCACCACGAGGCCGCGCGGCGTGGCGGCCGCGATGCCCAGGTGGACGTAGTCCTTGTAGACGATCTCGTTGGCCGCGCTGTCCCACGTCGCGTTGACGTCCGGCGTGCGGCGCGCGGCGAGGATGACGGCCTTGGCGCAGAACGCGAGCGGCGTCAGCTTCACGCCGCGGAACTCCGGTGCGTTCTTCAGGCGCGCGCGCAGTTCCATCATCGGCGTCACGTCGACCGTGAGGAACTCGGTGACGTGCGGTGCGGTGAACGCGCTGTCGACCATGGCCTGCGCGGTCGCCTTGCGGACGCCCTTGATCGGCACGCGCCGCTCGCGCGAGCCGTTGTCCACGAAGGACGGGGCTGCGGGAGCGGGTGCGGCGACGGCGCTTTCGACGTCCTCGCGCGTGATCACGCCGTCGGGGCCGGAGCCCGTCAGCGCGTACAGGTCGACGCCGAGGTCCTTGGCCAGCTTGCGGACCGGCGGCTTGGCCAGCGGCACGTAACCACCGGGAGCCTGGACCGGCGCCGGGGCAGCGGGCGCAGGTGCCGCGACGGGAGCAGGCGCGGGCGGAGCCACGACGGCAGCCGGAGCGGCGGCCGGGGTGTCCTTGCGCGCGCGGCGCTTGGCCGTGCCGGACTTCGGGCCGTAGCCGACGAGCGTCGCGATGCGCCCGCCCGGCATCTCCTCGCCGATCTTGCCGGACGAGGTGCCGTTCGCCTCGGCGGCGACGGGAGCGGCGGGTGCCGCGGCGCCACCGGGGTCGGTGTCGATCGTGATGATCGGAACGCCCACCTCGACGGTCTGGCCGGGCTCGGCGAGCAGCTCGGTCACGACGCCTGCCCACGGGCACGGCAGCTCGACGGCCGCCTTGGCCGTCTCGATCTCGACGATGATCTGGTTGACCGTGACGGTGTCACCCGGCTTGACGTGCCAGGTGAGGATCTCGGCCTCGGTCAGCCCCTCAGCCGTGTCGGGCAGGGGGAACTGCTTGTACTGCGGCATTTCCGTAGGTCCCCTTACCAGGCGAGAGAGCGGTCGACGGCGTGCAGCACCCGGTCGAGGTCGGGGAGGAACTCCTCCTCGAGCTTCGACGGCGGGTACGGGGTGTCGAAACCGGTCACCCGCAGCACCGGTGCCTGCAACGAGTAGAAGCACTCCTGCTGGACCTTGGCTGCAATCTCGCTGGCGATCGAGGACTCGGACGGCGCCTCGGACACGACGACCAGCCGGCCGGTGCGGCGCACCGACTCGAACACCGGCGCCAGGTCGAGCGGCGACAGCGAACGCAGGTCGATGACCTCCAGCGACGTGCCGTCCTCAGCGGCCGCGTTGGCGGCGTCGAGGGACGTGCGGACCATCGGGCCGTACGCGACCAACGTCGCGTCCGTGCCGGAACGCAGCACGCGGGAGGCGAACAGCGGGCCGGGCTGGGCCGTGGTGTCGACCTCGCCCTTCTCGTAGTAGCGGCGCTTGGGCTCGAAGAACAGCACCGGGTCGTCGCAGTCGATCGCCTGCTGGATCATCCAGTACGCGTCGGCCGGGTTCGAGCACGAGACGACCTTGAGGCCGGCGGTGTGCGCGAAGTACGACTCGGGCGACTCCGAGTGGTGCTCGACGGCACCGATGCCGCCACCGAACGGCACGCGGATCACGATGGGCATCTTGATCTTGCCCTGCGTGCGGTAGTGCAGCTTCGCGACCTGCGACACGATCTGGTCGAAGCCGGGGAAGATGAAGCCGTCGAACTGGATCTCGCACACCGGGCGGTAGCCGCGGATCGCGAGGCCGACGGCGGTGCCGATGATGCCGGATTCCGCGAGCGGCGTGTCGAGCACGCGCTGCTCACCGAAGTCCTTCTGCAGACCGTCGGTGATCCGGAAGACACCACCGAGCTTGCCGATGTCCTCACCCATCATGATGACCTTGGGGTTGGCCTCCATGGCCGCCCGCAGGCCCATGTTGAGCGCCTTGGAGATCGTGAGCGTCTGCACCGGGGTCGCCGGAGCCGCAGCGGTCGAACGATCCATCGTCGGAGCAGCCATCAGTGCTCACCTCCAGCAAAACCCGAGACGTAGTCGAGGAACTCGTCGCGCTGAGCTTCGAGGACGGGGTTGCCCTCGGCGTAGACGTTGCTGAAGATCCGCTCCGCGGGCGGATCCGGCATGTTCACGCAGAACTCGCGCAGGTTCTCGGCCAGCGCGTCGGCTTCCGCCTCGACACCCTCGAAGAACGTGCTGTCGGCCCACTGCTGGCGGACCAGGTAGACCTTGACCCGCTCGATCGGGTCCTTGAGCTTCCACATCTCCAGCTCGTCCGACAGCCGGTAACGGGTCGGGTCGTCGGAGGTGGTGTGCGCGTCCATCCGGTAGGTGAACGCCTCGATCAGGATCGGGCCGTTGCCGTGGCGGCACTCGTTCAGCGCCCAGCGCGTGACGGCGAGCGTGGCGAGCACGTCGTTGCCGTCGACGCGGATGCCGGGGAAGCCGTAGCCGCGGGCGCGCTGGTACAGCGGCAGGCGCGACTGGCGTTCGGTGGGCTCGGAGATGGCCCACTGGTTGTTCTGGCAGAAGAAGACGAGCGGCGCGTCGTAGACCGCGGCCCACACGAAGCCCTCGTGCACGTCACCCTGGGAGGTGGCGCCGTCACCGAAGAACACCATGGTGGCTTCGCCGTCGTCGTCACCGACCTTGCCGTCGAACTTCTGGCCCATCGCGTACCCGGCCGCGTTGAGGACCTGGTTGCCGATGACGATCGTGTACGGGTGGAAGCGCTTCTCGACCGGGTCCCACGTGCCCTGATCGGTGCCGCGGAAGATGCCCAGCAGCTCGGTCGGGTCGATCCCGCGCGTCCACGCGATGCCGTGCTCGCGGTAGCTCGGGAACGCCATGTCGGTCGGGCGCATCGCGCGGCCGGCGCCGATCTGCGCGGCCTCCTGGCCGAGCAGCGGCACCCAGATGCCGAGCTGGCCCTTGCGCTGCAACGCGTTCGCCTCGCGGTCGACGCGGCGGATCAGGACCATGTCGCGGTACAGGCCGCGCAGCTCCTCCGCCGAGATGTCGATGTCGAAGTCGGGGTGCGTCACCCGCTCACCCTCGGGGGTGAGGAGCTGCACCAGGTCTGCGCCGCCCTCGTCTGTTGCTCGCAAGCCTGCGATCACCTGTTCCGCTGTCGGTTTTGCGGCAGTGGCGGCCGGCGCTGCATCCGGCTCCGGGTGCGTCCATTGCTCAGGGGACGACATGCGCCTTCTCCTCTGTCTCTCCGACCGCCTGATCGCTCGTGACGACCTCGTGCGGCGACGCCGGCGGTCGCCCGCCAACCCTGTGGGGCCGGAGGCAGCCGTCGACGGTGACGGTGGCTTACGACCACATCCTGACACGGCCTCACCCGTGTTGGTGAGACCCGTCCCACTTCGTAACACACGGGTCAACGTTCTGATCAGCGACAACAGTCGGAGGTTCGACTTTTTGCCCTCCGACTAGGACGTCCGATTACCGGACGTCGCTGTCCCGGTTACCGATCGTTAACTTCGGCAGAGGCCTCCGCGGACAAGGTCGCGGACGCGGGCAGAGGCGGAGTCGTGACAGGATCGAGCGGTGGACCGTTCAGTCGTGACCAGCACCGTCCGGACGCTCTGGGACTCCGAGATCGTCCCGAGCCTGTCTCAGCTCGTCGCCGTGCCGGCGATCTCACCCGCGTTCGACCCGGCCTGGGAAGAACACGGCGAGCTGGCCGCCGCCATCTCGCACGTGCGCGCGTGGATCGAGTCGCGCGCGCTGCCAGGAGCCGTCCTGGACGTCGTCCAACTGGCGGGACGCACGCCTCTTCTCGTGATCGACGTGCCGGCGTTCGGTAACGCGGGCGACGACACGGTGTTGCTCTACGGACACCTCGACAAGCAGCCGCCGGTGGGCGGGTGGGGTGAAGGACTCGGTCCGTGGACACCCGTACTGCGTGACGGACGTCTCTACGGCCGTGGCGCGGCAGATGACGGTTACTCCGGTTATGCCGCAATCGCCGCAATCGAAGCCGTGCGCGCAGCGGGCGGCTCGCACTCGCGCTGCGTCGTCTTGCTGGAGACCGGCGAGGAGTCGGGTTCGCCCGACCTGCCCGCCTACCTGGAGCACCTGTCCTCACGGCTCGGCCGGGTGTCGCTGGTCGTGTGCCTGGACTCCGGCGGCTCCGACTACGACCGCATGTGGCTGACCACGTCGCTGCGCGGGTTGGTGCAGGTCACGCTGACCGTGCGGGTGCTGGAGGGCGGCCTGCACTCGGGCATGTCGTCCGGCATGGTGCCGTCGTCGTTCCGCATCGCACGCGTGCTGCTGGACCGGCTGGAGGACTCGGTCACGGGCGAGATCCTCGTGCCGGAGATGCACGTCGAAATCCCGCCGCACCGGCTGGCCGAGGTCCGTGAGGCCGTCGAGGCCGCGCCGGGTGCCCTGTGGGGCCCGGTGCCGCGGGTCGGCGACCTGCAGCCGATGTCCGCCGACGAGGTCGAGCAGGCGCTGGGCACCGGGTGGCGGCCGACGCTGTCCGTGACCGGCGCGGACGGCCTGCCGTCGCCGGACGACGCGGGCAACGTGCTGCGTCCGTTCACCTCGCTGGTGCTGTCGTTCCGGCTGCCGCCGACGGCGTCCTCCGCGGCCGCGCTGGAGGCGGTCAAGCAGCGCCTGACCACCGACGTGCCCTACAACGCGACGGTGGAGCTCTCCCGCATCGAGGCTGCTGACGGGTGGAACGCGCCGGAGCTGGCGCCGTGGCTCTCGGCCGTGCTGGACGACGCGGGCAAGGAGGTCTTCGGTTCGCCGTGGCGGACCGTGTCGCTCGGCGGGTCGATTCCGTTCATGGGACTGCTGCACGAGGCGTACCCCGACGCGCAGTTCCTGGTGACCGGCGCGGTCGGGCCGGACTCGAACTGCCACGTGCCGGACGAGTGGCTGCACCTGGCGCACGCGGCCCGGATCACGGAGGCGGTGGCGCTGGTGCTGGACGCCCAGGCGTCGCAGCGCTGAACTCCTCCAGCAGCGCCAAACCTGTCGCCGGATTGCTCCCCGCGTACCTGCGCGCTCTCGCGAGTGCGTTGACCTGCGCGGGGACGACCTCGGCCAGGTCGTCGGCGAAGTGGTCGCGAACCACCGCGAGGAACTCGACCCGCGCGGCCGCGAGGTCGCGCAGGTTACTGATCGGGGCGTCCTCACCGGTGTAGGAGTCCTGGATCGCCTTTCGGAAGCCGCGCAGGTCGTCCGACGGGTCGGCGAGCACGCGCAGCAGTCCCGTCACACCGTCGCCGCTCTCCACCGCGGTCAACGCGTCGCCGGTCGTCTTGCAGACCCTGTCGAGTTCGTCGGCGGCCAGGTTCGCGGCGACGACCTCCAGC
Organism: Lentzea sp. NPDC004782; assembly: GCF_040609115.1. NCBI lineage: Bacteria > Bacillati > Actinomycetota > Actinomycetes > Pseudonocardiales > Pseudonocardiaceae > Lentzea > Lentzea sp. NPDC004782. The sequence continues at coordinate 189,397 of NZ_JBEXJN010000008.1, forward strand.
CGCGTGCCCGGTTGCTGCCGGACGATCGCGCGCGCCGACCTGGTCAGCTGGCGGGCCAGGCCTCCGGAGAAGGCGTAGGCCAGCGCCACGAACGACTCCGGCAGGCCCTCCACCGACCTGCTGATCAAAGCCCGCGCCAGGTCGAAGTCCAGGTAGTCCACCCGGACGACCTCGTCGAAGGAGCTGTCGAAGACGCTGCGCAACCCGCTGCCCGCCAGTTCGAAGTCGTGCTGGGCCTCGGTGGAGACGGACATCAGGTAGTAGCAGCCGGGCACGTCGAAGATCGCCTTGATCTCGTTCAGGAACCTGCGCGCGGGCTCACCGGCGCCGATCCGGTCCATCTCGTCGATGGCGATCACGACGCGGGCCGGCGCCAGCGCCTTCGCGGCGGCGCGGACGAACTGGCGGAAGTCGTCCACCACCTCGGGGAACGTCGCCGGACGGCCCGTCAGGCTGACGCCACGCTTGAACGCCATCTCCACGCCGCGGAACCCGATCTTCCCGCTCGACTCGCCGCTGTGGGTCTGCACGTAGGCGATGTCGCGCAGCCCCTGCTGGGCGGACCTGGCGAGCAGCACCGGACCAGTCGGCGACTCCCACCACCAGTCGCGCCGTCCAGCTCGCTTCACCACCTGCTCGTCGACATTGCGCAGGTGCGCGAGCACCGCCTGGCAGGCGCGCGCGTACAGGTGCAGAACGAACTCCCTCGGTACGTAGTCGACCGGCGCCGCGACCAGGACCGTGAGATCCGCCGGTTGGTCGGGTTTCCGGTAGGCGCCCTGGCAGAACGCCCGCAGCACGCTGGTCTTGCCCGCTCCGCGAGGCCCGGCGAGGGCGAGGCTCCCGGCGTCGAGGGTGTCGACGAGCGCGGCCAGCTCCCAGCCGGCCCGCACGGGTTGATGGCCGACCATCGAACCGCCCTTGAGCAGGCGGTGGGAATCGGTGAACGCCAGCTCGTTGCCGAGCACGACCTGCCTGCTGGCCCGCTCGGCGCGCAACACGGGCAGCACGCCGTCGTTGAGCACCGCCGCGCGCCACTCGGCCAGCGCCGGCTCGACCGCGGCGAGCTTGGCCATGGCGCGCCTGGCGGGGAGGACCGTGCGCAGCACCGCCTGCATCTGCCGGGCCATGTTCAGAACCAGGACCAGGAAGAGGACCTGCTTCCAGACGGGCTCGCCGAACGCCAGGAAGTCGTAGGCACCGGCGATGAAACCGGCGAGAGCCCACCAGCGCGCGACGGCCTTCCCGGCATAACCCGCGGACGACAACGCCAGCGCGGCGAGGGAGAGGCCGAGCACCAGCGCCACGAGGCGCCAGTCACCAGGGAGCACCGGGCTCCGCTCGTAGATCACACCCACCAACGTCCAGGTCAACACGGGTATCACCACGACGAAACCCCACCGCCAGAACACGACCCGGCGAGCGGCCCACCCGACGGTGGTGGCCTTGGTGGCGGACCGGCGGGCGGCGACGTAGTTGTCCCGCTGGGCCGACGCGGATGCCATGATCAGCGGTTTGGCCACCCGCAGCACACGGATCTCGTCGTTGTCGGGGGCGTGCTCCTCCGACGCGGCCTGCACCGCCCACTCGAAGACCGCGTCCTCGTCGTCGTCACGCGCCATCCCCGCATGGTCCGCTCGTTCGGATGCGACCGAAATGCGCCGTTCAGGTCACGCTCCACCTCGCTTTTAGTGAGGAATAACTCAGACAAGACGTGGACCCGACCAGCTGTCTGACCTGGTGTCCCACACTGGGCCGATGGGCGAACAAGCGGAACGGGCGCGCCTCGCGGAGTCGGAGAACCCGACTTCGCCGTGGCGGCGGTGGGGGCCGTACCTGTCGGGTCGCCAATGGGGCACGGTCCGTGAGGACTACTCGCCCGAGGGTGACGCGTGGGCGTCGTTCCCGTTCGACCACGCCCGTGCGCGCGCCTACCGGTGGGGCGAGGACGGCATCGCGGGGATCTGCGACGTCCACGGGTTCCTCAACCTCGCCGTCGCCCTGTGGAACGGCAACGACCCCATCCTCAAGGAGCGGTACTTCGGCCTCACCAACAGCGAGGGCAACCACGGTGAGGACGTCAAGGAGCACTGGTGGGTGACGGACGGGACGCCCACGCACTCCTGGATGCAGGTGGTCTACCGGTATCCGCAGCGGGAGTTCCCGTACGGGCAGCTCCGGGAGATGGCGCGCAACGCGGGGCGGGAGAACCGCGAGCCTGAGCTGGCCGACACCGGGGTGCTCGACGAGAACCGGTTCTTCGACGTCGAGGTGACCTACGCGAAGGCCGACACGGACGACATCTGCGTCGAGATCCGGGCGACCAACCACGGGCCGGAGGACGCGCCGCTGCACCTGTTGCCCCAGCTCTGGTTCCGCAACACGTGGGCGTGGGGGCGGGACCAGCGGCCGTGCCGGCTCGTCGCCAGCACCGCCACCGGGCGCAGGGTCACGGCCGACCACGGCAACCTCGGCCGGTACACGCTGCACCTGGACGGCACGCCGTCGATGCTCATGACGGACAACGAGAGCAACGAGATGTCGCTCTTCGGGGCCGAGCGCAACCCGTCGCCGTGGACCAAGGACGGCATCTGCAACTACGTCGTGCACGGCAGCACGTCGACCTGCCAGGTCGCCGGGCCGGACGACGCGGGTGTGGCGGGCACGAAGTTCGCGGCCTGGTACTCGTTCGACCCCGTGGAGCCGGGCGAGACGGTGACCATCAGGCTCAGGCTCGTCGGGGGCGACGGGCACCTGGACCCGTTCGGGCCGAGCTTCGAGGAGACCCTCCAGGCGAGGAAGCTCGAGGCCGACGAGTTCCACGACGCCATCGCGCCGGAGGCCGGGCCCGAGGAGAAGCACGTGCTGCGGCGCGCGCTGGCCGGGCTGATGTGGACGAAGCAGCACTACCGGTTCCGGACCCGCGACTGGCTCGACGGCGACCCGACCAAGCCGGAGGCGCCGTCCAGCAGGAGGACCCCCGAGGCGCGCAACGTGCACTGGCGGCACCTCGACGTCGCCGACGTGATCTCCATGCCGGACGAGTGGGAGTACCCGTGGTTCGCGGCGTGGGACCTCGCGTTCCACACGATCCCGTTCACGCTGGTCGACCCGGCGTTCGCGAAGGAGCAGCTGCTGCTGTTCTGCCGTGAGTGGATGATGCACCCCAACGGCCAGATTCCCGCCTACGAGTGGGAGTTCGGCGACGTCAACCCGCCCGTGCACGCGTGGGCTGCGCTGCAGGTGTACCGGGCGGACGGCAGCAGGGACCGGCAGTTCCTCGCGAAGATCTTCCACAAGCTGCTGCTGAACTTCTCGTGGTGGGTCAACCGCAAGGACGCCGACGGCAGCTACCTGTTCGAGGGCGGCTTCCTCGGCATGGACAACATCGGGCCGGTCAACCGGTCCGAGCCGATGCTGGGCGAGTGGCGGCTGGAGCAGTCCGACGCCACCTCGTGGATGGCCGCCTACAGCCTGCACCTCATGCAGATCGCGCTGGAGCTCGCGCGCGACGACGAGTCCTATGAGGACGTTGCCACGAAGTTCGTCGAGCACTTCCTGTCCATCGCGGAGGCGTTCACGCACTTCGGCTCGGACGGCGGCGGCATCTGGCACGACGAGGACGGCTTCTGCTACGACCGGGTCTCGCGGCGCCGTCCGGACGGCAGCGTCGAGTCCGAGCCGGTGCGCGTGCGGTCGATGGTCGGGCTGATCCCGTTGCTGGCGTCGGCGGTCCTGGAGCCGTGGGTGCTCAGCGAGTTGCACGGGTTCACGAGACGCCTCGACCACCTGCTCAAGAGAAGGCCCGAGCTGCGGCAGTTCATCACGTTCCACTACGAGCGCGGCGCGTTCGTGTCGTTGCTGGACGAGCACAAGCTGCGGCGCGTGCTGCACCGGATGCTCGACGAGCACGAGTTCCTTTCGCCGCACGGGATTCGATCGCTCTCCGCCGCGCACCGCGAAGGTCTGGAGGTCAAGGTCGCGGGCCAGGAGCACCGGATGGGCTACGAGCCGGGCGAGTCGCACACGCCGATGTTCGGCGGCAACTCGAACTGGCGCGGCCCGATCTGGCTGCCCACCAACGCGCTGCTCGTCGAGGCGCTGCGGACGGTCTGCGCGTTCCACGACGGCACGTTCCAGGTCGAGATGCCGACCCGCTCCGGCCGCCTGGTCACGGCAGGCCAGGTCGCGGACGAGCTGAGCGACCGGCTCATCGGGCTCTTCCTGCCCGACCAGGACGGGCGCAGGCCGTCGGACGGCAAGCGGATCGAGGCCTCCGAGTCACCTCTTTGGCGTAAGCACGTCACCTTCAGCGAGTACTTCGACGGCGACACGGGCGAGGGCCTCGGCGCTACCCACCAGACGGGCTGGACGGCGCTGGTAGCGGGCCTGTTGACCGGTCGTTCCCGGTGAACAGGCCCTTTCGTGATCAAATTCTGATCAAGGAACGTTGCGAGTCGTCACCGTTCGGGTGCAATGTGTGCATACGTTGTGTGATCTAGCCCAATTTGCGCAATGATTTGCGCGGATAGGGCGGATTTCACACAAAATTGTTGCGTTGGAGTGGCCTGTAACACGCACGTGCTGTCCACCACGTCACCCGAGTGGCAGTATCCCGTTCACTCGTCCGCGACAGTTACGAGGAGTGACGCAGTGGCTCGTCGATCCAGGCACGTGCTCGCCCTACTGCCCGCAGCCGCCCTTGCGCTGGCCGGCTGTGCGACGAGCACTGACACCGGCAGTGGCAGCGGGGACAGCGGGGTGAAGCTGGTCAAGGAAGGCAAGCTGATCACCTGCACCCACCTGTCCTACGAACCCTTCCAGTTCAGCGAGGGTGACAAGACCGTTGGCTTCGACGTGGATCTGGTGGACCTCGTCGCCAAGAAGCTCAACGTGAAGCAGGAGATCCTCGACACGGCGTTCGAGGGCATCCAGAACGGCCAGAGCCTCAACGTCGGTGACTGCGACCTCGCGGCGGCCGCGATGACGATCACCGACGACCGCAAGAAGGCGATCGACTTCTCCGACCCGTACTTCGACGCCGAGCAGGCGCTGCTGGTCAAGAAGGGCACCGGGACCAAGGACCTCGCCGCGCTGAAGGGCAAGAAGATCGGCGTGCAGCAGGCCACGACCGGCGAGATCTACGCCAACGACAACAAGGCGAAGTACGGCTACGAGGTCGTCCAGTTCGAGGACCTGACGCTGCAGGAGACCGCGGTCCGCACCGGCGCGATCGACGCCGCGATCAACGACAACGGCCCGCTGTACAAGTACGCCAAGACGTTCCCGGACACCGAGGTGACCACGGAGTTCCCGACCGGCGACAAGTACGGCATCGGTGTCAAGAAGGGCAACAAGGCGCTGCTCGACACCATCAACGCGGTGCTGAAGGACGCCAAGAGCAACGGGAAGTACGACGAGATCTACGAGAAGTGGTTCGGCAAGAAGCCGTCTTCGAAGTAAGCGGTTTCCAACGGGGTCGGCAGACGTGCTGCCGACCCCGTCGCACGTCCGAACCGACCTGCTAGGAGCCACACATGGCGCTGTCCAAGCGAAAGCGCGCCACGTACTTCAGGTACGCGCAGTACGGTCTGCTGCTGTTGATCGCACTGGTGATCGCCTTCACCGCGAACTGGTCAGAGATCGTCCACACGTTCTTCGACCTGCCGACCGCCGGGCAGATGCTGCCGGAGCTCGTCACGGTGTCGCTGAAGAACACGATCGTCTACACCATCTTCGGCTTCGCTCTCGGCCTGCTGCTCGGTCTGCTGCTCGCGCTGATGAAGCTCTCCTCGGTGGCGCCGTACCGGTGGATCGCCACCGGCTACATCGAGTTCTTCCGCGGTGTGCCTGCCCTTCTCGTGTTCCTCGCGTTCACGGTCGCGGTGCCGCTCGCGTTCAAGATCAAGTTCGACATCTACTCCACGGTGATGCTGGCGCTCGGTCTCGTGGGCGCGGCCTACATGGCCGAGACGATCCGCGCCGGAATCCAGGCGGTGCCCAAGGGGCAGGTCGAGGCGGCGCGATCGCTGGGCATGTCCCAGGGCCGCGCGATGATCACCATCGTGATTCCGCAGGCGTTCCGGATCATCCTGCCGCCGCTCACCAACGAGCTGATCCTGCTCACCAAGGACTCGTCGCTCGTCTACATCATCGGTCTGGCGCGTGACGAGTACGAGCTCACCAAGTTCGGCCGCGAGTTCCTCAGCCGCAGCCCCACGCTGACCCCGATCCTGGTCGTCGGTCTGTCCTACCTGATCATCACGCTGCCGCTCGGTTATCTGTCGCGGTACCTCGAGCGCCGCACCGGCGGAAAGAAGGTGTCCGTCGTATGAGCGAGATCTGCGTCGAGATCACCGGTCTGAAGAAGTCGTTCGGCACGCTGGACGTCCTCAAGGGCATCGAACTGACGGTCAACCGCGGTGACGTGGTCTGCATCATCGGGCCGTCCGGTTCAGGAAAGTCGACGTTGCTGCGGTGCGTGAACCTGCTGGAGGAGCCGAACGGCGGCCGGGTCGTCGTCAACGGCGTCGAGCTCACCGACCCCGACGTCGACATCGACCTGGCCCGCACGAAGATCGGCATGGTCTTCCAGTCCTTCAACCTGTTCGCGCATCTGACGGTGCTGAACAACCTCACCGTGGCGCAGCGCAAGGTGCTCAAGCGCAGCGAGAAGGAGGCGCAGGAGGTCGCGCTGCGCAACCTGGAGCGGGTGGGCCTGAGCGAGAAGGCGAACGCGATGCCGGCGCAGCTCTCGGGTGGCCAGCAGCAGCGCGTCGCGATCGCCCGCGCGCTGTCGATGGACCCCGAGGTGATGCTGTTCGACGAGCCGACCTCGGCGCTCGACCCGGAGCTCGTCGGTGACGTGCTCGGCGTGATGCGCCAGCTCGCCGACGAGGGCATGACGATGCTGGTCGTCACGCACGAGATGCAGTTCGCCCGCGAGGTCGCCGACAAGGTGATCTTCATGGACGGCGGCTACATCGTCGAGGAGGGCCCGGCGGCCGAGGTGATCGGCAACCCGCAGGAGGAGCGCACCAGGTCGTTCCTGGCGCGCGTGCTCGACCCGACGCACCACGGTCCGAGCGACCCGGACTAGCCACGTGGCCAGGGGGAGGGTCGCCGCGGCGGACGTGGTGCGAGGACTGTTGGGGGAGAACGACAACACAGGTGGTGGCGGGTGGCGGTTGCCTCGGCGCAGGCCGAGCACCCCGCCCGTCATCCACGTGGCGGACCGGGTGGTCACCGGTGTGCTCGACCTGCGCGCGGTCGAGGTGCCGTACGTGCTCGAGTTCGAGCGCTGCCAGTTCGAGGCGGCACCGGACCTGCGGCAGGCGAACCTCGCCGGCATCTCGTTCACCGACTGCGACCTGCCGGGGCTCGAAGCGCGCAACCTCAGCAGCAGCAACGACGTCTCGCTGCTCAACTGCCGGGTCACCCACCTCGTCGACCTGACGGACGCCGAGATCGCCGGCTCGGTTCTGCTGCGGGACAGCAAGTTCAGCGTTCCCGGCGGGTTGTGCCTGCACGGCGACCGGCTGACCGTGGCGGGTGCGCTGCTCGCGTTCGGCATCCACACCGAGGGCGAGATGCGGCTCGCGGGCGCGCGCATCGGGGGCAACGTCAACCTCAGCGGCGCGGTGCTGGAGAACGCCGACGGCTTCTCGTTGAACGGCAACGGCATGCAGGTCGGTGGCAACCTGCTCGGCGCGTTCACCTCGCACGGCGTGGTGTTCCTGGCCAACGCGCGGATCAGCTCGGCGCTGTCGCTGCGCGGCGCGATGCTCTCGCGCGGCTCGGAGTTCGAGGACACCACCGACCCGCACGCCGACCCGTCCGCGACGCTGATCCTGGACCGCGCCGACGTCTCCGGCGACCTGGAGCTCGACCGCGGCTTCACCAGCGCGGGCACGGTCCGCGCCGTGAACGTGCGCATCGGCGGCACGTTGTCAGTGGCCGACGCCGTGCTGGACGCCGTGTCGCCGCCCTCGGTGGGCACCGACCCGACGGGTTCCGGCCGGGCGCTGCACGTCGACGGCGCGGAGATCAGCGGAGACATCGTCGGGCGCGGCGTGCGGATCAAGGGCCAGCTGCGCATGGTCGACACGCGCGTGCGCGGCAGCATCACCCTCGAGCGGGCCACTGTGGACAATCCGGCCGCGGACGCCCTGCTGACCAACCGCTCGCAGATCGGCAGCAACTTCGTGGTGCGCGAGTCGGAGATCTCCGGCGGTCTGGAGCTGCGCGGCATCACCGTCGGCGCGAACCTCGACCTGCGCGGCAGCCGCCTGATCAAGCCGGGCAAGTACCGCCACCAGCCGCGCGAGAAGCCGTCGCTCGACATCGGCGGCGCCACGATCGGCCGCGACCTCATCTGCGCCCGCGGCGAGAAGGAGTTCGTCGCGCACGGCGGCGTGCGGTGCCGGCGCGCGACCATCGGCCGCATGGCGAACTTCAACGGCGCGGTGCTCGGCTACAAGTTCGACAGCCACGCGCTCAACGCCATGGGCATGCAGGTCCAGGAACTGATGCTGAACGTCGTGTCACCGCCGAAGGGCCTGGTGACGCTGCGGCAGGCGCGTTGCACGTCGTTGGACGACAACGAGAACTTCTGGAACGCCACCGGGTTCATCGACCTCGACGACTTCCGCTACGACTCGCTCGCCTACCCGATCGACCTGCGCGACGACGCCCAGGTCCAGCAACGGCTGCGCTGGCTGCGGCACGCGATGCGCCGCAGCTACCGGCCGCGCCCGTACGACCAGTTCGCCGAGATGCTGACCGCGGCGGGCAACGAGGAACACGCGTCCACGGTGCTGATCGAGAAGCAGCGGCTGCGGTACCGCGCGGTCGCCGAGGGCATGCGGTTCTTCGGCCCGCTGGTGCTGGTGTGGAGCTTCCTGCAGCGCTCGATGGTCGGCTACGGCTACCGCCCGGCGCGCGCTCTGGGGTGGCTGATCACGGCGTGGATCGTGGGCAGCATGTGGTTCGCGTACAAGGGGCCGCTGGTCCCGATCAACGAACAGGACCACCTGCCGTGGAACGCATGGCTCTACACGATCGACCTGGTGGTGCCGATCGTCGACTTCGGCAACAAGAACCGCTGGCAGACGCCCGGCGCGTCGCAGTGGATCGCCTCCGGGCTGATCGTGACGGGCTGGATCCTGGCGACCACGGTCGCCGCGGGCATGACACGAACGTTGAAACGATAGTGCGGCGGCCGCCGCACTTCGCCACCATCGGGGTATTTCGTCTGCTGATGAACGATGGTGCGATCGTCGGGTGATCGCCGCCGAGTCCACCGAGCTCTTCGTCGGGCCTCGGACCGCGCTGCTGCAGGTGGTGCGGGTGAGCTCGCCCACGTTGGCGGGACCGGTGCACGCGCACGTCTCCGGCCCCGGCCTGCACTCGCCGCGGCACGGCGGCGCGCTGGTTCCCGGACCGTTCGGTTACGAGGTCCCGGTCGACGTCTCCGAGCACTCCCCCGGCGCCGTGGTGCCCGCGCAGGCCGTCGTGCGGTCGGCCGCCGGTGAGGATTCCTGCACGTTTTCACTGGTCGTGGGCTCGCCCGGGTGGACGGTGCACCTCGTCGGGCACGTGGCGGCGGATGCGCCGTTCCCGGTGCTGCGGGCACACCTGGACCTGGCGCTGACCGATCCGGCCTACCGGTTCGCGGTGACGTCCGTGGAACTGCTGCAGCCGTACTGGGACACGTTCCCGAAGCACCGGTCGTTGCTGCTGCGGCTGATCTCCGAGGGCCGCGTCGAGGTCGTCGGCTCTCCGTCCAATGTGGTCGGTGTGACGCCGGTGCTGTCCTCGCTGCCGTCCGGGACGGAGTTGGCGGCGTCCTCGCTGGACGAGGCCGAGCGGGCGGTCTACTCGTCGTTCCTGGCGCTGCGGCCCGCCGCGTCCTCGCCGCACGTGATGCTGCCGGTCGGACCGCCGCGGTCGATGCCCTCGCCGTGGATGACCCCGATCCACCACGACTGGAACCGGCGCTACACGTGGCCGCGGATCATCTGCTCGTTGCCGCGTGACTACTACGTGCGCGGGTCTGTACCGGTGCCGCTGCCTCCCATCGATGACTCGCCGGCGGCGGTGTTCGCATCGCACGCGTCTCGGCTGACCGGCGCGGCCTATCCGACCGCTGCTCTCGAACGGGCCGCAGTTGCACATCCGCGTGAGGCTTTCGACCTGCACTCGGACGTCATCGCGCGGTCGCTCGCCGCGTTGACGTCCACTGTGGACTCGTCGGTCGTCGTGTGGAACCCGCTGAGCGTGCCGTGCACCGACATCGTCTCCGTGCACCTGCCCGCTCCGCGGAACGTGCATGTGTCCTATGACGGCTCGCCTCTGCCGACGTTGGTCGACGGGGTCACCGTGACGTTCCTGGCCAGGGACGTGCCGGCGTGCGGGTGGCGGACCTGTTCGCTGGTCGAGGACGACGCCGACCACGGGTGGAAGCGCGGATACGGCAACGAGATCGCGTCCACTCATCACGTCCTGTCGTACGACCCGATCGCGTCACTGGTCGCCGTCGACGGCCCGGCCCTGGAACCTCCTCGGCTGACCGGCCCGGTGACCGTCTGGCACAGCGAGGTCGGCGAGAAGATGGTCGGGTCGTCGACCTTCACGCTGTGGCACGAGGTCGACCACCTGGGCCCGTCGCGGCTGGTGGGAGTGCTCGGCTCGCGTTCGCCCGCGGAGGGTTCGCTGCCCTCGGTCAAGGCGCGGCTGGCAGTGGCCGGACCGCCGCTCGGGCCTGTTTCGCCCGCCGTCACGCCCGTGTACGCGCGGTACTGGCTGCACGAGCCGGCCCCGTTGGGCGGGCTGGCGGCGAACGTGCACCTGGACGTGCTCAGCCCGACCCGGTTGCGGGTGGTGGCGATGTCGGACGGGCCGGAGTTCGAGGGCGTCGTGCGGCTGGCGCTGCCGGACGGGTGGTCGGCGTCGTGGGACTCGCTGCCGGTGTCGCTGCCGGCCGGCGGGTACGTCGAGGCGGAGGTGCGGCTGGAGGGCCCGCGGACGCCCGGCTGCTACCCGGTGCGGGCGATCCTGGAGGGGCTGCCGTTCGAGGTCTGCGACGTGGTGCTGCTGACCGTGCCGGAGTGGGACTTCGAGGACCCCGTCGAGGTGCTGTGGGTGGCTTCGTCGCCTTCCCTGGTGTCGGTGGCGCCGGGTTCGTCGTCGGTGCTGCGGGTGGTGCTGGCCTCTGGCGCGCACGGGGACCTGCCGGTGCAGGCCTGGGTGTTGTCGCCGCGCGAGACGTGGGAGTTGGTCGGGCCGTTCTGCGTATCCGGCGTGTTGCCCGCTCAGGGCCGGATGGCGCTCGACTTCACGGTGTCCGCGCCGACGTGGGCCACTGCCGGGTCGTGGCCCGCCGTGGTGAAGGTGGCGGCCGGGGAGCTCGTGCGCACCACTCCGGTGATCAGACTGGAAGTCGCTGGTTAGCATGGCTCACCGTGACTGATCTGGTGCTGGCACTGGACTTCGGCGGCACCAAGATCGCTGCCGCCCTGGTGGACCCCGCGGGTCGCGTGGTGCGGTCGTCGCGAGTGCCGACGCCCGCCGTCGACCCCTGGGACGCGGTCGTCTCCGTGGTGTCGTCGGTGGTCGGCGACGCCGCGGTGGCCGGTGTCGGCATCGCCTCGGCAGGACCGGTGGACACCGTCGCCGGCACCGTTTCGCCGATCAACGTGCCCTCGTGGCAGGCCTTCCCGCTGCGGTCAGCGGTGTCGTCGCTGGTCCCCGGCGTGCCGGTCGAGCTGGCCGGCGACGGCGTGTGCATGGCCCTCGGCGAGCACCGGCGCGGCGCCGGGCAGGGCAGCACGTTCATGGTCGGTCTGGTCGTGTCGACCGGTGTCGGTGGCGGACTGGTGTTCGACGGGCGGCCGTTCGGCGGGCGGACCGGCAACGCCGGGCACATCGGCCACATCGTCGTCGAGCCCGACGGAGAACCCTGCACGTGTGGCGGGCGCGGGTGCGCCGAAACCGTGGCAGGCGGACCGCGGATGGTGGCCTGGGCCCGCCGCGCAGGCTGGCAGGCACCCGACGACGCGGACGCGGCCCTGCTGGCCGCGGCGGCGCTGGCCGGCGAGGAGATCCCGCTGGAGGCGTTCGAACGGGCCGGTCAGGCGGTCGGGATCGCCATCGCCGGGGCGGCCGCGGTGTGCGACCTGGAGCTGGCGGTCATCGGGGGCGGGGTGGCGCAGGCCGGGGAGCTGCTGTTCGAGCCGGTGCGGCGGGCGTTGAAGACCCACGCCGGGTTGTCCTACCTGGCCGGGCTGGAGGTTCGGGCTGCCCAGTTGGGTGGCGAGGCCGGGCTGGTGGGGGCGGCGGCGTTGGTGCGGGCGGCGCGCTGAGCTGGACGGCCACGTCGGCCGATGGAGGGGCGGCGCGCTGAGTTGGACGGCGTCGCCGGACTGGGCAACGTCGCCGGACTGGCGTAGTCGCGGCACTGGTGCGGGCGGCGCGCCGAGGTCGCGGCGAGGCTTGGCTGGTGGGAGGCCGCGCTGCGGGTGGTGAGCGCGCTGGCGCAGGGGTCCCCTCGGGTTTTGGGTCCCCCGCGACCCAACGTAGCGAGCGGGTCTGACAGTTCTTGTCAGATGGCGCGGCGGGTGTGGCGGAGTGGGGAGTCCACGCGGGACACCGCGACGCCGGCTGACTCCAGGGCCTTGCGGACGGTTTTGGCGATCTCTGCGGCGTTCGGGGTGTCGCCGTGGACGCAGATCGAGTCGGCGGCGATGTGCACCGGGCGGCCGTTGGTGGTGCGCACCCAGCCCTCGGTTGCCAGTTGGACGCACCTTGCCGCGATTTCCGCCGGGTCGCGGAGCACGGCTCCTGGTTCGTTGCGCGGGACCAGGGTTCCGGTGGCGGTGTAGGCGCGGTCGGCGAAGGCCTCGTGCCACACGCGCAGGCCGGCCACTGAGGCCCGCTTCAGCCACACGGCGCCGGGTGGGCCCAGTACGGCGAGGGTTGGGTCGAACAGGCGGACGGCGTCCACCACGGCGTCTGCCTGGGCCTCGTGGCGCACCAGGGTGTTGTAGAGGGCGCCGTGCGGCTTCACGTAGGACACCCGTGTGCCGGCGGCGCGGGCGAAGGCCTGGAGGGCTCCCAGCTGGGCCAGGACCTCGTTGGTCAGGGTGTCCGGTGCCACGTCGACGAAGCGGCGGCCGAAGCCTGCCAGGTCGTTGTAGCCGACGTGGGCGCCTACCGCCACGCCTGCCTCGGCGGCTTGGGTGCAGACCGCGCGCATCGTGTCGGCGTCGCCCGCGTGGTAGCCGCAGGCGACGTTTGCGCTGGTCACCACCTTCAGCACGGCGCTGTCGTCGCCCAAGGTCCAGTGGCCGAAGCCCTCGCCGAGGTCCGCGTTCAGGTCCATGGCCGTCCCCCCACGTCTGCAGTATCGTTGGATTGTGGGATTGTTGAACGATTTGACGATAGTGCAATCGAACGATCCTGCAAATAGACTTGGCAGGTGACGGAGACGTGGGTGTCGACGCTGGCGCAGGGCAAGGCCGAGCTGGAGCGCGCGAGCACCGCGCAGAAAGTCGCGGACATGCTGCGCGAGCGGGTGCTCGACGGCGAGCTGGCGCCGGGCCTGCGCCTGAGCGAAGAGGCCATCGGCGGCGCGCTCGGCGTCAGCCGCAACACGCTGCGCGAGGCGTTCCGGCTGCTCACGCGCGACCGGCTGCTGGTGCACGAACACAGCCGCGGCGTCTTCGTCCGCAGGCCCACCGGCGACGACGTGCGCGATCTCTACGCCGCGCGCAGGGTGATCGAGTGCGGTGCCCTCAGGCTGTGGAACGACGTCACCGACGCCCAGCGCGAGGCCGTGCGGGCGCCGGTCCGGCAAGCTGTCGCCAGGGCCGAGAAGAACGACTGGACCAAGGCCGGCCAGGCGAACATCCAGTTCCACCGCGGCATCGTCGGGCTCGCGGGCAGCACCCGGCTGAGCGACGAGTCGGACCGCCTCTTCGCAGAACTCATGCTGGCCTTCCGAGTGGCTCAGGAGATCAACGACTTCCACCAGGCGTACCTGCCGTGGAATCGCAGGATTGTGGAATTGTTGAACAATGGAGGCGTTCAACAAGCGGTCGATCAGCTGGCCGAGTACTTCGACGCGGCCGAGGAGGACCTCGTCGCCCGCCTGGACGCCGCGCAGCCCTAAGGGACTGTTAAGCGGAGTGCAACGATTCCGATCACGAAGCTGACGACACGTCTCATCAGGCCTAACATCCGCGCAACACCGCGTACACGGAGGGCCACCATGCCGTCGGATCCCAAGACCGGCCTGCGCTGGAGCAACTGGAACCTGCTGCTGATAGTTCCGCTGCTCATGCTCATCACGCCGTGGTTCAACATGGACGAGCCTCGCCTCTTCGGGCTGCCGTTCTTCTACTGGTACCAGTTCGCGTTCGTGCCGCTCGGCGTGCTCTGCGTCGGCCTGGTCTACGTCAAGACCAAGGACCAGCCGGTCGTCACCGGCAAGCCGGACAAGCTGGGTGTCGACGACCTGGACGAGGGAGCGAACTGATGCAGTGGACCGAGCTGATCGTTTTCAGCGTCCTCTTCCTGCTCGTCACGGTCATGGGCTTCGTGGCGGCGCGGTGGCAGAAGGGCGCGACCCTCGACCACCTCGACGAGTGGGGCCTCGGCGGCCGGAAGTTCGGCAGCTGGATCACGTGGTTCCTGGTCGGCGGTGACCTCTACACCGCCTACACGTTCGTGGCGGTGCCGGCGCTGATGTTCGGTGCGGGCGCGCTCGGCTTCTACGCCCTGCCGTACACGGTGATCCTGTATCCGATCGTGTTCCTGCCGTTGGTGCGCATGTGGTCGGTCAGCCGCGTGCACGGCTACGTCACGCCGGCGGACTTCGTGAAGGGCCGCTACGGCTCGCACTGGCTGGCGCTGATCATCGCGATCACCGGCATCGTCGCGACCATGCCGTACATCGCGCTGCAGCTGGTCGGTCTCGAAGCCGTGCTGCGCAGCATGGGCCTCAACGGCGGCGGCATCCTCGGCCACCTGCCGCTGTTCATCGCGTTCGTGATCCTCGCGCTCTACACCTACCAGTCGGGTCTGCGGGCGCCGGCGCTGATCGCGTTCGTCAAGGACATCCTGATCTACGTCGTCATCCTCGTGGCGATCGTCTACCTGCCGTCGAAGTTCGGCGGCTGGGGCCACATCTTCGGCACGGCGCAGGCCAAGTTCGACGCGACACCGTCCAAGGCCGACGGCATCCTGCTGACCGGCACCAACCAGCTGCAGTACGCCACGCTGGCGCTCGGCAGCGCGCTGGCGCTGTTCCTGTACCCGCACTCGCTGACCGGGATCCTCGCGAGCCGCGGCCGCAACGTCATCAAGCGCAACATGGTGGCGCTGCCGGCGTACTCGCTGGTCCTGGGTCTGCTGGCACTGCTGGGCTTCGTCGCGGTCAGCGCGGGCACCAAGCCGATCGTCAACCAGGCGACCGGCCGTCCCGACACCAACACGATCGTGCCGGAGCTCTTCGGCCACAACTTCCCGTCGTGGTTCGCGGGCGTCGCGTTCGCGGCCATCGGCATCGGCGCGCTGGTGCCGGCGGCGATCATGTCGATCGCGGCGGCGAACCTGTGGACGCGCAACGTCTACAAGGAGTACATCCGCAAGCACGCCACGCCCGCCGAGGAGGCGAAGCAGGCCAAGATCGCGTCGTTGGTCGTGAAGTTCGGCGCGGTGGCGTTCATCGTGTTCGTCGACCCGCAGTTCTCGATCGACCTGCAGCTCATCGGCGGCGTGATGATCCTGCAGACGCTGCCTGCGGTCGCGATCGCGCTCTACACCCGCTGGTTCCACGTCTACGGCCTGGTCGCGGGCTGGGTCGCCGGCATGGGCTACGGCATGTGGCTGCTCTACAACATCGGCAACCCTGCCGTGAACAAGGCGCACTTCGCCGGTTCGGCACTGCCGCTCGGCAAGATCTCGATCCTCGGCTGGCACCCGTTCGGGGCGTCGACGACGCAGATCTACGTCGGCATCGTCGCGCTGCTCGTCAACCTGCTGGTCGCGGTGATCGTCACGCTGATCGCCAAGCGGGCCAGGGTGTTCAACGGCACGGACCAGACGGACCCGTCCGACTACCACGTCGACGAGGACAACCCTCGGGTGAAGCCGGTCGCCGCCCACTGAGACGCGTCCGTTAACGACATGGGCCACCCGTCGGTTTCGGCGGGTGGCCCGTTTCCGTTAGAGATCAAGGCGTGAAAATCATCGCCGGACTCGTCATCGCGGCAGGCCTCGCGGTCGTGCCGGGCATCGCCCGAGCTCAGGACGACAACTGCTACGACACCACCGCCCCGCTGACCGTCGAGGAGCAGCGGCTGGACGACACGCTCGTGACCGGTGGTCCCGCCGTCGGTCCCGAGCTCGTGCGGCTCGCCGGGTTCGACGGCCGTGTCAGGGAGTTCACCACGCGGCTGTGCCACCAGATCGTGCCGAAGCAGGCGCAGCAGTTCGTGACACGTGAGGGAAACGCGCTGTGGAAGGCCGCGGTCGCCCGCGCGCAGAGCACCAAACCGCTGGCGCACGACGCCTATGACGACCGGCCGCTCTACTGGGCTCGCCTGCAGCTGACCTCCGCGCTGCGCCAGTGGAAGCCGCGTTTCCCGCTGTCGGTCCACGAACACGCGCAGCTGATCCAGCAGTTCGACTGGGCCTCGCGCGGGCTGAGCGACGCGACGTTCCAGGCCAGGCCGGGCGTCCGCAAGATCGCCGTGACCGGCTTCGACCCGTTCCAGCTCACCGGCGCGAACGTGCGGCGCGCCAACCCGGCGGGTGCCGCGGCGTTGCAGCTGGACGGCCGTGAGATCACCACACCGCAGGGCAGGGTCGTGATCCAGGCCGCCGTGCTGCCGGTGCTGTGGGGCGGGTTCGACGAGGGGATCGTCGAGCAGTTCTACGGCTCCGCGCTGGAGCAGAAGCCCGACGCGTTCGTGACGATCAGCCAGGGTCGGCCGGGCCGCTTCGACATCGAGCGGTGGGCGGCGCGCTGGCGTGGCGGATTCGGCGACAACAACGACGTCAAATCGTACGGCAGCGTTCCGGACGCGGCAGGGTGGCCGCAGCCCGCGAACGAGTTCATCGAGACGTCGCTGCCGTTCCAGAAGATGATCAACGCGGGCACCGGCCCGTTCCCGGTGCAGCTCAACCGGAGCTTCTGCGAGTGGGTCGTCGTCGGCACCCAGCAGGACTGCCGCACGGACGACCCGACGCCGGGCCGAGTCGCTGCGTCCGGTGGTGGCGGCGACTACCTCTCCAACGAGAGCATGTACCGGGCCAACCGCGTGCGGATCGGTTACGGCGCAACGAATGTCCTCGGCGGACACCTGCACACGCCGGTGCTCGGCCAGCCCACCGACCCGGCCGCGCTGACGGACGCGGCGTTCGAAAAACAGCGTCGGGACATCGCCGATCAGGTCAAGGCCCTAGTCTCTGTGGTGTGACTCGTGTGCGGCTGGCGGTGGCAATCATCCTGAGTGCGTTGGGCTTGAGCGCTTGCGCCATTCAGGTCGGAGGTCAGGCCGTTCCAGGACCGATGCCGTCCACCGCCGCCGCGGACGCACCGACCCTGCCCAAGGTCGGGCAGTGCATGAACTCCTCCGAGCTCAAGCCGGTCGACTGCGCCGCGAGCCACGACGCCGAGGTGATGGGCGTCGGCGAGATGACCGGCCTGCCCTCCACCTATCCGGACACCACGGCGCTGCGCAAGGCCGCGCTGCCGTCGTGCTACGGCGTGATCAACGACTACCTCGGCAGCGCGGACGCAGGCGGGACGCGGCTGCAGGTGTGGACGTTCTGGCCGAACGAGGCGGGCTGGAAGAAGGGGGAGCGCTGGCGGCTGTGCACCGTCGTCGAACTCGCCCCCGAAGGAAAAGCCCTGGCGCGCAAGGGTTCCCTGAAGGACGCGCTCAAGGGCGGCTCCAGCTTCAACACGTTCCAGATCTGCCTCGGCGGCTCGCCTTCGAAGGACCCTGACGTGAAGCCGGCCGCCTGCAACAGCCCGCACATGGCCGAGGCCGTGCCGGGCGGCATCGTGCCGCTGGGCAAGTTCAACGACCCGGCGCCGTCCAAGGAGCAGATGAGCGCCGTCGCCAAGGACAAGTGCACCAAGGCCGTGCACGACTACCTTGGTTCGGACAAGCGCACCGACGTGTTCCCGGCGTGGCGGATGCCCGGATCCCAGGGCTGGTCAGAGGGTTGGACCTACGCGATCTGCTACGCGGAGGCCACCAAGACCTTCACCGGCACCCTCCTCGGCATCCGAGACAACCCGCTGCCGAACTGATCCGGCGATCACGACCATCAGCACGGCGGCCAGGGACAGCACCAGCATCGCGACTCCTGCGATCTCCACGGCACACCTCCCCTTCCGTCCTGGTGGCGATCTTCGTGACCGCCATCACACACCTAAGACGTTCCCGGCAGAGCGCAGGTTCATTCCTGTGTCAAGACCGTTTTTGTGAGTTGTGGAGAAGTGCCCCCAGGCTGTCCACAGCTATCCACAACATGTGCACAGAGCCGTCCACACCTGTGGACAACTTCGTCTCAAGTGGACGATGAGCTGCACTGACTCAGAGAAGATTGCTGCACAGGACCACGCCGACGGCAGTACCGACCGCTAAACCGAGGACGAACACGAGCGTGTAGCGCCACCACGGCGTGCGGGCCGGCGGGGCGGGCGGCACCGGGTAGTAGCGCACGATGCCCGTCGTCGGTCCGACTTCGACGTCGCGCTTGGTGCCGTCGAAGTGAAGTCCCCCGAGGAAGTCCCCGTCCTGCATCACCCGTCCAGTGATACCCCACCCAGGCGCCCCAGTCACTCACCGCACCTGCTTGAAATGCACGCGGGGGCCCCGCCGGTGGGCCGGGGGAACGCCGGGGCCCCCCAGGGGGGGCGCGGGGCGCCCCGCGCCGGGTTGGGGCGTGCAGGCCGGGGGGGCGCGGGG